>CAZVAQ010000029.1:0-2212 GCA_964625145.1 uncultured Candidatus Sumerlaeota bacterium
CCGTAGTGCCCATAGTCGGCGGGCCACCACTCCTGCGAATCCGTCATCAGTGCGTACAGGTCCTTGCGCACTGCCTCCAGGTCCAGGCTCTTGAATTCCTCGGCGTAGTCAAAATCCTCGCCGTACGGATTCAACGAGGCGGGATTCTGGTGGAGCGGACGCAGGTCCACCTGGTTCGGCCACCAATCCTGGTTCGTCATTTTCCGCGTGTGCGCCCCGTGACCTGTGATCGGACACTTGCCCGCGCCTTCAACATGCTGATCGACTGACATAGTGAGTTGTGTTCCCTTTCTTGAGCTGATTTTCCCCTTACCCCAGCAAGTTCCAGGCCCCCGCCATCTGTGCCGCAGGACCTCCCACCCAGACCGCTCCGGCACGCATCCAAGACCCCCAGCCACCCCGGGGGTCAAACCCAGTCCTGTGCAATCCGCCCAAGGCGACAAGCCACATCCAACTTCAATTCAGGCTCCCGCCTCGGCAGTTCCGCCTGTTTTCCACAATCAGACTGTGGGGGCATCTGTCCGGAACAGCAGTTGGAACCGACCCCACACTCCACGACACCGTTTGACAGCCAGCATTACCTCCTTAGCTTATCCACATTCCCCGGAGGTTGCCATGCGCCCCTATCTTCTCTCCGCCCTGCTCGCGCTGGGGTTTGCCCCCACTGGCGCACAAACACCCCATGACTTCGACCTGCTGATTCTTTCAGGCACAGTCTATCGCGATGGCGATTCCGCACCGACCAATGCGGATGTTGGCATCACCGCCGACCGGATCGTCGCCGTTGGGGATCTGCGCGATCGAACCGCCGCCACGAAAATCGATGCCACCGGATTGCTCGTCGTCCCGGGATTCATCGACATGCATTCCCACGCCGATCGAGGAGGGCCGGAGCCTGAACTTGTCCGCCAGGGAGTCACCACCCGCGTCGCCGGCAATTGTGGACGCACGCCTGCTGTGCCCGACTTCGCCGATTTCTATGCGGGGCTGGATGGCAATCTTGATACCAACTACATCGGCCTCATCGGCCACAACAGCCTGCGCGCCGCGGTGGTTCTTGTCGAGGCCGAGTATACCGACGACCAGATGGAGCGCATGAAGTTGCTCGTTGCGGATGGCATGGAAGCCGGTGCCTTCGGACTATCCACCGGCCTTATTTATCTCTCCGGATACAACTCCACCACGGAGGAAATCATCGAGCTCGCCAAGGTCGCGGCGCAACACGGCGGCATCTACGCGTCCCACATGCGTTCGGAGAACGCACGTGTCATGGACGCCGTTGACGAGGCCCTGCGCATCGGCCGCGAGAGCGGTGCGCGCGTACAAATCTCCCACGCCAAGTGCGCCGGCCCTGTTGTCTGGGGAATGACAGCCGACTACACCGGCCGCGTTGAAGCTGCGGTGGGGGAGGGCATGGAAGTATGGATGGACCAATATCCTTACACGGCTTCACAAACCTCCATCAACGCCGTCATTCCCGGATGGGCGCTCAATGATTGGGAGGACGCGGTGGCCAACCGCCGCGTGGAACTTGTCGCCGGCATCGACCAACTCATCGCCGGACGCGGTGGCGCCGAGCGCATCTACATGACGCGAGGACCATTCGCCAACGAGTACCTCTCCGAGGCGGCAGCACGCCTCGGCAAGACCCCCACGGATACCATCATCGACGAGATCGGCCGCGGCGGCGCCAGCGCCGTCTATCACATGATGCTCGAGGAGGACGTGCGCGCCATCATGGTCCATCCGCGCGTCATGGTCGGCACCGATGGCCCCTCGCAAACGCACCCACGCGGCCAGGGGACTTTCCCCCGAGTCTGGGGAGTCTACGGCCGCGAGCTGGGCCTGCTCGACCATCAGGACTGCGTGCGCAAGACATCGACCCTCGCGGCGCGGCAGCTTCGCTTGTTCGAACAGCGTCGCGGCCGCATCGACACTGGCTATTTCGCCGATATCGCCATCATCGATCCGGCGGAGGTCATCGACAGCGCCACCTTTGAAGACCCCACTGGCGAACCCGCCGGCATTCCTCACGTCATCGTCAATGGCACCCTCGTTGTCCACGACGGGGTGGTCACGGGAGCACTACCCGGTCGATTCCTACGCCGCCAGGACTCCGAAGGCTGAACAGTCGACCGCCATCCGCATTGACCCCACCGCACTCCAACCCGCGCAATCCACCAACAGCCACCCCAAGGAACGCCTCCCATGC
>CAZVAQ010000029.1:2312-30357 GCA_964625145.1 uncultured Candidatus Sumerlaeota bacterium
TCCCTCATCGCCGCGGGCAAACGCGTGATTGTCGTACCCATCCAGAATCCCGACGGATTCGTTCGCGGAACGCGGCGCAACGCCCGCAATGTGGACTTGAACCGGAACTACCCGACACGCAACTGGGGCCATCAACCCGAGGGACGCCACGTTTTCTTCGGCGAGGCGCCGGCTTCGGAGCCCGAGACGCAAACCGTTTTGAAGATGCTTGCGATGTTTCAGCCAACCAGGATCCTCACAATTCACCAACCCCTCGGATGCAACAACCCCGATGGTCCTGCAGGCCTGGGGCTCGCCACGCTCATGGCCCAATACAACAAGTATCCCGTGGAGCCCTACATCGGCTTTCCGACGCCCGGTTCCTTCGGCACCTATGCGGGCAAGGAACTCGAAATCCCCATGGTGACGCTCGAACTTCCCGGTGGCAGCCCCGACTCCGAAAAATTCGACAAGATGTGGGAGGACAACCGCGAGGCCTTGCTGGCCTTCGTGAACTGCAACCTCGAGGATCTCGAGTAACAGCAAGCACGACGCTCATAGGCAAAAACAACCGGCCCGGACTCTTGCGAATCCGGGCCGACTTGTCTTCATGCCATTCCTCGATCGCTACTTCTTGACGGCTTCCTGCAGCGCATTCGCTGCTTCTTCGCCGCCTCCCTGCTTCAGGAACCCCAGGATCACCGGGACGAACTTCTGGATCATATCCGGGCTCAGGCCCAGCTTGTCGAACCCGCTGGCGAGCTTGGCCAGGTCGCCGGCCTGTCCACCGATGGCGCTGCCGATCATCCCCATCAATCCGCCGCCCGCATCCGGTGCGGAGCTGATCATGTTTTCTGCGCCGGGGATCGCGCCGGCCACCTTCTGGAAATCTCCGGATCCCAGCTTGTCCTTGGCCAGCTTCAACAACAGTCCAGTCCCGCCCTTGGCCTGCTCCTCTGAAATGCCCAACTGTGATGACAGCAATTTGACGAGATCCATCGACTTGGCTCCTCACGAGTCTTTCCTGCAATCGAATGCAACAGCAACCGGTCAATGAAGTCAACCAATCATCGCCCTCAAGCCGCGCAAATCAGGCGCCCGGATCGTTGGTGTTTGGTGCTTCCGCCGCAGCGCTGCCCTTCGGCCGGAAGAACCAATAGCCGATACCACCCAGCAACATCAGTAGACCCAGGCCAATCGCCGCCATTGCGCGGGCCAGCAGGTCCATCGCGGCCATGTCACGGATCAGGAAGCGCCCGATGCCCAGCACAAAGATGGCCAACGCCGCATGGCGCATCATCGGATTGCGCAGGCTAAGTCCACCCACGAGAAGCACCGCCGCCAGCAAGCCCCACGACGCCGTCGCCAGATAGCCCGCAACTGTCGCTCCGCTGGCCGTTGCGGCCATGATGCAGATCGCGCCCGATGCCAGCAGGACGCCTTGGATCAGCAGCTGTGACGTGGCGGGAAGCGCAAACTTGGGCAGCATCCCACGCACAAATGCCGCGAATATCAACACCGCCGCACCCGCCGCCACGATCAACCAACCATCCAGCCGCGTGGGCACCAGGAAGGACTGCACCGCCACGATGGCGATTAGTCCAAGGCCCGCAAGCCACCCAAGTCCCGCCGCCAGCATGGCAGGATTGCGTCGCGCATGGCCGGTGATCACCGCGGCCGCAGCGAACAGGAACACAACCATCAGCGAACGCCCACCGATCAGATCCGCCACGATGACGGCGGGGCAGATGGTAAAGAGCGCCGCGAATGCCAGGAACCATTGCGCAACGGTCGGCCATTGCGACCTTGCCGCCGAGTAATGCCACAGCGCGACCCACAACACCGTCACGATGGCCGCGGAGAACAACTGCGTGCGGCTGTCATCCAGAACAACCTGGACCCATCCGCCGATCGCGACCACCAGCGCCAACCACCACGCCACGCGCACAAAGCGCCATACCTTGTCGGGAATCTGTCGATGGGTGGTGATGGACCATTGGCCTTCCTCCAGCGTTGCCTCCGGCAGCAGGCGCGGCCATGGACCCGAACGCTCCGCCACCAATCCGACGCCGCCAATGGCCATGGCGAGAGCGGTCAACAGCAGACCATTCCAGTGCGGAATGTCCGGCATCATCGGCACGAGCAGCATTCCCAGCGCGAAGACGAGCCCCATCGTGGTCAAACCGACGATGATGCGGCCTCCGGTTGAATGCGTCTGTCGCGTCACTTCATTCCACAGCCCCGTGCAGATCAGCGCCCAGCACGACGCCGCGACGATGAACCAATATCCCCCTTGGGGATCGAACCACATCGCGAATGTTCCAAACCCGACCGCCAACGCAATCGCCGCGAACCAGTTCCATGCGCCCAGCAACAGCAATCCCGCGATCAGGATCGCGCCCTTTGAAACGATCATCAATCCACCCATGGTTGCTCCACTGGGCGAGTACCAATCCATCAGTGCGAAAGTCATCATCACCGACGCGATCGCCGCGCGGCTGTTTCCCGAAAGAATCTCCAGAATCTCGATCACGCCCGCGTTGAGCTTCTTCGGGCGCAGCACCGCTATGGTTTCCCACGGGAGCACGGACGCCAGCAGGAACACCGCCGGCAGCATGCGCGCAAGGAGATCGATGGGTGTTGTTGCTCCCGTAGGTATGAATCCCGGGATCGCCATGCACGCCGTCACCAACGTCAATGGCCTCAGCCAGCCCAGCAACTTCGACCGGCTCGCCAGCAGTGCAACGACCATCGTCATCAGCGCCAACACCGCCGATTCGGCCAAGCCGCTGAAGTAGGCGACGATGGCACACGACAGCAGACCCAGCGAAGTCACCGTGTGGAAGCCCAGCAAAGTGCCTCGGCGCAGCACGGGGATTGCAAGGCGCCCCGCTTCCAACAATGCCATCACGAGCAGCGGCACATGGACGACCGGCCACAGGACCTCCGTGAAGTTGAGCAGCAGTATCGCCAGAGCACCAAACACCACCGAGTTCACCTGCGCAAAGACCGACGAGTAGGCAATCGTCGCACCATCCATCTTTACGACCGGTGTGGCGAACTGCTCGGGTGCCTCGATGGCTAGCCGCTCACGCGCCAGCACCACGCGTCCCCATCGCGCAAATGCGATGCTAAACACGATATAGTAACAGCCGAGTGCTCCGAGATGCGCCAGCACCGCGCCACGCTCCGATGGCACGGGCGAAAGCATCCACATCAGCAGCGTGCCGATTCCGATGAACACCAGCGCCGCGGCGTTTAGATACTTCCATTCATGCCGAACCAACAACACACCCGCGCCAATGGCAAGTATCACGAGTGCAAAGAGCGTGGTTTCCTGGCTTGTGGGCGCGCTCGCCAACGCGGCGATCAAGCCCAATAGGAAGCCAAAACCTGCCACCGCTTCGGATTTCCATAACTCCGAGCAAATCGCCATCACCGCAACAAAGCCAAACATCAGCACCACGGAAACCAGCGGCGGCACGATGATTGTGAACGGCAGGAATCCGGCGGCGAAAGACGTGAAGAAGCCAAACGCCACGCCGACCATCATCACCGTGCGACCGGGCCACTTCGCCTTGAAGGTCAGGCCAAAACCGGCCGCCGTGAAGAATGCCGAGATGAGGTAGCCAATTCCAATCCGCGCAACCGGCGGCAGCAGGGGGAAGATCAGCACCGCCCCGAACACACCACCAAGTAGCAGCAGGATTCCCGCGACAGCCGGGACAATCTTCCAGATGACGTCTTCCAGCGACATCGCCGGTTTCTTTGCAGGTGCCGGCTGTGGCGACTTTGCCGGTGGCTTGACGGGCTGAGGCCTCGCCGGCGGCCCGGCAGGCCTTGCTTGCTCCACGGGCGGGACCGGACGTGATGGAGCGGGTGGAGCCGAAGCCGCCACAGGCGGGGCGGGCGCCGCCGGTGCTGCCGGCTGTGGCTTCCGCTCCACGCCTGCAACCATCGGGATGGGACGTTGGTCGCTTGTCGCCGGTGGCGGAGCAGCCGGGGGAGCTTCCTGGCGCCTCTGAGCAAGATGCTGGCTTACAGCGTGCACGGGCTGATTCGGCGCCGGGGGAGGAGTGGCCTCCAGAGATCGCGCAGCCAGATCATTCTGCGCGGCGACTACCCGCGCCAACTCGCGAACCGAATCGGCAAGGGCCCTGTTCTCGTCCTCCAACCGGGCCAGCCGGCGCTCGAGCGCCTCAAACCGGTCCGGTGGTGGCGGGGGAGAGCTGGGCGCTGCCGCCGGCGCATTCTGCTGGGTTCCTTCGCTGGTGCCCTGCCCTTCGTCAGACATGGTATTTTATCCATTACCGGGGGATTGAAGAAAGAGAATGACTGGTAGCCCAATCAATCCAGAATTATGGGTTGGAAGAGCTACCCAACGGCCTGGAACCTCAATCCCAAAGTCGAACCATGACCTATGAATCTGAAGTCTGACTTTCAAGTCTTGAAAGGTTTGCCTTAACCAACCGGAACCGATGAAGCAGATGCTGGTTGGCCAGGAACCGTCCGTCCTTTCCCGGGTCATCCGCGAATCGATTCTTGTCCCAGTCCGCCTCGATCATGGCGCTCAACCGCACGCATTCCATTGCCAGGCCGGCCAACAAGGCCGGATCCTCCGTGATCGTTGGCGCTGCCTGCAGGAGTCTCATCGAAAACGCCGTGATCGCCACGGCCTCCTCCAGTGCCTTCCAGTCCATGTCGTTGCGCTTGACGGTGGTTCCAATCCGGCGCAGTTCCGCGCCAATCCTCTCCAGCGTTGCCAGCTTCTCCTCCAGTTCCTTCTGCCGCTTCGCCGCGATTTCCACGGCTGCGGCTCGCGAGTCGTCATCAATCCACATCGCCGCATAGAAGTCTGGCCGATACCACTCCACCGCCGCCAGTTCACTCCATGCCGCATGAAAGGCGGCGCCTTCCTGCGAGCCAAAGTGATCGTGCAGGAACGCCGCCGCGAACTGCTCATCGCTTTGGTTGCTGCCGCCCCACGCGTGGGATGCCGCAAAGGCAATTCCAGTCCACAGCACATCGGACATGTAACGCGTCGGGACCCAGATGGTCGTGTTCACCCCCAGCAAGTCCTGTTCGCGCGCGATTGCCGTGAACTTGGCGATGTTCTCGTAATTGCGGTGATCCGGAATCACCATGTGCGGCGCGGCGACAAGTGCGGGGCACGCGATGACTTCAAAGCCCCGTTGAGCAAAGTAACTGGACGAGTCGTCCGTCACGTCAGGCCGGTAGTACCAATCGAAGATGATCACCTCATCCGGCGATAGCGAATCCACCACGGCCTTGTGGCTCAACAACATGTCTCCCCACAGCGCTGCGGTCCGGTCATTCTTCTTGGCGATGTCGATGGCCTGTCGCAATGCCGTCGCCAGCCACTCGTCATGCGTCTGCTCTCCAAACTTCTCCATGCACCGCGCGCATTCCGCCATGTCCACCTCGTCAAAACCAACATGCAACCACGGATGCGGGAACAATTCGGCCGCACGGTCATACATCGCCTCCAGGTAGCCGATGGCCTTGGGACTCGCCGGGCACAGCACGTTCGTGTAGCCCGGAATGTCAGTTCCCATCCACGATTGATCCGGCCTGTCGCTGCGCGTCTGGTGCAGGTATTCCTCAAAATCCGGCATTCGTTCGAACATGCGCGAGTGACCGAGCGATTCGATTTCGGGGATCAACTCGATGTGATGCGTGCTGGCCAAATGTGCCAAGTTGAAGACATCCTCCGGGAGCCACGCCTCCTCGTGCATGAGGGGACTGTATTCATGGTGAAAGAGAGCCGAAGTCTGGTCGTCGGTCAGATGGCACAGGATCGCGTTGATCTTGTAGCGGCCGGCGAATTCGATGACACGGCCATAGTATTCTTGATTCTCGTTTTGGCGGGCGAGGTCCACCATCAGCATTCGAATCGGGAGGTCCGGCCAATCCACGATTTCCTGATAGCCGATGACCTTGTCATCAATGAGTTGTTCCAGCGTCCGGACACCATAGTACAAGCCTTGGGACGAAACCCCCGTCACCTGGATACCAGATTCGTCGACAACAATACGATAGGCTTGCTCGCGTATCATGTCCGCATGTCGCGATGCCGTCTCAACTTCCACGGGTCCGATCGACAATCGCACGTCGACGCCGTCCTCCGAAAACGCGATTCCCATCCCGTGCAAAGCCATGACCAGAATGTACGATTCATTGCCCTCAACGGAATCGTCCTCGGTCAGGTTCACTGAATCTAGTCGATGTTGGCCTTCTCCTGCGATGTGGTGCTTTGGGGGCGGGATGGGCACAGGTCCCCCAGCTACCGCGATCGATGGCAAAATCGCAAGGAAAGCCGCGAACACGACAAGGGCGAGGAAGCCCCTTCCACAATGGCCAAGCATGGTCATTCTCCCGGTGCGAGGTGCCGTCAACCTCTCACTGTCGGAAGCCAGACGCAACCCCGACCGGCATTCGTAACCCGTCGTTCAATGATGCCCCATGCGCCGCCGCGCCTGGCTGCGGTGCTCGATGGGCGTCATGCCAATATACTCGCGGAAGACCTGCGAGAAATAACTCGGATCGGTGAAACCCACCGAACGGGCGATCTCGCCTGCGCTCTGTTCGGAAGTCACCAGCAGCCGCTGTGCCTTGCGGATGCGCTCGCGGTTGACGAACCGGCGAAATGTTTCTCCCGTCAGCTCCTTGAAGAGCGAGGAGAAATACGACGGGTTAAGATTGCAGCGCGCGGCGATTTCCTCGCGCGACAGCTCCAGGTGCAGGTTGTCCTTCAGGTACTCGATCACCTCGTGCAGGCGATTCGCGTCGGCCTGTCGCAGCACTTGCGCGTCCAGTCGTGTGGCGATCGAATCCAATGCCTCCGCCGGAGTGCGCAGCCGCCGCAGGACCAGGTTCACTTCCTCGCGCAGCAGCGTCGTCACGCGATGATAGGACGGCAAATCTTGGCGGGATCTTCCCGTCGACAGGATCCGAGGCAGGTTCGCATACCACGGGCGACCCTTGATGACCTTCTCGTCCTCGTACACCTCGCGATAAGGCGAACAGCCCCATCCCTTCAGCGCCATGCGCCGCACGCCCTCCTCGTCGTAGAATTGCGAGTGAAAGGTCAACACCGGCTCCGGGTCGATCACCTGGCTTGGAAGCACGTACGCAAAAGCACCCATGACCGCCTGCGGTGTCATGTTCGCGCGCAACGTGGGCAGTGATGCCATGCCGATGCACTCGGGCGGGATGGGCGACTTCTGTCCCTCCGGCGTGCACAGGAAGTTCGGCCACTTGCGCATGAAGAGCAGCTTGTCGTCATGGAACAATCGTGCCGTGCCCGTCTCCGTCAGCGATGCCGTGTCCTGCGGAGAGATCTTCAGGTCATGCAACAGATCATGCATCAGTTGCAGGGCAGCAAGGCCCGGCTTCTCGCGGACAAGCGGCTTCAAGCTATCATTGTACACATCGCCGCCGTGATTCCACAGGAACTCCAGGAAGCAGCACGACAACGCCTCGGCGACGGAGCCCTGGAATCCGAATCCCTGTCGTCGATCCCGGCCCTCTCCATCAAGAACTGTGATAGCCGTCTCCACCAATTGATTGAATGTTGCCGGTGGCTCCTTGCCGTGCTTGTCCAGCAGGTCCTTGCGGTAGATCAACACGCCCGCATTGATCCAATGCGGGATCGCCCACAACTGTCCCTTGTGCGTGCAGGTCTGCAGCGCCTGCGGCAGGAAACGTGCGCGCCACGCGTCATCCACCCACGCGTCCAGCGGCTGGATCAGCCCCTTCTCGATGCACTCGCGCAGGCGGTAGATGTCGATGATGAACAAATCCTCGACCGTCTCGCCCTTGCGAAATCGCTCGAACGCCTGGTTGTAGTCGATGCTGTCGGCAAACGGCGCGCGGGGCAGTTGATAATGAACCGATGGATGTCGCGCGTTGATCTCGTCGGTGCGTTGCCGTACATACTGCTCCTCCGAAGCGTCCAGGTAATACAACTCGGGAAGGACCCGGCATGTGGTCCGTTGACGCACGGTGCGGGTTGTCCCCGAGCGTGTGGCTCGCGCGGCGCCATTGCGGGAAGCACGCTTCTCCCCGACGAAATGGATCCCGCTCCGGCCGATGGTGTAATCCGCCGGCGGGATCACCATCTCGGGCGACGGTGGCTTCGCAACGGTCAGCCGAAAATGTGGTGGCGCATCATCGGGGCATGGTGCCGTGCGAAGCAACACGTCCGCCAGCGTCTCCCAGGGCAGCAACGTCCCGCGACTCCCCGGCACTTCCTGTCGACCGGCATCCTCGGCCACAAAGAGCGCCTCGCACTTTCGCCGCCGCAGCAGATACACCAACCGCACACACTCCGACGGCGAGGCCAGATGCGCCAGCAGCTCCGTGTGCAGGAACACGAACGAGGTATGCCCCAGCGTAATCTGATGCTCGATCGCCGGGCAGACTGCATTGTCCGCCTCGTGCAGCAGGTCCGGGGTGACCACCACGATGCGCTCCTGCGCGCGAGCCTCCGCCCACCGGTTTGCCAGCTCCGGCGGCAGATAGGGTTGTCCATCCAGAAACGACACCCAGCAGCACCGAGCCCGCGCAAAGGCATACGCCGCCGCGAAGCACTGCTTTCCGCTTCCCGGATGCCCGGCCAAGCCAATGATCGACGGGTGGCGCAGGCCTCCTCCAAGAAGCGAGTCGAGAGCGGGTAGCCCTGAGGTGGTCTGAACCATGACTCTCTCCTTCCCAAGATCCAACAAAAGTTTTAGAGTTCTGTTGACAGGCGATATGAAATTCGTTGTGAGCGCAACCTAAAAGGCGGGGCAATGCTGTGCCGGATCGGGGCTCGCCTCAGATTCTTTGTACCCCGCCCCGGGGAGCGAGAATGGCCAGCCGCTCCCGCCACCGAACATGTCCGAGTCCCCACATAAACCCTTCATTTCCAGAAAAAAAGCTTCCAATCTGCCAATGAGCTGTAGATGACGGAGGACTGATCAGCCATCCCCAGCCCGTTCCCTTTGCCAGTCGACAGGCGCGGGTATGCTTGGGGGGGCACCAAACAAATCCTTTATCCTCTGCCTCGTTCCGCGCAGCAAATAGATCAAATTTTCTGCTTGTCTCGGCGCTCGCCATGAGATTTGTTGGGCGTATCGTCGAGCCACAACCAACTATCCTTCGCCGGGCCCTGTCGCACGAAAGATCGGAGAGCTGAAACATGAGGCGGTTTACTCAAGCGTTTACGTTGATCGAATTGCTGATCGTGGTGGCCATCATCGCCATCCTGGCGGCCATTGCAGTCCCCAACTTCCTCGAAGCCCAGGTCCGCTCCAAAGTCGCCCGCGTGAACAACGATCTGAGGACACTGACCATCGGCATCGAAGCGTATGCGGTGGACAACAACAGTTATCCCATGAATATGTTGGTGGATCAGGTCACTCCAAGTCAGCAGGATCCTTGGATTCCGGGGCATCCATTATATTCCGGCACCCCGTCGCCCGGGTCCGGGTACAACGAGTTTTTTCTGTCGCACAAGCCGGGCCTCTCCATCACGACGCCTGTCGCCTACCTTTCCTCCTTCCCGGTGGAACCCTTTTTCATCCCGGGCATGCCGGTGTACGGCCCCATGGATGGCGGCCCCGCGGCGACGGGAACGAATCCTGTCCGGAAGGAATACCTCTACACGAACTCCAAGACCGGCGCTGCCGGCGTGAATACGGTGAATGCCTTCCAGATGGCCTATGGCGCCTGGCGCTTGTGGTCTGGCGGGCCGGCGCAAACCCGCCGTGAGGTTCTTCTGCGCGAAGGCGCTCCACAAACCAGCATGATCGCCTATGACCCCACCAACGGCTCCATCAGCCGCGGGGCCATCTGGCGCACACAGCGCAACCCGGATGGTGGCCGCCCATTTGTTCCGGGTTGGGTTGAATGATTTCGCGTCAAGCGCATCGCAGGATTTGACTGAGCCGCGAACCGGCCCCCGCCGGTTCGGAACCCGTGACCAGCAGCGGAAACAGCCTCTCGAGAAAGGAAAGGACAGGAAGATTATGCGATTAAAAACCCTCGCAGCAAGCATCGCGTTTGCCCTGTTTTCCACGGTAGCATCCGCGCAAACCGTCACCGTCCACTCTGGTGGTCTTGGCGATTTCACCAATCTGTACGACGCACGTGATGCTGTCCTGGCCGATCCGGCCAGCCCGGACGTCATCGAAATCTTGGACGAGGGGCCTTTCATCGGGCCCAATATCACTTTCAACGACACTCCTGTCCTCACGGAAGGGGTATGGGTCCAGCCCTACAACATCTCCGACCTCACGATTCGCGGGGCCGAGGGGGTAAGACCCATTCTGGCCAGCACGGCCAGCTCCCGGGTGTTCACCCTGGAGTATGTCTTCGGCAAAGTCACCTTCCAGAACCTGCTCCTGACCGCCGCGGTGCCGAATGAAGACACGGGATCGAACAGCGGTCCGCAGGGAGCCATCCTGTTTGCGGCGACAGTGCCTAGCGGCTCCGGGTTGCCCGGCGTCGGCCATCACACGACCACGGGCCGGCCGATGAACATTGTCATCGACGACGTGATCATCACCTCCAGTTATGTGACCTTCACGGGCGAGGGGGAGAACCGGGTCGTCGACCAGTTAGTTCCCGCGACCACAGACGGGATCACCGTCGCGGGGATCAATGCCCCCGCGCCGGAGGGCGAATTGTGCACCATTCGCCTTGAGGCAATCAACGTCTTCTCCACCAGCCAGGCGCTGGTGAACAGACTGCAAGTCAGCAACACGGTCATCTCCCATCTGCCTCGGGCGGCCTATGGCATCCGGACCTTCTTTGACGGCGGCCCGGGGACGGAGATAATCGTGGGTCCCAATGTGGTGGCGTCCTACATCACAGGCGCGCAGAGCGGGGCCAGCGTCCCCGCCGGCGCCCTGCAGATCGGCGGCAATGATGGTGCCCCCCACATCCTCAAGGTTCGTGGCACGCCGGAGCAGCCCATCATCCTGCATGGCAATTCCCGGGGTGTCTTGACTACCGGCAGCACTCCCGTCGGCAGCATCAAGAGCTTCGAGAACGTCCTCATCACGGACAGCCTGTACGAGAGCTTCCAGGCGCTTCATCCCACCGAGAACTACATTTTCAACAATGTGACGATCGCCAATGGCGGGCAGTCGCCGATCCTCGGGGCGGAGCCCTTTATTTTTGGCACGTCGGGCTCGAACGGAAACTGGGGCGGTTCGTTGATTGCCACGAACGCCATCATCGCGGGCAACGGAAACGAGGACTTGCGCAACCTGATCAGCGTCGGGTCGGAAGCGACGCCGCCGGGATTCGCGGAGTTCACGGACAGCGCCATTGTCCTCAATGGCACCTTCAAGCTCAGCGACGTGTGGGGGACGGGCGGGTTTGACGGCCAGTTCCCGAGCGACATCACGCTCACGGATGTCATCAACTCCGATCCGGCATTCATCTCGACCATTTTCTCCGCGGCGACACTGAACAACTTCTACCGCGCGGGCTCTTCGGCCTATTCCACCGCAGGCGTTGACGGCGCCTATGGTGCCGGCACACCCATCGCTCCCGACTCTGTCACCGTGCACTCCGACGGCGTGACGGGCGACTACTCCACCATCCAGGCGGCCATCAACGCGGTGATGGGCAATCCGCTCGGCGTTGGCACCGTCACCATCCTGGACGAAGGCCCCTTCATCCAGACGCTGATCAGCATTCCGGGGGGCAGTCTGGACGAGTTCGTCATCCGCGGCGCGCCCGGTGTTCGCCCCATCATCGCCGGCTCCTCCGCGTCCAGCGTCATCGAGACCAATAATTTCTACGGCCGCGTCGTCATGGAGAACCTGTTGTTCACCAGCGCCACGGAAAACGGTCCGGTCCGCGGGATCAACCTCGTCATGACCGGCCCGAACCAGGTCAACGCCGGGACAGGCATCGACTACGTGATCAATGACGTCATCATCGCGCCAAGCTGGCGGATCCCCGGATCACCCGACACGATCATTCCGGTCACGACTGATGGCATCAACTTCGTTTCCGATCCGGGCGGCGGCGCCGTCTTCTGCAACATCCGTCAGGAAGGCATCAACAGCCCTTCAAACGGCACAGCGATCGTCAACCGGATGGAATTCAAGAACCTGGTCATCGCCAGCCTCCCCGGACAAGCCTCTCCGATGAGCTACGGTATTCGGAGCTTCTTTGACGGCGCCGAAGGGACGGAGTTGATCGTCGGCCCGAACGTCGTCATCTCCCACCTCACGGGGACCGTTTCTGCCGTTGCGTCCGCCCTGCAAATCGGCGGCAACGACGGCGCAGCGCACATCCTGAAGGTTCGCGGAACGGTTGACGAGCCGGTCTTCCTCCACGCGAACACCCGCGGCGTCGCCATCTCGGGCAGCACTCCGGCGTCTTCCACCAAGAGCTTCCGTCACATGCTGATCTCCGACAGCGTGGAGGAAGGATTCCAAACCTCACACCCGACGGAGAACTACATTTTCGAGAGCGTGACGATCGTCAACAGCGGCAAGGAAGCCTTCGCATTTGGAACCTTCCCTGCCACCAACTGGAATGGCTCCATCACGGGCAGCAACGTGATCCTCGCGGGTAACGGAAGCGAGGACGAGCGCAATGTGGTTCGCACGTACTCTGAAGTCGGGGGCATCGCGACGCTCGCCGACGGTGCGGTTGTCCTGGACGGGGATTTCTCCCTGACGGGCAATGGCTTCACGGCTCCCGATCCCACGAACGTTTCGCAGACCAACATCCTCAACAGCGATCCGCAGTTCATCTCCACCACCTTCGGCGATCCGGGCTTCTATCGTCCGGGCGCGACCGCGTATGTCAGCGCGGGCGTGCTTGGGCCGTATGGTCTGGCTCCTCTGCCCCCCGCCCACGTCACGGTGCACTCCGACGGCGTGACCGGTGACTTCGCCACCATCCAGGCAGCCGTGACTGCAGTGATGGCCAGCGATTCCAGCAAGGTCACCGTCGAGATCCTCGACGAGGGACCGTTTGTCCAAGGTCTGATCCAGGTGGCTCCCAACAGCATCTCGGTCAATGACTTCACGATTCGCGGCGCCGACGGCGTGAAACCCATCATCGCCGGCACCGCCAACGACCACGTTCTTCAGTTCAACCACTTCTACGGCAAGATCAGCGTCGAGAACCTGATCCTGACAGGCGCCGTGCCCAACGCGGCAGGCAACGTCGGGCCGGTGCGGGCGGTGCAAGTGACATTGGGTGGACCGGAGCAACTCGCTGCGGGCCGTCCTCTGGACATCACCTTCTCGGACGTCGTCATCACCTCCAGCATCCTGACCGGCGGCGGAGACATCATCCCGCTGACCACGGACGGCATCACGGTTGCAGGAGTCAACGGTGTGCCATTGCCCTCCGGCGATCTCTGCACAGTCCGCACGGAGGCCATGAACATCGGTTCAAGCAGCACGGCTTTCGTGAACCGGCTGGAGTTCAGCAACTCGGTGATCTCAGCATTGCCGCGCGCGGGCCACGGCTTCCGCACATTCTTTGACGGCGCGGAAGGCTCCGAAATCGTCGTGGGCCCGAATGTCGTCATCTCCTATGTGACGGGCGTGATCGCCACGGGCGGCGCCGTGCAGGTTGGCGGCAACGAAGGTGCCAACCACATCCTGAAGGTGAAGGGAACCCCCGAGAATCCGATCCTGATTCACGGCAACTACAGGGGCGTTGACCTGACCAACACGACGCTCGCCGCCAGCACGAAGAGCTTCGAGAACGTCCTGATCTCCGACAGCATTCAGGAAGGTTTCCGGACCGGCGACCTGACCGAATCCTACCTGCTCAGGAACGTCACGATCGTGAACAGCGGGACTGGCACGGATGGCGTCGGCTCACCGGCCTTCACGCACACCGCTACCGGATGGTCGGGAACCGTCACGGCTGAGAACGTCATCTTCGCCGGCGATGGCTCGGGGGATGGCAGCAACGTTGTCAACTTCCTCAGCAGCTCGACCGGCACGGCCAGCGTCTCGGACAGCGCCGTTGTCCTCAACGGCTCGTTCAGCCTGACCGGCAACGGGATCGTTGCGTCCGATCCGTCGAACGTGACGACCTCGAACATCCTGAACTCTGATCCGCAGTTCATCTCCACGGTGTTCGGAAATCCGGACTTCTACCGTGCGGGGTCGGCGGCCTACAGCGCGGCGGAGGTTTCCGGCGCCTACGGCAGCACGACGGTCGAGCCCGAGCCGGTCCTTGGTGACTTGAACGGCGACATGATCGTCAACGTGGCGGACGTCACGGCGCTGGCCCTGGCCGTTGCCGCCGGCACGCAGGGCGAGCTCGACAAGGCTGTTGCCGACGTCAACGGCGACGACGTGGTCAACGAAGCCGACGTCGAGGCCTTGGCCTTGTCGATCGTGAACTGACAACCATCGACCAGTTGATGGGTTCTTCCATCAAGCAACAGAGTGGCCGGCTTCGGCCGGCCACTCCCTCCCAATCTTCGAAACTCCATTTCCAGCACCCGAACATCACTGGACTATTCATCATGAGGTTGGCTCCAACCGCACTGGCAATCGGCCTCGTTTCGATGGCTGGTTCCGCCTTTCCTGCGTCGGTGACTGTCCACTCCAATGGGGTGTCGGGAAATTACGCATCGATCGGCGCCGCCCTGGCAGCCGTGCAGTCGGAATCACCCGGACCCGGCAACGCGGATGTCATCACGATCCTGAACGAGGGCCCCTTTCGCGAAGGCGCCCTTGTGATCAGCGGCGATGCGCACGCCAATCATATCCTCATCCACGCAGCGAACGGCGTGCGCCCCATTGTTGTCAGCACCAGCACCGGCGCCAACGCCATCGAGATCCGGAAGAATGGACGCGCTGAAATTCGCGACCTGATAATCATTCCCGCCCACAACATTAGCCAAACTGCAACGCGCGCCATCCTCTATCAAGCGCCCACCACTGGCTCCACGGGTTATGATTATCATCTGCAGAACATTCTGATTTCATCGAACAATGGCAAGGATCGCCCCGTTGCCGGCTTGGACGGTCTTGGCAGTCCACTCTTCAATCCGAACCGGCATGTCAGCTTTCGCGGCGACGCGGGCATTCGCGGCAACTCGACGGACAACACCAACGTCTACAAGATGAACCTTCGCAGTGTCGTGGTGAGCAGCCTCCAATCCGATGCACCCTACGGCCTGCGCAGCTTCCAGGACGGCGCGCCGGGGAGCGAGCTCGCCATCGGCGAAGGTTGTGTCTTCTCGCGCATCAACAGCAACACCACCGAAGGCGCGGCCATCAACCTCGGCGGGATGCTCGGAGCGCCCAGCATTGGCCGTATTCAGGGCAGCGAGGGTGCCCCCGTCCTGGTCACGGACAACGGCGTGCCGGGCCTCTACATGACCGGCACTGATCCGGAGTCGTACTCCATCGCAAACACTATCTTTGCCCGCAACAAGCGCGAAGCGATCTTCATCGTGAATCCGCAGCTATCGGGCGCCTTTGCGAACGTCACCGTCGTCGGCAACACGCGCTATGCCATGCGGCTGGCCAACAATGACGGCAGCGCCCTCAACTTCGCCGGCAGCGTGACCGTGACGGACAGTATCATCGCCGGCAACGGCAGCGTAGTCGTCACCAACGCGATCCAAGGCGCACTCGCCGCGGCCGGATCCCTGACCTTCACCAACAGCGCGCTGGTTCATAGCGGCCCTTACCGGCTGAACCAATTCTACCCGAACGGCATCAACGTCACCGGCTCGGGCACGGTCACCCTGGAAAATGTCACAAACGCAGACCCGCGCTTCGTCACCATCAACCCGCTCTACGACAATTTCGCGATGGTGACGGCCGATGAGTACGCCTCTGCTGGATCCGCAGCCAGTCCTCTGAGTGGCGCGGGACAGTACGATCCCCTGGGCGGACGCGACAATTTCGCCTGGTACTTTCACGACTAAGATCGGAATCTCCGCAGATGTTCGCCACTTCCATTCTTCCCTCTGGTGTTATGGCCATTCTGCTGCCGCTGTGCATGGTCGTTTTCGGAACGACAGGGCGGCAGGCCGTCGAGCCCTCGGATACCATCCGCGTGGCGACCTACAACATCCAGACGGGTCGCATCTTCAGCTCCACGGGTGATCAAATCGAGACGAACATCACCAAGGTGGTCGAAGTCATTCGCGACCTGGACGTCGATTTCATTGGACTGGAGGAAGTCCGCGGCCAATCACAGGCGCAGCAGATCGCCAACCAACTGGGCTTTAACTACGCCTACGGCCCCGCGTTGACGGGTCTTTCCCCGCTGGGGAATGCGATCCTGACTCCCCATCCCATCATCCAGTCACAGAACCACCTGCTTCCCTTCGAGGATTGGCAACAGCGTGCGGCCATCGAGATCCTTTCCGAAGTCGACGGCGTCCGCATTCGCATGTTCGCCACGCACCTCACCTTCAACAATTACAGCGACAAGGACGACCAGATCATGGCCCTCATGGACCTGATCTCCAGCCGGACCGAGCCGTGCATTCTTGTCGGCGACTTCAATGACATGGACAACCGGCCCAATTCCTATTCCGGCAGCGGCTTCATCAACCTCATCACCGGATCCGGCCACGGAACGATCCTTCCCTCGGCGCCGAAGATGTTCGACTTCCACCGCAAGTGCGCCGACATGGACCAGGTGCGCAACGATCCTCCCTACTACTCGCTCAAGACTGATTGGGATCCGCCGCACCGCGATGCGAATACCGTCTCGCAGTGGGAACCGCGAGTCCGCATCGATCACATCTTCGTCTCTCCGGAGTTCTCGCTCGACTATCCCGGCAATTCCGCCCGCGCCATCGACACCAGCGAGATCATGAATCGCCTTCATCCGGCGGCCCCAAAGCAATACGTCTCCGACCATCGCCCGGTCGTCGCCACGATGCTCATCCCGCGCCCGCCCGTTGAGCTGTTCCTCAACGCGCAACAAGGCCCAACTGTCCTGACGGTGGGGGAGAGCCGCACGATCTATGTCGGCGGCATTGATGCAAAGGGCAATGCCGTCTCGCTGCTTCGCAGCGATTCCTCCGCGCCCACTGGTGACCCGACACGCACCGCGCGCATGATCCCCGGCGTCACCTGGACCTACACCGGCTCGGGGCTGTCCCTGCAAAACGTCGATCCGCTGCTTGGTTATGATCCGTTCATCCGCGGCCATCGGCCCACCTCGGCCGCCGTGCGCGTCACGGCGACCAATCCGGGCAATGGCGTCCTGCTTGTACGGATCGGAAACGTACAGAAGACACTGAACATCACCGTCCTTTCCGAAGGCGAACGTTATACTTACTGAATGACCAGCGAATTTCAACTCCACAAGACACGGTTCAAATGAGCGAAGAAGCCGCCGCCGCCCTCGTCCCCCCCCTTGAGATCCATTCGGAACTAGGCCGGATGCAGGGCATCGACATTGCGATCGTTGCCGCCTACATCATCTTCTCGATCGCGCTTGGCGTCATCCTTAGCAAACGCTCCCGCGAGTCCCTCTCGTCCTACTTCACGTCGGGAGGCAAGATGCCGTGGTGGCTTCTCGGCACCTCCATGGTCGCGACCACGTTCGCCGCGGACACGCCGTTGGTGCTGAGTGGTTTCGTCTCCTCGCAGGGCATCTCACAGAACTGGTTCTGGTGGTGCGGCGTGATGATGGTCATGGGCGGCGTCTTCTTCTTCGCGCGCCTGTGGCGCCGCGCCCGTCTCGCCACCGACACCGAACTGGTGGCCATTCGCTATTCCGGACAGTCCGCTCGGACACTTCGGACGTTTCGCGCGCTGTACCTCTCGCTTTTCTACTCCATCATAATCATGGGCTGGGTGAACCTGGCGATGGTGAAGGTCGTCTCAGGCCTCATGTCGCCGATGGATCTGCGGATGGAGACAGTGGACAATGCCGTCACCTCTCTCCTTGAGTCCACCGGCTTCATCCAAACGGACAAGTTCGCGTTGTTGTCGGGGGAAGGAGAGTCTTCCGGCGCCAGCGTGAAGGTCATCCGCGAGGCAACGCCACGCCAGATCGAGGGCGGGCGGATAGTGGAGGATTTCTCGCGCTTCGAAGTGGCCGTTGAATCCCCCGGCGGCGCCGAGCTGGCCCGCCTTGATCTCATGGACCCCGCAAGCCCCCGCACCGTCGGGGCGCTGATCGAATGGCTGGACGCGCAGGAGGGCCTGACCGCGACGGTCTGGCGTGCTGCATTGCTGGAGAAACCAATCGAGTCGCTCAATGCCCAGGAACTGACCTTGGGCTCCGGCTCTCGGGAGGGATTGCATGTCTATCGGGACTCGATCGCGGGGCGTCTCTCGCAAGTCCTGACCATCAAGATCCTCTTCGTCCTCTACATCATCACCATCGCCTACTGTGCCATTGGCGGGTTCTGGGGGGTTGTGGTCACCGATTTGTTCCAGTTCACCATCGCCATGGCGGGATGTATCTACCTGGCCATCGCGGCGATTGGGTTGTTCGGGGGGCTTGGCCCCCTGCTGGAACGCTCGGAGTTGATGTTTGGCGCGGCGGAAACCAACGCGATGCTATCGCTTGTGCCCCCATCCGCGGAGCAGACCGCCACGATCGCCGCCGCATCCGACCCCGGTTTGGTCAGCCGGGACGGCAATTTCAACCCGATGCCTTTCGAGGCATTCCTGGTCTTCATCCTTGTCTTCTGGTTCTCTGTGGGTTTCACGGATGGAGGGAATGTCTACGCGCAGCGCATGATTGGCGCGCGCAGCGAGCGCGACGCGATGCTGGCCTATCTGTGGTATGCGGTGGCGCACTTCTGTCTGCGCATGTGGCCATGGCTCTTGGTCGGCGTCGTGGGCGTTTGCCTTTTCCCAAACCTCGCCGCGCAGCAGATGATCGATCCCGGTGCCACGCGCTACGACGCGGAAATGAACTACATCTACACGATGCGCGCAGTGCTGGGTCCGGGACTTCTGGGCATCATGGTCTCGACCTTCTTGGCGGCCTACATGTCCACCATTACCACGCACGTGAACCTCGCGGCTTCCTATCTGGTCTCCGACATCTACAAAGCCGAGTTGGTGAAGGGGAAATCCGAGCAGCACTACGTCACCATGGCCATCGTGGCGACCCTGCTCGTTTCGGCGCTTGGCATCGTCACCACGCTCTTCCTCACCACCATCGGCGGAGCGTGGTTCCTGATCGCATCTCTCAACGGTGGCATCGGCATCGTCTATATCTTGCGGTGGTACTGGTGGCGCATCAATGCCTGGAGCGAGCTATCGTGCATGGTCGCCCTCCTTGTGGGGACGCTGCTCATCCAGTCAATCGCCTGGGGGGACGAGTGGAAGGTCGCCCGCGACCAGGGCGTGCCGTACACGGGCACCGCCCCCGTTTGGTTCGTGAATAATCTCGAGTCCAATGGCGTTCTTGCGCCGGTGATCAACTCCATCTCGATGAAGGTCCAGTGGACCCGCGAGGTGACCATCGCCGATGGCACGATCGTCAAGGTGCCCCGCAGCATCAACTTCGCGCAGATGCCCTTCAACATCCTGCTGCTCGTCCCGTTCTCCATCATCGTGTGGCTCTCGGTGACGCTTCTGACCAAGCCCACCGACCGCGACGCGCTGATCCGGTTCTATCGGCGCGTGCGACCCGGCGGGCCCGGCTGGCGTGCCATCGCGTCGCAATGTCCCGACATCCCGCGCGAGGAGACGCTTCTCAACCGGAAAAACTTCCTGTGCTGGCTGCTTGCGTGCATCGCCATCTACGCGGCGCTGTTTGGCATGGGCGATATCTTCTTCTTCTCTACTTGGCGTGGTGTCATCCTGCTCCTCGTCGCCTTCGCGGCGGGCTGGGGCGTCGCCGTGATGCTCAAGGATGACGGAAAGCCCGATAGAATAACTGATAACCCTCAAGACACTCATAATGCCATTCCCGCACAGGAAGGAAACTGACATGAATCTCACGGAAGCCGTCATGGTTGGAGCCGGGCACCGGAGCCGTTTTGCCTTTGGCGCATACGCGCACCGGCACCCTGACAAGCTCAAGTTCATCGCCGTCGCCGAGCCCGACGAGGAGCGCCGGCTGCGCTTTGCCGAGGAGCACAGCATCCCCAAGGAGATGCAGTTCCATGGTTGGGAGGACCTGGTGAAGCGCGCGCCTCTCGCGCCTCTCTGCGTCAACGCAACCATGGATCATGATCACATCGATTCCGCCATCGCGTTGCTCAAGGCCGGCTACCACCTCCTGCTGGAGAAGCCCATGGCCGACACGCCGCGTGGGTGCGTGGAGATCGCGCAGACGGCCCTTGAGCTCGGCCGCTTCCTCCAGATCAGTCACCCGCTGCGCTTCACCACCTTCTACACGGAGGTGAAGCGGCTCCTCGACAGCGGCGCCATTGGCCGGCTTCTCTCCATTTCCATGAGCGAGAACATTGGCTACTATCACTTCTCGCACAGCTACGTCCGCGGCAATTGGCGGCGCATCGACGAGAGTGGCCCCCTCGTGCTCACCAAGTGCTGCCACGACATGGACATCGCCACATGGCTCACCAACAGCCCCGTGTCAGAGGTCAGCTCCCAGGGCGGTCTCACGCATTTCCGCAGCGAGAACGCACCCGCCGGCGCGCCCAAGCGCTGTCTGGACGGATGCCCAGTCGCAGCGACATGCCCCTACTACGCCGAGGCCATGTACCTGCAGCCCGAGGCGGAAGGCTTCGCCACGGCCATCAGCGTCGACCTCTCCTTGGAAGCACGGCGCAAAGCAGTCCTCAATGGCCCATACGGCCGATGCGTCTATCACTGCGACAATGACACACCCGACCAGCAATGCGTCGTCGCCCAGTTCGCCAATGGCGTGCTACTCGACTTCGCCGTTCACGCCAACACGCCCGACATTTCGCGCACCATCCGCGCCATCGGATCCGAAGGCGAGCTGAGCGGGCATTTCGAGAAGCACGACATCCGCATCATCCGCTACAAGCCCGGCCAGGGGAAGGGACTTGAGAAGGAATACCATCGGCCCGAGCCGCTGAAGGGTGGTCACAGCGGTGGCGACGAAGGCGTCATCAGCCACTTCCTCGACATCCTTCGCCGCAACGACTGGGAAGGCATGCGCGAATCATTGGAGATCGCCGTCGAAGGCCACCTCCTCTCCTTCGCCGCCGAAGCTGCACGCACCAGCGCCACCCGGATCCACATGAACTCCTATCGCGAGTCGGTGCTCAACGAACCGCTGCACACCGCTCACTGAGGACGACTCCGCATCCCATTGACCGCCGGACATGTCATCACTCGATGGCCGGTCCGGTTTGTCATGTTGCCTATCTCCCCACCCACTCCAACTCCACCAGGATGGGGCGATGGTCCGATGCCATCGGTTCATCAATCACCTCCGCCCGCACCACCCGCCACGGCGCATGACCTGGTACCAGGATGTAATCAATCTTTCGAACTGGTTCATCGGCAGGAAATGTCAGCATCTCATCCGGCATGCAGTCCCGCCATCGCGACAGGAGCAACTGGATCGTCTCACTTCCCGGCATCGCGTTCATGTCACCGCTCACGATGGCCTTCGCCCCGCCCGTATCGGCCAGTAAGTTCATCAATAGTTCGGCCTGTACCAGCCGGTGCGCCTCTGCCTGGTGGTGCAGGTGCGTCCCAACAAACAGCAGGTCCGGCCGGCGGTCGTCTCCGGGAACATCGGCCAGCAAGGCGATGCGCTCCTCGCCATCCGTCGCTCCGGGCAGTTCACGCACAGTAAGTGACCGGATCGGCCAGCGCGACAGGATTGCCTGTCCATACTCGCCGCCGTCATAATCGCGCGCCTTGCCAAACTCTCCGTGCAGCCCCGTCAGGCGGGCAATCTCCGCCACCTGATCCACCTGCCCGCTGCGGCGCACGCCCACGTCCACTTCCTGCAGCGAGACGACATCCGGGTCCACCGCGGCGATGACTCCCGCAATTCGTGCGGCGTCCACAACGTCATCCATTCCGCGGCAATGGTGGATGTTGTACGCCATCACCTTCAGACGGAATGGCGCCGCGTCGTCAGCACTCCTGCGCGCGGCGCATCCCGTTGTGACCACCACCGCGAGGACGGTGGACAACAACACGCGAATGACACCCTGGAAACTTACCACTCCCGGTTCACCTTTCCGCCAATGTCTCATCAGTGCACCTCAACGAATGAAAAGTGAGTCTCCGCCCTGCCATTCCAGCGTCACCATCAGCGGCCGGTGATCCGAAGCCACGGGCTCGTTGATGACCTGCCAACCGACCAGGCGCCATGCGTGCCGTTTGGCGGCCATCACATAATCGATCTTTCTGTTTGGATTGGAGGACGGGATTGCATGCGCATTGGGTGGCGACAAGTCCACCCAGTCTGCCTTGATGACCTGCATGGTCAGGCTGTCGGGCCGGGCGTTCATGTCTCCGGCCAGCAGCTTTACAGGCTGCGGGTATTGCCGCATCAGGCTGATGAGCCGGACAGCCTGCGGCAACCGCAGACTCTCGTCCGCATGGTGAAGATGCGTTCCGGCGAAGACGATCGTGGGGCGGCGCTGATCGCCACGGATCGTCGCCACGATCGCAATGCGCTGCTCCTGGCCCGCTTCCGTTGGGAGCTGGTGAACATCAAAGGACTCGATCGGCCAACGCGACAGGATCGCCTGGCCGTATTCGCCTCCTTGGTAGTTGATCGCCTTTCCGAAACGCACATGCATTCCCGTCAAGCGGCCCAGTTCCGCCGCTTGATCCACGCGCTGACTGCGCGTCGTAAGCCGGTCAACCTCCTGCAAGGCCACAATGTCCGGGTTCGCTGCCTTGATCACATTGGCAATGCGTTGCACGCTCAGGACATCGTCCGTCCCAAGGCAGTGCTTGATGTTGTAGCTCATCACGCGCACCACGACGCGGTCATCCGGCTCCGGTACCTCCGCGGGGGAGGTCACCGACTTCGCTGCCGCTCCCAGCATCGCCAGGAATAGCAGCAGTGTGATCGCAATGCGCAGGTTCTTCATCGGTTGAGTTCAAGCACGGCAAGGACCGGCCGATGGTCGGATGCCACCGGCTCATCCAGGACTTCCGTATGCACGACCCGCCACTGCTGGGTCTTTGGAAACATGATGTAATCGATCTTCCTGTTCGGATTGGGTGCGGGAAGCGTCAAGGCATCGTCCCCGGTCGTATCCGTCAAATACTCGAAAGCCATCTGCATTGTCTGGCTTGTGGGCTGCGCATTCATGTCGCCGCACACAAATTGCTCCTTGATGCGCGAATCCCGCAGAGACTGCAGCAGTGCCTCCATCTGCGGCAGCCGCAGTTGCTCCCCCTGATGATCCAAGTGCGCCCCGACGAACAGGATCTCCGGCCGCTTCCCATCGCCCCGGATCGTGGCGGCCAAGGCGATGCGCTGCTCACGGTCGGGTTCGCTGGGCAGCATGACCACCTCAAACTCATCGATCGGCCACCGCGAAAGGATTGCCTGCCCGTACTCGCCACCCGCGTAATCGATCGCCTTGCCAAATCGCGCGTACATGCCCGTCAGGCGCCCCAACTCCGCCGCCTGGTCAACGTTTCCACTGCGGGGCACATCCTTGTCCACCTCCTGCAGCGCCACGAGGTCGGCGTTGGAGGCCTTGATGATGTTGGCGATACGTTCCACATCCACCACGCCATCCATTCCCCCACAATGATGGACGTTGTAGGCCATCACTCGAAGGGTGAGGGGCCCTTCAGTTTGCTGCGTGCTGCCGCGCCCCGCACAACCTGTCAGCATCAGGCAGGACAACAAGACAGCCGTCAGCACGTTGGGGTGCCACTTGATTCTGGGTGCACTCATGGTTCCAATCCTTTGCTCTTGCTTGTCGGGATTGCCAGGACCCTATGGCTTTTGGCCCGCCGTGCCAATCCCATTGCTTCGGCAATCTGGAACGTGTCGGTGAGTTGGTCCAATCGCCTGATGCGGCCGTTGTCGATTGCATGCAGATGGGCAAATCCTGCTTGGAACGATCGGCCCGTCTCCAGCCATGTTCCCTCACAGTCCCCAAGTACCAACACCTCGTCGTCCGCATCGCGAAACTTGCGCGGCACCGCCCTCTGGTGTCACTCAATGTCCGGCGCCAGCAGCCGCCTGTCTCCATCGCTGTCCCCGGCCGCAAAAAGCTCGAAAAGACTTTGGGTCAACTGAACGTTGGGTGAAGCCACGGTCTGAACTCCGGCGTAAGCCAGCTTGTCGATCCCTTCCCATGGGGAGGACAAGCAAATCCCCCCGGCGGTGGACCGGGGGGGGGGAAGGGAACCTGCGTGATCAACTTGACAGCTCAGTGAGCTGTCTTCTTCTGGGAACGGATGATGTCACCCTCGGAAATAGTACCGTTGGAGGCATCGTAGACCAACTCGGCCCCGAAGTAACTCGCATTCGCGTCTTTATCCGGCCCGGCGGAACTCAACTTCCAACTGCCGAACAAATCCATGGCTGCTCCAACTGTGGCCGCCGGAGTACCGCTTGTCAGATCCCAGCGGGTCGTATACGGACCGGGGATCGGTGAAGGCTTCCATGGGGTCGGTCCGATGTTTGCCGGATAATTCAGGTAACGAAACCGGCGCCCCACTGGCGTTGCGGCCCCGCCACCACCCTCTCTAAAGGGATCCTCAAGCGTTGAACCGCTGGTAAGATAAGCGACGGGAGTCGTGATGACATCCGTCAGGTACCAGGGCCAACCACGGCTGTCCCAGTCGAACGGGTACTTCTTGTGGTCCACTGCATAGGACTCCAGCGCCGTTGTGATCGTGCGCATGTCCGATACCGCCCGCGCCACCTTGGAGCGAGTTTGCGCCTCCATAAAGTTTGGCACCGCGATCGCAGCAAGAATGGCGATGATTGCCACTACGATGAGCAGCTCAATGAGCGTGAATGCACGCTTCATGGCGGTTACCTCCACTTGATTTTTTCTGAACCCATTCTGTGCGCAGATGGGCCACCGGAGCAAGGCCCAATCGCGGATTGACTAAAAAAATCTCGGACGGAGGGGTTCCCGTCCCATTGCGGGATTTCACAAATATGGGCCAGAATCGCCCAAATTTAGCGTTTTGAGTCACACTCCCCACCAACTTACGGCGCCGTCTCATAGATCACATTTGGGACATAACCCGTCACAGCGGCTGCCTTCTGGCTACGCAGAATTTCGCCCGAAGACAACGTGCCATTGCTCGCGTCATAAACCAGCCACAGCCAGTCGTTGGCATTCACCCCATCCGCAAACCCCACCGGCAGGGGATAATTCGAGGCGTCCGGTCCCTTCGACGCCAGGAACCACGCACCGTGCACATCCATCGCCATCTGATTTCCTCTCGCCGACGGACCCCATGCGGGGATCTGGAACGGCGAACGTGGCACGCCGCCCGACAGATACGTCTCTCCGAATGCCCGATAACGATACCGTTCGCGTATGCCGGACGGATTGTCGAGCCCGCTCTGCCGATTCTTTGCAAACAGATCATGGATCAGATGCCCGTTGCTCAAGTATCCCACCGGAGTGGACAGGCAATTGTGCAGGTAGTACGGATACGTCACATCCGGTGCCCAATCGAATGGCGGCTTGTTGAAATCCACCGCGTACGCCTCGATCGCCGTGGCGATGGTCCGCATGTCCGACACAGTCCGCGCCACCTTCGAACGAACCTGCGCCTCCAGAAAGTTCGGCACCGCAATCGCCGCCAGGATGGCAATGATGGCGACCACGATCAGCAACTCAATGAGGGTGAACGCACGCCTCACAACGCCTCTCCCAGGTCCCTGCAGAATGATTTGGATGCACTTCGTGGAGCTGCAGTCGCGGCGGCAAGGCCCATTCGATGACTCCGCCCGCCAAATCGCCCGATGAGGTGACTATTACCCCTTGGCAAGACAGGATGGCCCAGATGACATGAACTCACCTGTCCCTTTGCGGCTGGGGAGATCACTCTGTATCATCCACCGGAATGCACAGTCATGCCCACGCACCCCATCCACCACATTACAGCTATTTGCAGCAACGCTCAAGCCTGCCTCGACTTCTATGTCGGAGTGCTCGGCCTTCGCCTCGTCAAGCGCACCATCAACTTTGACGATCCCGGCACCTACCACTTCTATTTTGGAGATGAGACCGGCTCGCCCGGCACCATCCTGACTTTCTTCCCGTGGGACTCCATGTCCTCCGGGCGTCCCGGCACGGGCCAAACCATCGCCACCGCCTATGCCGTCCCTGCCGGATCTCTCGAAATGTGGCAGCAGCGGCTTTCAAGTGCGGGGGTTTCCGCCGACCCCATTGCAACGCGCTTTGGCGAGCGCGTTCTCGCACTGCGTGATGGCGATGGCTTGGTCATCGAATTGATCGAGACCGGCTGGGCTGCCGGCTTGCCCGCGTGGGCCAATGGCGACGTCCCGGCCGACATGGCTGTGCGCGCGTTCCACAGCTCCACCATTTCTGTCGATGGTTACGAACGCACCGCCCGCGTCCTGCGCGAGCAGTTCGGCTATGCCGAAGGAGCCTCGGCCAACGATCGCTTCCGGTTCCAAACGGGTCAGTCACCCATTGCCGGCGTCATCGATCTGCTTTGCCAACCCGACCGGAGACGCGGAGCCATGGGCACCGGGACGATTCACCACATCGCCTTTCGCGCCGCTGACGACGGGGAACATCTCGCCCTGCGCGGAGCACTCGTCCAATCCGGCCTCAATGTCACACCCGTGCTCGACCGCACCTACTTCAAGTCGATCTACTTTCGCGAACCGGGCGGCGTGATCTTCGAGGTCGCCACCGACGGTCCCGGCATGTTGATCGACGAACCGCGCGAGACACTGGGCGAGAGCCTTCGCCTTCCTTCGTGGCTCGAAGGGAACCGGCAACAAATCGAAAGCATTCTACCAACAATCCATCTGCCGGGAAAGAAACTACAATGACCCTGACACAACGCGGCGAGCTGGCCGGATATCACTATCGCTTCGATCCCGGAGAAGTGAATGCAACATTCGCCGTGCTCGTTCTCCACGGCACCGGTGCCGATGAGGACGATCTTCCTCCCCTCATCCACGACATCGCACCGGGGGCGCCTGTTCTCAGCCCCCGCGGCAACGTCACGGAAAACGGCATGAACCGATTCTTCCGCCGCTTCTCGGAAGGCGTCTTCGACGAAGCCGACGTCAAGCGCCGCTCTGCCGAACTTGCGGACTTCATCCAGCAGGCGCGCGAGCACCTCGCCATCGACCACCTGCCCCTCGTCGCCGCCGGCTATTCCAACGGCGCCAACATCGCCGCCGCCACAATCCTGCAGGAGGGCCCGATCGTTTCCCGCGCGGTGCTACTGCGCCCAATGATGCCCTTCACCGCCATCAAGCCCGCCGCCCTCGACGGCCTCGAAATCACCATCATCTCCGGCCGCCACGATCCCATCTGCCCACCCGATTCCGCCCGTACCCTCGCCAAGGCATTCGAACTCGCCCGCGCCACCGTCCACCACGAATGGCTGGAAGCCTCGCACGGTTTGACCCACATGGATGTGGATTTTGTGCGGGAAGCGCTCACTCCAGAATCATGAGGGATTGATCGCCATGTTAAAAACCACTGCTCTTCTATTCCTTGTTGTTCTGCTCTCGAGCTGCAATCTGTTCGGCACAAAGAGTCAGTTGGCTCGGGTCAGCAGGCAGCACGATCCCGCAACCATGCAGTTGGAACCGGCCTTCAATGACTACGTCCGCCGGACATTCCTGCCGAATGGGGCCGAGACAGGTCTCGTGGACTTCAAGGACGGCAGCCAGGTAAAATACTGGTTCCAATCTCATCATCGAGTTCGCGATAAAGGTGGCGCCTGGTTCGAGTTCGAGGACGGGCAAAGAATCTTCGTCACACATCTCTTCTGCTGTGAAGTTCAACTTTCCGATGCCCAACCTGAGAATTCAACCTATCTTCTCGAGTATCTCAAAGACTGGAACGAGAAGGTTCGGCAGTCGGGATATTAGGCCGGAGAATCCCCCGTCAAATCCCCCAAGTCACTCGATCCCATCTCCACCTTCCCGTCCGGGAAATACTCCTTCCACCGGTTGTCCACCTGCT
>CAZVAQ010000030.1:0-30276 GCA_964625145.1 uncultured Candidatus Sumerlaeota bacterium
TTTGATTTACAACTCTCAAAACTACATCATCTAAACTAATCATTTAAACAATTCACCGGAGGAAATCCTCGCGGCCTCGCTTGGCGGAATACTTCGTCCGGTCGTCCATGAGTTGGCCGGACGTGGCATTCCCTTTTGCGGAGTCCTGTACGCGGGCTTGATGATAACCAAGGACGGCCCAAAGGTTCTTGAATTCAACTGCCGCTTTGGCGATCCGGAATGCCAGGTGTTGATGCCTCTCCTTGAGGGCGATCTGGCCGAGGCGCTCCTGGCCTGCACGGAAGGCCGCCTGGCCCGCCATGTGTTTCCCGCCGGCGGGGGAGGGCCAACATCGCCGCTCGGCCTTCGTCCCGAACATGCGGTTGTCGTTGTCATGGCCTCCGGCGGATATCCCGGTGATTTCACAACCGGTCATTCCATCGAAGGTCTGCGCAACGACTATGGTGACAGCGCCATGGTCTTCCACGCGGGGACAAAAGCGGATGTCGACGGGCGGGTGGTGACCTCCGGCGGTCGTGTGCTGGGATTGACAGCATGGGGCCCTTCGCTGGACACTACCGTCAGTCGCGCGTACGAGCTGGCGAACGGCATCCGGTTCGAGGGCGCCCGATTCCGGCGCGATATCGCCCATCGCGCACTTCAACGAAAGTGACCCGGCCATGGCCAAGTCCAGCAAGGCCACCACATCCAGGACCGCAGCCAAGAAGGCGGTGAAGGCTTTCAAGCCAGCGCCCAAGAAGGTGTCGCCCGATTCGAAACCGAAGAAGGCGGCTCCATCCAGTAAGGCAGCCGCGAAGAAGGCCGCCTCACCGTCGGTCCGCGTGTGCACGGCTGACGAAATGGCCCGGGGAATCAACTCCATCGCGCGACATATCCAACGCGAGTTTCCGGATGCGGGCTCCTTGGTGCTTCTTGGCATTCGCACCCGTGGTGTCGTGCTGGCGGAGAGACTCCGCGCCCAACTCGAAATGGCCTACGGCAGAAAGGTTGCGACAGGCGTGCTGGATATCACGCTGTACCGTGACGATCTTTCCTCCCTTGGCCCCCAGCCCATGGTGCGCGATTCGGAGATCCCCTTTGATGTCACAGGGACGAACGTCATCATCGTCGACGACGTGATCTACACAGGTCGCACAATCCGCGCCGCCATGGACGAAGTGATCGACTACGGCCGGCCACGCCGCATCCGGCTCGCCGTCCTGGTCGACCGCGGATGCCGCGAGTATCCGATCCAGCCGGACTACATCGGCAAGAAGATCCCCACCACCGAGGATCAATCCGTCCGCGTCTGTCTGTCGGAGATCGACGAGACGGATGAAATCATCCTCGACGGATGAGTTCTGCCGCAATCCACGAAGCATCCATCGCTCCAACAACACTGGTCACGAGCGCAGCTTGTGCTTCAGATACCCCATCACCAATCGCATGGGGTTGAACGTGATCGGGATCAAATCCGCGCGCACCCAATCCTTGATGCGAAGTTGCTCGATGGTGGCGCCCTGGAGAGAAATAAGATCCGGTCGCACCGTCCCCACGCGCATGTGAAACGCGGCCGTCAACGTCGGGATCTCATCGGAATCATAGCCCAAAGCCTCCGCCACCACACGGTCGATAGCGACATAGTCTCGGCCCGCCAACACCCAGCCCCATTCGCGAGGCTCGCCGCGTGTGGGTCCCTGCCCCTCCATGGCCACCACGCCGTCGACGATGGTCAGGGCGGGGGAGAGAACCTTCGCATTGTCGATCAGCATGCGCGCAAACGTGTACCGGCTGTTGTCAACCATGCAATGCCGCAGGGCTTTTGTCCTGCCGGGCACACAGCCGTACAGATTCTTCACCGCGCACGTCATGATCATTTGGCAGTGGGCCTTCGGCTTGGGCAGGTTGATCAGCACGTCCGCAGCAAGTGCCTCTCGTGCGAACGTCAGCGACTCAAACCGGCCGTTGTCCAATCCGCGGTCGACAATCTTTGAAGTCTTTAACTCGACCACTTCCGCCCCCACCTCTGCCAATTCCCTATCCAGACCAATTGCCTTGGCGACACTGGCTGCCGACCCAAATGCGGGCGAATCACCCACCTGCACCCGATTGGCTCCGTGAAGAAGACACAACCGCGCGACTTCCGCGATGAACGCGGGATGTGTCACCCCCCCGCGCGTCACATCCATCGCACGGACCAGGTTGGGCTTTAGCAGGACGGACTTGCCGCGCAGTTCCAGCGCCGGAAAGCCCCCAAGGGGTTCCACGGCCTGGATGATGGCCTCGCGAAGTTTCTCACGGTCGGTATAGCTTTCGATCCGCGCCGCCCCAATAATTGACTGACCCATACAGAAATGTCCCTCTGGCTAATTCCTGGGGAGACCTGAAGCCTCAGGTGCCCGGTGCCTCAAGGGAAAGTTGCCCGGCGCCGTTCTAGCGCGACCGCTCCGTCACCATCTCACGCAGCGCCAGGACCGTGTCCAGCTCGCGCATGGCCACCATCCGTTCCGGACGCCCGTCCGCCTGGGACACACGGGCCAGCAGGTCCAGCGCCTGGTCCAGATGATCGTTTACCCGCGCGCTGTCGAATCCGGCGGTGTGCGGCGGATGAAGGCGAAGCTCCTCCTCCGCCAGTTCGCGATAGAAGCGAGCCAGGCGCAGTGCATGTTCCAGCGCACGCCAGGATTCCCGGTGATTGCCCACCAGATTCACCAGCGCAACTTCCGCGCGACGGTCGCCGGAGGCCAGCACCCACCGGTGCGCCGCAAGAAACTCCGCGTGCAACACTTCCGCCTGCTCGGTTGCCGCACGCGCCAGCGCATGCTGGGTTGTGCCCTCCATCTGCGTCGTGCGCTCACGCAGGACCATCGCCTGGCGCCACAACAACTCCACCTGATCCTCCGGCGAATCGCCGCTCATGCGCAGGCGGCTCGCCTCCAACAACGTGCCCAACCGCTCGGCCCGCTGCAGGCAATCCTCGCGAAGCTCCGTGTCGTGCGTGGCGGCCTCCAGATACGCCGCGCGCGCGCTCTCCAGATCCAACATCAATTCGAACGCGCGCCCCTTGAGCACCGCAATTTCTGGAACGAATCGATCCGGATAGAGCGTCTCGTAATTCGCCAGCCGGATCAGCGTGGCGCGGGCGATGGACTGCCCCGTCAACTCCCGGCCGGGCTCGTCGCGATACATGTCGCGAGGTGCAAGCAGTTGGAACTCCGACGCGATTCCCAGCAGCGTACCATGCGGCGACGGAGGCTCCGGTCTCCTGCCGCCGCACCCTACAATCAGTAGGAGGACAAGCGCCAACAAAGCCGCGGGGAACAACTCACGACGGCAGATCGCCCACCTCGCCGCCGGACTCGCGAATCCAGCCGCGCACCGTCTCCACCTGTCCACCGCCGGAATCGATGTATGCCTCGTAATGTTCCACCGCCTTTTGCAGGTATTCCTGGCTGTTGCCGCTGTCCGCCGCCGCCATGACTTGCTGATACAACACCCCGAGGCCAAAGGCAAACTCCGGGTTGCCGGGCTCGATCTCGCGCGCCCGCAGCATGTTCTGTTCGGCAAGCCGCAGATCATCCAACTGCTTGGAGTCAGCATACTTGCGCTTATAGGCCTCTCCGATGCTGTAATAAGCCAACGCATAATCGGGCAACACCTCGAGGGCACGGTTGAAGTCCCGCGTCGCCGTTCCCGGTCCGGTGGTCAACAGGCGAACCTCTCCCTGCGCCACCAAGGCATCAGCCATCTGCTTGCGCCACTCGTAATCATCGGAACGGCGCTCCTCCAGGATCTGCACCACACGGCCAAACGCCTCGGCCGCCGCTTCGTAATTGAATTGATCGCGCTGGACATAACCTAGTTCCAGGTTTCCCGCCAGATGATCCGGCAGGGCATCCAGCACGCGTCGCACATGCGCCAATGCCTGCGAGTAATTCTCCGCCTCGCGCTCAACCCGCGCCAGACCAAGGATCGCCCGCGGATTCCGCTCATCGATAGCCTGCGCCCGTTCCAACCTTGCCCTGGCCTCGTCAAGCATCCCGGCATTCAGATCCAGGTCCGCCAAATCGCACAAGACTTCGTAGTTCTGACCGTTCAACTGCAACTCACGCTCCAAGTGCGTGCGCGCGCGCGTCACATTCCCCTCTCGCAGAAGCGCCTGGGCGATCATTTGGTTCACGCCACGCCGGCGATTGTCCTGTTCCGCCAAGGGCGTTAATGTCTCCACTGCTTCCTCATTCCGTCCCAGCTCCATCAGATTGCTCGCCAGCAGCAGCCGCGCCTCGGCGCTGCGGCTGTTGATGGCCAGCGCCTCCTGGGCGGAACGAATCGCAAGCTCACGCCGCGAAGGTTCGCACGTTTGACCGAACGCAACCAGCGAGGCCACCAGGTCACGCGACAGGTCTGAGCGGAACTTTGGATCCGCCTGGTACACTGCCCGCAGATATCTCACTGCGTTGACGTGATCCCCCATGTCGCGATACAACCGGCCCAGCGAGTAAACCATCTGGTTTCGGTCATGCGCGGGCATCGCATCTCCGCCCTGCGCGATCGCAGTGCGAAAGAGATTCACCGCCTCCTGCCTCTTCAGGGGATTGCGGCTCAACACCTCGGCCAATTGGGCGGCAACGTAATGATCGTTTGGTGCCAGTTCAAGGGCCTCGCGCAACACACGCTCGGCCTGCGTGTAGTTCACCGAATCCACCAGCCGGTGCGCCTGCTCCGACAGCACGTACGACAGCAGCGCCGCCACCATCTCGTGCGTTCCCCTATCCGAAGCCGGCGCATCCGCCTTCACGCTTCGCAACTGACGCTCGGCATCCTCCAACCGCCCCTGCGACATCGCATGCCGGGCGTCATCCAATCGCGCTGCGAACTGCGCGGAAGCTTGGGGGACCGCCTCGGCGCGGATGGCCTCTATCTTGGCGGAGAGCGAGTCCTGATCGCCCCCGGCCTTGATCGCCTCCTCCAACTGCGCCACCGCTTCATCAAACCGCCCAGCCTTCCTGGCCATCTCCGCCAACCGCTCGTGGAAAGTATGCGCGGGCTGGCGGACAACCTCGGATACGGTTGACTTGGGAATCGTTAACTCCACCCGCTGCAATGTTTCAAACTGGATGGAGTCCCCCACTTCGGAGAGGATCCGCCCCTCCATCCGCGCCCCGGTCCGCATCTCCAGGATGTCTGCCGACAGGGGAGAACTCGCCAGGACTCCCAAAGCCACCACGAGTCCCAGCTGCCGCTTTATCAGTGTCCTGCTTCGATGTCTCAGTGCCATTGATTGGATTCTCTATATGCCCAGCGTGGAATATGATCTGAAACAACAGACGATAGGTCGTCACCGGTGGACAGTCTTTGGGGGGGTCGGTGCAAAGTCAAACCCGAAATGTTGCAGCCGTGCAACATCGAAAAGGCACGAACCCTTCAAGTCCGCCAACGTCAGGCAATTCGGCGAAAAATTCAGGGGGCAATTTCGTCGAAACGAGCCCTTGACACCCGCGGGGTTCATCCCGATGATCCCTGCCCCTGCAGCAATGCAGGGTTTGACGCGGGGTGGAGCAGTTGGTAGCTCGTTGGGCTCATAACCCAAAGGTCGTCGGTTCGAATCCGGCCCCCGCTACCACCAACAAACCTCCGGCCCACGACCCTCGAAAGAGCCGTGGGCCGGTTTTCCGTCCGGTGGTTGCGCGTCAAGCTTGCGTCCCGTGTCAGGGTAGCTCAGGTGGTTAGAGCGAGGGACTCATAACCCCTAGGTCGGCGGTTCGAATCCGCCCCCTGACACCACCATTCCTCCTCCAGCCTTTCGCCCCTCAAGCACACGCGTCCATAATGTTCGCGGGCAAGCGTAGGGCAGACGTCTCGTCTGCCAAGTCCCACCCGCCGCTCCACGAAACACAGGTGAAGGCAAACGTGCTCTACGCACGCTGGGAGCGCCAAGTTCCTGCTTGGCAGCCCACCACTACACCACATGTCATCACCGATCGCCCCGACCCGTCGGGGCAATTACGGGCACTAGCCCTGCGCGCCCAGCGCAAACCGTCCAACATTGTCCACACTGTCCACAGCCGCCTGATTTTTGGCGATTCGAAGCTGAGGGCTGACATGATCGGCCTGGCACCAAGATGCCAAGGTCAATTCCTCGGCATGCTCATCATCCGCGATTCCAGACGGCTGAGTCTCGACTGCAGTTCCCGTGTCCGTCCCTCCAGGCTGCTGAGCGTTGTGTCCATGCGCGATTCCATGCGCCGCAATTGGGACTCCACGTCACGCCGGTCGGTCTCCATGCTGCCAATGCGTTGGGAGAGCTGGCTGTTTTGCTGCTCGCCGGAGAGAACATTTGGCGGGCCGGATTGCCGGTCGAGGCGCCCATCGATGTCGTGGAGCCGCGTCTCCAATCGCTTGATCAGTGCCGCCTCCTCGCGCCGTCGCGTTTCGATGTCGTTGAGTTGCTGACGAAGTGACTTGTTCTGTTCGTTCAGCTCCACCAGCAACTTGTCGCGTTGCCGGATCTGGTCGTACAATCCCTGCACAGCGCCAAGTGCCAGCAGGTTCGCCTGCGCGTTCAGATCGTCTTCGCTTGCATCCGGCATGTCCAAATACGTGCGTAGGATCCCGAGGTCGGCACTGACGATTCCGTCGATCTCGATGGGAACACTCAGGGCAATGCCAAGTGCCTCCCTCACGTCTGCCGGCGCCTCAGGACTTCGCTCCTGCACAGTGGCCTCGACTTCGCCATCCTCCGCCGGGGGAACGTCGCCCGCGAGAAAGCCCGCCAGCAGGAGCGTTGCGATGAGCAATGTGGTTCGCGTCAGCATGTCTAGCCCTCCAGGTCAGCAGCCGGTTGCCACTTTCATGACTGATTCAATCGCGATAATGGGGAGTCCGGTCAATTGCAGATCACCGGCGCCACTGGCGGCAGTGGCATGAGAAGTCCATTGCGACCCCGCCGTTCACGTGCTCCTCTTGAGTGACAAACAACCCGCCATCAGGAGCACTCCCTCCATGCAATACCGCACACTCGGGCCGCGTGGCCCCAAGGTTTCCACCATCGGATTTGGCGCCTGGGCCATTGGGGGGATGAACTGGGGACCCACCGACGACGCGGTCAGCAAGCGCGCCCTGCACGAAGCGCTCGACAACGGCGTCACGCTTATCGACACGGCGGACAACTATGGCTTTGGCCATTCGGAGGAACTGGTCGCGCAGGTCCTGAAGGAGCACGGCGGCAAGGGCGACATCGTCATCGCGACAAAGGCTTGCAACGATTTCTACAACGCCACGAAGAACGATGACGGCGGCTACGGCGCCATCAAGCCCAACACCGACAAGGACTACATCATCTTCGCCTGCGAGCAGAGCCTGAAGCGCCTGGGTGTTGATTGCGTGGACATCCTGCAATTGCACAGCCCGCCGACGGAGATGCTGACGCGCGATGATCCCTGGGAGGCACTTGCGACCCTCAAGCAGCAGGGCAAGATCCGGCACGCCGGATGGAGCATCACCTCCTTCAAGGAAACCGAGCAGGCAGCCCTGCTCGATCCGCACTGCGAGCTGCTCGACTGCATCCAGGTCCGCTACAACGTGCTCGAGCGCGCGGCCGAGGACGTGCTCTTCCCCAAGGCAATGGAGCACGGCATCGGCGTCATCGTGCGCATTCCGATCTTGTTTGGCCTGCTGACCGGCAAGTTCACGCGCCAGTCCACCTTTGGCGACGACGACCACCGCCGCTTCAATCTGTCACCCGAGAAACTCGACCAATACCTGACGCGTTTCGAGGCCCTGCAGGATTCCGTCTACGGCCAATTCCCCGACCAAACAAAAACCCAGGTCAGCCTGCGCTTCTGCCTCAGCCATCCCGCCTGCCACACGGCCATCCCCGGCGGAAAGACTCCACAACAAGTCCGCGACAATTGCGCTGCCAGCGATTTGGGGCCGCTGCCGGACGAGGTCCTACGAGCGATTGCGGCGGTTTGATGGCGAGATACGCGTCACCGCAAACCAAGCGTACCGTCTGAACGCTGGAAACACCGCGAAGACCATGTGATCGAATCGCGAGAGCAAGCTCTCCATCACGCGCATCAGGCGTGGTGATTCCAGTGAGAACTGTGCGAAGCTCGCAAAGAATCCTACGTAATGCACCGGTGTCACCGACCTCTTGAAGCCGCGGGCGCGGAAGGGGAGGGTCAACTCGTCCATGGCATCCTTGTCGAAATATCGCGTGATGTCGCGCCACTCGCGCGGCGCAAGTAGCCATCGGTAAATTGTGACAAACGGATTTCGATCCAGAGGTTCGATGAATACCGCCCGGCCGGCGGGGGAGAGCACACGCGCGCATTCGTCCGCGGCACGCGGCAGATCGGTGTGGATCAGCACGCTCTTGGTGAATATCCCGTCGAGGGTAGCCCCGGCAATGGGCAGATGCTCCGCCTCGGCGGCGACAAACGCGATGCGCCCCTCCGGAACTCCGGCCTCCCGGGCCAGGTCCCGCGCGGCACGAAGCCGGTAGGGGCTGATATCGCACACGATGACGCGGGCACCGGCCCGGGCCAGAAGGATCGCGTGGAGCCCAAGGCCGCCTCCCAGATCGAGGACGAGCCGGTCGCCCAAAGTCGCCAGATGGCGAAGGGCGATGCGCACGTCGAGGCTTTCCGCCAACGCCAGTTGCCGCTCCAGTGGCGGCCCTTCCCGATGCGCCGAGAGGTTTCGGGCGTCCAGGGTGCTGTCCCAATGGTGGCGGTTTCGTGCCCGGCGGTCGGCCCCGACGTCCCCGGGATTGAAACGATTTGACGGGGAGTCCTCTTGATTTCGCGGCACGGGGAAGCGTATCCTTCTCGTTTATGTCCGGGCGATTGCAAGCCCCAGGCCCGGGGGGCGCCGGGAGGAGCTTGTTCATGGCTTACAAGGACGCACGTAACTTTTTCGACCGCGAGCTCTCATGGCTGGCCTTCAACAAGCGCGTCCTCGAGGAAGCCGAGGACGGCAACACGCCATTGCTTGAGCGCCTGAAGTTCCTCGGCATCGTTGCCACAAACCTCGATGAGTTCTTCATGGTGCGCGTTTCCGGCGTGCAGGAACACATTATCTCCGGAATTCGCCGCAACACCCTGGCGGGTTACACACCGGCCATGCAATTCTCGCTGATCCACCAGGAAGCCCGCAAGCAGGTTGATGCCCTCTATGCCTGCTACCGCGAGCAGATCGTTCCCCAACTGGCCGCCGAGCGAATCATCCTCACCCATCCCAATGAGTTGTCGCGCAAGGTCGTGCGGGAACTGCGCGAGCGATTTGACCGGGAAGTCTTTCCTGTCCTGACGCCGCTCGCCGTGGACGCGGGCCATCCATTTCCCCGGCTCAAGGGCCTTTCGCTCAACCTGATTGTGCGGGTCGAGACTGCCGCCGAGAAGCCGGGTCGTGAGCCCGTCTCCCTGGTGGCGATCGTCCCCGTCCCCTCGATGCTTCCTCGCCTGGTGGAGATCCCCAGCCAGCGCGACCGGCGGCGCTTCGTCCTGCTGGAGGACTTCATCATGGAGTTCCTCCCCGCGCTCTTCCCCGGGCTCGATGTCGTCGAAGCCATCCCCTTCCGCGTCACCCGCGACGCCGACATTGAGTACAAGGAAATCGAGGCGGAAGACCTGCTCAAGCACATCGAGATGGAAATCCGCGAACGCGAACGTGGCATGGCCGTCCGTGTGGAGATCGACGAGCGCGTCTCGGATCGCCTGCTGTCGTTCCTCATGACGCAACTCAATGTCGGAACGCAGCAGGTCTACAAGGTGAACGGCCCCATCGCCATCGATGAACTGTCGCCGATTTGGAAGATGGAGGGGCGCGAGGACCTGCGCGAGGAGCCCTTCACGCCCAACGTCCGTTCGCACCTGCGCGGCCCGGGCAGCATTTTCAGCAAGATCCGCCAGCGCGACATCCTGTTGCATCATCCATATGAATCCTTTGTGCCGGTCGTGGATTTCATTACCGCGGCGGCGGACGATCCGCGCGTGCTGGCAATCAAGCAGACGCTGTATCGCACCAGTGGTGATTCGCCGCTGATCAAGGCGCTGATCCGCGCCGCGCAGAAGGGCAAGCAGGTCGCAGCATTGGTGGAACTAAAGGCCCGCTTCGACGAGGAGAACAACATCGTTTGGGCGCGCCAGTTGGAGGAAGCAGGCGTGCATGTTGTGTACGGCCTTGTTGGGCTGAAGACGCATTGCAAGGTGGCCCTGGTGGTCCGCGCGGAAAAAAGCGGCATCCGGCGCTATGTGCATCTCAGCACCGGAAACTACAATCCCACCACCGCGCGCTTGTATACCGACATCGGTTTGTTCACCTGTGACCCGGGTTTTTGCGATGACACTTCGGACCTCTTCAACATGCTCACTGGTTACGCCCGCGAACCACAGTGGCAGCAATTGATCGTGGCCCCGAATGACCTGCGATCCTCGCTCGAGCACCTCATCAACGAGCAGCGGGAACTGGCCGAGGCGGGCAAGCCCGCCCGCATCCGCGCCAAGATGAACTCGCTGGTCGACCAGGACATCATCATCGAGCTCTATCGTGCCAGCAACGCAGGCGTGAAGATTGACCTGTGCATCCGCGGTATCTGCTGCCTGCGTCCCGGCGTGAAGGGACTCAGCGAGAACATCCGCGTCTGGTCCATCGTGGACCGCTTCCTCGAGCACAGCCGCGTCTTCATCTTCGGCGAAGCGCCCGACGAGAAGGTCTTCCTGTCCTCGGCGGATTGGATGGATCGAAACATGGACCGGCGCATCGAGACCATGTTCCCCGTATTGCAGGACGATCTGAAGCAGCGCTGCATCCACGAAATCTTTGCCTCCTGCGCACGCGACAACGTGAAGGCACGTTATCTGAGCCCCGATGGCCGGTATCGCCGCGTCAAGCCCCGGGCGGGGGAGACGCCGTACCGGATGCAAGTCGAGCTCATGAACCTCGAAGAAGAGATTGGCGACCGGGGAGACTGGAAGATGGCCCTTCCCGCCGATTACGCGACCGAGGCCATGGCCCCCACGTTCATCGATGGTCCGGAGGGTGAAACGATCCTGGAGGAGTTCGTCACGAACGAATCAACCAACGGGACCCACACCACGGAAGGCATTGAGCACCGCGCGGGATGAGTCGCCGATCACGGCACTCCGACATGCCCAGAGTCCAGCGGCTCACGCTGCATGTCGCCCTACATGATCAGCAGTGCATCTCGAGCCCATCATGTCACGACGTGATCGGTTCGAAGTGCCTCGTTGAGGATGGACTCCAACTGCGCCGCATTCTTCTCCAATGCATCCCCACCCGCTGGCGCCAACAGAGTCGCCGCCAGCGCGCGATCGTTGGCATCCGGTGACGACAGCCGCTAGCGCAATCGCTCCACCTGGATGTCAGTCACTCCCAGGGTATACTCGTTGCTGGCATCCATCACGATGCCAAACGTGATCTTGCGAATGCGGGTGAATTTCGGATCAAAGCCGCGATCCATCAAGGCCTTCGTCTCGATCGCCGCCAGCAGTGCCATCGCCTTGGCCGAGACCACAAACGTCTCGTAATATCCCGGCGAGGTCTGGGTGGTGTACACGCCTTCGCGCGTGGTCACTGCATTCAAGTACCGCCCCGAGGGATTGTTTGCCGGGTTGACATATTTGTTTTCCACCGAAATGCCAAAGCGATTCAGCACCGGGCGGACAATGTGCTCGGGGAAATCGTCAACGTCGATAGTGCGAATGAGCCCCGCCCGGCCGCCATCGCTGTTGACCAGGAACTCGCGCCCGATGGTCTCGATCTGCACGCGCTGGACCTCGGCCTTCAGGTTCGTCTCGCGCACGTTCAACCGGTCGGAATGGTTGGCCACTTGAAGCAGGATCTCCTCCAGCTTGGCCTTCTCCGCCTCGTCGCGCGGTTGCCAGTTGCGGACCGACGGACGGCTGTCCGGTTGGGCATCTCGGATCATCTGCTCGATGGTCATCGGCGACACGGCTGTTTCTGATGGATTGACCGACGTCGCGGCCACCTCATCCAACTCCGGCATCGCTCCGGCAGTCTTGACAGACTCCAGGATGATGCGGATCATCGGTGGCGGATCGCGTCGCACCGGAATCGCCACGGTTGTGACCGCCAGCCAGCTAAATGCGATAACGCCCACGCACAGGGCGATGGCGCGGCCAGCATTGCGCTCTGCCCAATCCGAAGGGCGGGCCGAACGCAGCGAGATCAGGTCTAGCAGGAAACGCATGAGGATTCGGGCAGTGCCTCGGCCAACTCAGGATCTGGGGCGGGAGGCAGACCACCAATCCACGGATTGCCTCAACAGGGCGCCGTGGATTCCCGCACCATCAACTCAGTCTTGAGCAGCTCGCGCCGCGCTGGCAAGTCCGGGTTGTCGTACAGCTCCAAAATGATCTCCCCCATGCGGCGCCCCATCACCCGCCCGCTGTGGGCCACCGTGGTCAACGGCGGCAGGCTGAACCGCGTCCAGTGCGCGTCGTCAAAGCCCACCACCGACAAATCCCCCGGAACAGCCAGCCCCGCCCGCCGCGCTGCCACCAGGGCGCCAGCCGCTATCCCGTCCGACGCGCAGGCCACAGCCGTCGGTCGCGGGCCCTTCCCGGCCAGCATGGCCTCCAGCCCCGCCGCCCCCGTCGCCATGCCATCACCAAAAACGCAAGACCGGATCCAGTCCTCCCTGATGGGCAGACCGGCCTGCTTCATGGCCTTTCTGAAACCGGCTTCCCGGTCCACAGCGTCGCGAAAGCCCGCTGTCCCCCCCAGATAACCAATTCGTTCATGCCCTAAAGAGACCAGGTGGCGCACGGCCTCGGCCATCCCTTCGGCATTGTCAAATCCGACGGTGCTGAGGCCCAATCGCTCCGTAAGTTCGCTCCCCGGATGATTCGCCACGACCACCGGCGCACCCAGATTGGCAATCAATTTCAGGGCCTCGTCCGGCCACACATCCGACTGCACAACCATGGCGCCGCATCTGCTGCTGGCCACCAGGCGGCTCACGCGCTCCGTCAACTCCTCGTCCTCCGCTGGAGCGGAAAGGGTCACGCTCAACCGCCGCGGGGACATCACCCGCTCGAAAGCCACCAGCGATTCTGCATGGAACTCAGATCGGAGCAGATCGCCGTTGGAGATGACATAGCCAACGGTTTCCGCCTTGCCCGTGCGCAACACCCGCGCCGCCATGTTTGGCTGATAGCCAAGCTCCTGGGCGACCTGCTGCACCCGCAGGCGGGTCTTCTCCGCCACCAGCGGCGAATCGTTGAACACTCGCGAGACCGTCATGAGGGACACGCCGGCCCGGCGAGCCACCTCGGTTGCAGAGGTCGGCCCCCGGTGGCGCGAACCCGCCGGCGCAATTGCCTTGTCGTTTGTGCGCTGCATGTTACCGCAATTCGAACAGGGGGTGTATCGGCTCCCCTGTCACCCAGCAGCCTGAGACAACCACTGCCCGTCTTGTCAAGCTTGGACCCGCACCCGACCCAGCGCTATTCCGAATCGACCACCAGTTCCGAATGAAACGGCAGGCCCTGCAACTTGGCGCGCCCCGGCAGGAAGGCCAGCTCGATCAGCACCCAAATCTCTTCAATCGCCGCGCCGGTTTCCTGCACCAGTTCCGCCGCTGCGGCCAGCGTTCCCCCCGTCGCCAGCAGGTCATCAATGATCACCACCCGGTCCGCCGGGGTGAGCGCGTCGCGATGCAACTCCACCGTAGCGGTTCCATACTCCAGCTCATAGCTGCGCTGGATTGTGTCCGCAGGCAGCTTGCCCGCCTTGCGCACGGGCACGAACCCAATGCCCAACGCATGGGCCAGGGCGGCGCCGAAGATGAACCCACGCGACTCCACGCCGACGACCTTCGTCAACCCCTTGCCGGAGTAACGATCGGTCAACCCCCGCATGACCTCCTGAAACGCCGCCGCATCCTTCAGCAGCGTCGTGATGTCCTTGAACTGAATACCCGGGATGGGAAAGTCCGGCACGTTGCGAATGGTGGCCATCAAGTCCATGAAGAGGCGGCTCCTTGCCGTTGAGTAGGTTGCCGCGAATGTGACGGCCCGGCAGGGGAGGGCAAGAGAGACCAGATAGTCGTTCCTGGTTCTTCGTTCCGAGTTCCTGGTTAGTTGGCGAAGGTAGGGCAGGCGTCCTCGCCTGCCAGGCGCTCGCCCGTCACGCAAGAGTCCTTCTCACACTCGGCGTGGAGCGCGCCCGCCCTCCACGACGGATCTCCTATAGATTGGGGGTGGTGGGCCGGACTTGGCAGGCGAGACGCCTGCCCTCCTCCACCACCCTGTCCACAGGCATTAGATGCTGTAGTTGATCGGGGTATCGGCGGTGTGGATGCCGCACTCGAGCTTCTGCAATCCAGACCAACGGCTGGAGCGTTCATCCTGGCCCGGGACTGTGGGCTGGGTGCAAGGGGCGCAACCGATGGACTTGTAACCCTCCATGAACAACTCGTGGACGGGAATCTTGTTGTCGTGGATATAGCGCCATAGTTGCTGCTTCGTCCAGTTGGCCATGGGGTTGATCTTCACGACCGGCTTGTCGCGGTCGGCGCCCTGATACATCTCGAGGATGCGCGTGCGGGCGCGGCGTTCGGTGCCACCATCGCGGCGCAGCGACGTGAAGTACGCGTCGCGTGTGCGCAGGGCCCGGCGTAGCGGTTCGACCTTGTTCATCCAGCAGCACAGATCGACGCCGGAGTGCACCTTGCCGACGGCATCGGGAGGCACGGGCAAATCCCCGAAGGTTTCCTGTTCGTTCAAATTGTCGGGGTACTGGCGCAAAAATGCCGGGCGGCCGCCCCAGACTTCCCAGTTCTCCACGATCAGGCCGTACTTGTCCGCAAGCTGGTCCCGAAAGCGCAGCGTTTCCTCAAAGTGGTAATGGGTCTGGAGGAAGATAACCGGGATCGAATTATCGATCTGGGCGATCATGTGAAGGATGGCGCCGGAGGAGGCACCGAAGGAGGAGGTGACGGCAATGCGCGGGCGATAGGTCTCGATGCCCCAGGCGATGATGTCCTCGGCGGAGCGGGTCTCGAATTCTGCATTGAGCTCTTCAATCTCCGCGAGGTTGGGGAGCGAGCTTTCCGCGATGGCCGATGTCATTCTCTTGTCTTTCTATAGAGATATAAACTCCGCAGAAAGAGTAGGAAGAATTGGGCCAGACGCAAGGCCATTCCGGCAGAAAATTTCCGCTCGATTGCGCATAATTGATATGACTGAATATGGATTACCTGACCTTAAGCCGCCTCTAATCCTCCATGGCCGACGCCCGGCGCAGACGATCCCAAATCGCGTCCCATTCCGGCGTCCTGGGTGGTGATTCGAGCCAGATCGCCTGCGCCCCCTCGGTGGCCTCGGCGCGGCGCAGCGCGTCGTAGAGTCTCTGACCGAAGCCCGCGGGCGAAGGTGGGAGTAGGGGGTAGCCATCGGTCTCCCGCTGGCCGATGCGTAGGAAGACAACTCCGGGAGGAGGCTCCTGATGCTGGCTCATTTCCACCAGAATTAGGGGAACTCGCGGGGCGTAGTGACGGGGGAACTGGCCGGGGGAGCGCAGCACGTCGTCCTCGCACCGCACGGCATCCTGTTCAAGAAGCGGCAACCCGGCGATCTCGGCGATTTGCGCGGGACTGATGGCACCCGGGCGCAGGATTCTAAAGCCGAGCTCGAGTATCTCGCAGACCGTCGATTCGATCCCCACGTGGCAGGGGCCGCCATCGACGATGGCATCGACGGCGCCGCCCAGTTCCTCCGCGACGTGCTCGGCGCGCGTGGGGGAGAGTCGGTTGCTGCGGTTGGCACTGGGGGCGGCGAGGGGGCGTTGCACCAGCTTCAGGAGGGCCAAGGCCACCGGATGGGCGGGAACGCGCAGACCGACGGTCGTGCCGCCCGCCAAGACAGCGGGCGCAATGCCAGGAGATGCGGGCACGACAATCGTCAACGGCCCAGGCCAGAAAGCTTCCGCCAGCCGTCGCGCGGGCTCCGGCCAATGGGCGGCCCACTTGGGTGCGGACGCTGCGGAGTCCAAGTGCACGATCAGCGGGTTGGTGGTGGGGCGCCCTTTGGCGGCAAAGATTCGGGCCACAGCCGCGGAATTGGTCGCATCGGCGCCAAGCCCGTAGACGGTTTCGGTGGGGAAGGCCACCAAGCCCCCGTTGGCGAGGATGCGGGCTGCTTCCCCAAGTTCATCCGGGGCCAGAATCCGGGCCATCTCAGAGGGTTCCGAACATGCGGTCGCCCGCGTCGCCCAAGCCGGGGACGATGAAGGCTCGTTCGTCCAAGTGATCGTCCACAGCGCCGACAAAGACCTGGACATCCGGGTGGTCACGCTCGATGCGGGCGCGACCCTCGGGAGCTGCGATGAGACAGACGGCGCGAATGTTGGCGGGGCGCGAGCGCTTGATGAGGGTCAGGGCCTCCGAGAGGCTGCCAGCGGTGGCGAGCATTGGATCCAAGGCGAGCACGGTGGATTGCTCCAGGTTGTCCGGGATGTTGTAGTAGTAACGGGAGGGGAGGGCCGTCTTTTCGTCGCGCCGCAATCCTATGTGGCCGACGCGCGCTTCGGGGAGGACGTGGAGCAACCCCTCAACCATGCCCAATCCCGCGCGCAGAATCGGCACGATGACAAAGTCGGTCTGGGCCAGAACCGTGGCATCCATCGGGCACAGGGGTGTCTCGATGGGTTTGGTGACGGTCCCCAAGTCGCGGGTGGCCTCGTAGGCCAGCAGCAGGGTAATCTCCGCCACGGTGCGGCGGAACTCCCGCATGGGGGTGTTCTTGTCCCGCAGGGTGCTGATCTTGTGGGTGATCACGGGATGGTTGACGATGTGGACGGGCATGGCCGCGCTTCCTTCGGACTGGTTGGGAGAGGCTTTTTGCTCTTGCTCGGGGGTGGCTTGCAGGGGCGCAGCGGCCGGGAGCAAGGAATTGATTGCCAGCCTGCTCCCGGTGGTTCTGAAAAGGAACGGTGCGCCGGCAGAAAGTCGTTTACCTGCCGACGAGCTCCGTGCAGACCAGTCCATGCTGTATACCAAGGTCGCGCATTCCGGCCAGTCGGCCAAGTGTGTGACACCTCAAAGGAAGATGGAGTCGACTCGATGCAGAATCTGTTCGAAAAAACCCGTCGGATCACGATGGTCTGGCTACTTGCCGCGGCGGTTGCGGGGTCCTGGAGTCCCGTGGTTGCCCAGGACTCCCCGGGCGAAGGCCCTCCATCTTCGTCGGCGAATGACCGGGACAAGCTGCCCCCCATCGCCGATCAGGTGAAGGACATGAAGGAGGTGCCCGGCTATTTCAAGCTGTGGCACGACGAGCGGCGCGACCGGCTGTACATGGAGATTCCGCGCTCCATGCTGGACAAGGACTTCCTGCTTTCGACCAGCCTGAGCGCGGGTCCCGTGGCGGGCATGCAGGCCGGCGACACGTTGCTGCGATTCGAGCGTGCGGATAACCAGGCTCTGCTCATCCAGCCCAACACGTTCTACACCGCCAGCGGTGATTTGCGCGACATCGTCCGGGTCTCCTACCCGGACACGGTCCTGACGTCCGTGAAGATCCTCGGCGAATCCGGCGGCGCGATCCTGATCGACCTCAAGGGATTGCTTTCGGGCCAGGCCAACGAGTTGGTTGGCCGCATTCCACCCGCCACCATCACGAACGTGGCCAAGGCAAAGTCCTTCGAGACGAACACGTTGGTGGAGTTGCACTTCCGTGGCAAGTCGGGCACGACCGGTGTATACTTCAACATGGGCGCGCTGCCCGCGCCGGGATACAAGCCACGCATCGCAGACAATCGCGTGGGATATTTTCTGACCGCGCAGAAGGACTTTTCAAAGGACGCGCGCGAGCAAACCGTCTTCAACCGCTACATCAACCGCTGGCATTTGGAGAAGCAGGACAATTCCCTGCGCATGTCTCCCCCCAAGGAACCGATCGTCATCTACATCGAGAAGACGGTGCCGGTGAAGTACCGTCGCTGGATCAAGGAAGGCATCGAGGATTGGAACAAGGCCTTTGAGAAGGTCGGCATCATTGGCGCCATCGAGGTCCGTCAGCAGACCGACACAAACCAGTTCAAGGATTTTGACCCGGAGGACGCGCGCTACAACTTCTTCCGGTGGATCACATCGGAGCGGGCGTTTGCCGTCGCGCCATCGCGCACCGACCCGCGCACGGGCCAGGTGCTGGATTCGGACATTCTCTTTGACGAGGCCATGGTCCGCCACTTCATCGACGAGTTCCGCCTGTTCACCGACACGGCTCCGGACCCGACGGCCCTGTCACCGCGCATGCGTCATTGGCTGGCCCTCAATCCATGGGAGCATCCGGATTGGAAGAACCTGCAGGTGGAGTATAGCATGCGCATCCAGAGCGAACCGGCCCTGGCCGGCATGACGCCGGAGGCGCTCTTCGCCCAGGAGATGATGGGATCGAGCGAGTCGACCTATCACCAGCAATTCTGCAGCATTGGATACGGGATTTCCCAGGAGATGGCCTTTGCCGGCCTGAATCGTTCCTGGAGCCTCCTCAATGCCGCCGAAGGCGAGGACGGCGAAGGAGAAGGTGAAGGCGAGAAGGGGCCCGGAAACGAAGAGCGCAAGAGCATGCTGGACGAATGGCCCGAGGAATTCATTGGCCCGATCATCAAGCAAATCGTCAGCCACGAATTCGGCCACACGCTTGGGCTGCGTCACAACTTCAAGGGAAGCAGCTGGAAGACGTATGAGGAGATCATGAACGCCACGGATCACACCGTGCCGACATCGGCCTCCGTCATGGATTACAATGCCCACGTCATCCGCCCCGATGGAAAGGTTCCCGAGATATTCATCACACCGACGATTGGTCCGTATGACGAGTGGGCCATCGAGTATGGATATGCCATCCCGGGAACGGGCGATTATCCGCGCAACGAAGCGGAGATGCTGAAGAAGATCGCCAGCCGCTCAGCCGAACCGGGCCTGGACTATGGCACTGACGAGGATGTGGCCTCCCCCGATCCACTGACGGTTCGCTGGGACATGGGGAAAGACTCGCTCGCGTATTACTCCGCCCGCGTGGCGGTCGCGGACATGATCATGAAGGACCTGCTGGGATTGGTCGTTGGGGAAAACGAGAGTTGGGACCGCGCCCGCGAGGCCTTCTATATCCTGATGTCCCAGCGGCTGTTTGCCGCCCGTGCGGCGGCTAAGTACGTCGGCGGTTATCACGTCCGACGCGACAACAAGGGGACGCCGGACTCACGGCCGCCCATCGAGGTCGTTTCCGCCGAGGACCAGAAGGCGGCGATGGGATTGATCGTAAAGGTGCTCTTTGCGGAGGATGCCATCGACATCGATCCGGAGATCATGCAGCACCTGGCCGCGAGCCGCTGGATGCATCGCGATTCGCTGGATTGGTCCGAGCCGCTGACGTTCCCGATCCAGGACGTCATCCTGCGCTACCAGACCAACGTGTTGTTCCAGTTGCTGAACCCGGAAAGCGTGCAGTTCCTGTACGACGCCGAGTTGCATGTGGCTGGCGACAAGGAGATCTACACGCTGCCGGAGATGATGCGCACCTTGACGGATTCCATCTGGGCGGAGGTGGACAGCAAGAATCGTTTGGGCAACCGTTACTCCACGCGATCGCCGATGATCAGCAACCTGCGGCGCAACCTGCAGCGGGCCTACCTTGGCCGGCTGATCACCATCGCGACGGAGGGCGAGAATTCCTCCTACCCGGCAGTTGCGCGCACCATGGCGTGGCGCGAGCTTAAGACACTGGGCAATCGCATCGGGGATATCGCCGGTGACAGCCGCGCCGCTCAGCTCGATCCCTATTCGCAGGCGCACCTTGAGGAATCCAAGATGCGCATCGACCAGGCTCTGGAGGCCGTCTACACCATCGGTGGCAGCGGCGGCGGCGGCACCAGCATCATCCTGATGTTGGGTGGTCAGGAACCGCAGGACGGCGCGGCCATGAATGCGCCGAATCTTCTTTCGAGCCCGCGGGGGCGTGGTGGTTATTGATTTCGCGTGACCCGCGCGCCACATCGACTCATCAAGGGGCGGACAGATTGCAAACTGTCCGCCCTTCTTGCTGAAGGGGCCATGGAGACGAGACCTTGATCGCCGATGATGTCAAGCTTGGCCGTGATGTGAAGATCTTCCAGCCGGATCTCGTAAACCTGTACGGATGCGAGATTGGCGATGGCTGCCGCATTGGTGCCTTCGTCGAGATCCGCCGCGATGTGTTCATCGGCCGCAACGTGAAGATCCAGGCCTTCGCGTTCATCCCCGAGGGCGTGACCATCGAGGACGGCGTCTTCATCGGACCACATGTGTGCTTCACCAATGACAAGCACCCGCGCGCGGTGAACGAAGACGGCAGCCCCCAAACGGCGGAGGATTGGAAGGTGATCCCGACGCGCGTTTGCGAAGGCGCCAGCCTCGGCGCGAACTCCACGATTCTCTGCGGCATCACCATCGGACGCCATGCGATGGTCGGCGCCGGCGCCGTGGTCACGCGCGATGTACCGGACCACGCGATTGTCGTGGGCAACCCCGCGCGCATTTCCGGCGATGTGCGGTGGAGGAGGAACGAAGAATGATCCGCATCGGCGTCATCGGATATGGCTATTGGGGGCCAAACCTGGCCCGCAACTTCGCCGAGAACCGCGGCGCCCGCTTGGTCGCCATCGCAGACCGGTCGGAGGCGCGACGCGACTTGGCGCAACGCCGCTATCCGGCGACCGATGTCATCGCCGATGGGATGGATTTGATAAAGCGTGGCGACATCGACGCGGTCGTCGTCGCTACGCCCGTGCACACACACCATGAACTGGCATTGGCGGCGCTGAACTCGGGGAAGCATGTGCTGGTGGAAAAACCCATCGCCGATTCATCGCAGAAGGCACAGCAACTTGCGGACGAAGCCCGCTCGCGGGATCGCGTTCTCCTGGTCGATCACACCTTTGTCTATACGGGTGCCGTCGCGCGCATTCGCGAGATGATCCGCGACGGCGAGCTTGGCGATCTGTACTATTACGATTCCACGCGCGTGAACCTCGGCCTCTTCCAATCGGACGTCAGCGTGCTGTGGGATCTCGCGGTGCATGATCTCTCCATCCTGGACGATGTGGTGTCGGCCCGGCCCGTGGAGGTTTCCGCCAATGGTGTGTCGCACGTGGAAGGGCATCCTGCCAACCTGGCGTATCTGACGCTGCGATTCCCCGGCCGGATGATTGCGCACCTGCATGTGAACTGGCTGGCGCCGGTGAAGCTGCGCCAGACGCTCATCGGCGGCAGCAAGCGCATGATCGTGTATGATGACCTCGAGGCGAGCGAGAAGGTCCGCGTGTACGACAAGGGCATCACGCTGGAAGACGCCGAAGATGGCGCGAGCATCTACAAGATGGTCGCTTATCGCCGCACGGGCGACATGATCGCACCGCGCCTCAACATGACCGAGGCGCTGGAGGTGGAGACGGAGCACTTCCTGCGCTGCATTCGCGGCGAGGAGACGCCACGTACCGGCGGCGAGCAGGGCGTGCGGTTGGTGCGCATCCTGGAAGCAGCCGAACAATCCCTGCGCGAGGACGGACGATGGGTGACGCTCGCGTAGTAATCTTCGGCGCGGGGAAGATGGGGCTTCCACTGGCGTGCGTGCTGGCATCGCACGGCGCGCGCGTCATTGCCTGCGATCCCGACGCGGCAAAGGTCACGCTCATCAACGATGGCATATGCCCATTTGAGGAACCCGGCGTGCCGGAGTTGCTGCAGAGCGAAGTCGGCCACGGGCGTCTTTACGCCACGACCGATGCAAAGGCGGCGCTGCACGATGCAACCGTCGCCATCGTCATCGTGCCGGTCCTGCTGCACGAGGACCGCCGCGCGGATCTGTCGATTATCACCGATGTCGCGCGTTCCATTGCCGCTCATGCGCCGGATGATTGCCTTGTGTGCTTCGAGACGACTCTACCCGTTGGAGCGACGCGCCGTCTGGCCGCACTGATCCAAAGCGAACGCGGCGCGCCGATGACGGTGGCCTTTTCACCGGAGCGCGTGAAGAGCCTGCACGTTCTGGAGAGCCTGACCAAGACGCCGAAGATCGTCGGCGGTGTGACGGATGAAGCCTCCCATCGCGCGGAGACATTCTACGCGCAATACCTTGGCGCCCCCGTCATCAATGTCGGATCGGCAGAGGCGGCCGAGATGACCAAGCTGGCCGACATGATCTATCGCGACGTGAACATTGCGTTGGCGAATGAGCTGGCGTGGTACTGCGCCGACCACGATTTGGACTTTGCAACCATTCGCGCGGCCGCCAACACCAGCGGCGAATCCGCGCTCCTCCTGCCCGGCATCGGCGTCGGAGGTCATTGCACGCCGGTTTATCCCTGGTTCGTGATTCGTGATGGCATGTGGGACAGCCTGACTGCGATGGGACGCCAGATCAACGAGCAACAACCGGCGGAAGTCCTCGCGCAGTTCGAGTCGCAGGTGGGCTCCTTCGACGGCGAACGCATCGCGATCCTCGGCCTCGGCTTCCGCCCGGGCGTGAAGGAACACACCTGCTCTCCCGCCTTCGCGATCCGCGACGTCCTGAAATCAAAGCCCTGCGAAGTGCGCCTGCACGATCCGCTCTACACATCGGACGAAATCCGCGCTCACGGATTCGAGCCGCTCGACGCGCTGGATAGCGGATGGCCGACGATCCTGGTCCTGAACACTGCGCATGCGGAGTACAAGCACCTGAACTTCCAGCACCTAGCCGAAAAGGGAATCAACGCGGTGCTGGATGGTCGAAACGCGTGGAATGCGGAAATCATTCGCGCGGCGGGAATCAACTGCATGGGCATTGGCAAATAAGGATCACTTCGCCTCCACCAACTTCTTCAAGGCCGCCAACCCGTTCTGGATTGTCGCGCGGTCAGTGGCGTAGCTCAGGCGCACACAGCGGTCCTCGCCGAACCCGATGCCGGGGACGACGGCGACCTTGGCATGCTCCAGCGCCACGTCGGCGAAATCGAGCGAGCCCTTGATCTCCTTGCCGGCGATCGTCTTTCCGAACAGGCCGGAGACATCGGGGAAGGCATAGAACGCGCCCAGCGGAGGCGGATCAATGGTCACGCCGGGGATGGCGCGCAGGCCCTCGATCATCATCTGGCGACGCTCGTTGAAGTCCTTCACCCACTCGACCAGGAACTTGTGGTCACTCTCCAGCGCGATCTTGCCCGCGCGCTGGCAGAAAGTGGTGACGTTGCTTGTCGAGTGGCTTTGCAAATTGGACATGGGCTTTACGACTTCCGCCGGCCCGGCGAGCCAGCCAAGGCGCCATCCGGTCATGGAGTATGCCTTGGACCAACCGTTGACGATGATCGTGCGGTCGCGCAGGTCGGGCGCCAGCACGGCGATGCTGTGGAACTCCGCCGGCGCATAGACCAGCTTCTCGTACAGGTCGTCACTGATGATCGTGACGTGCGGGTGGCGGCGCAGGACCTCCGCGAGGGCCAGCAGCTCATCCTTTGTGTAGACCGCCCCTGTCGGGTTGCTGGGGCTGTTGAGGACAAACGCCACCGTGCGCGGCGTGATGGACTTCTCCAATTGTTCCGGCGTGATCTTGAATCCCTGCGCCGGGCCGCACTCCACAATAACGGGCGTACCCTCCGCGGCGATGACCTGGTCAGGATAGCTCACCCAATACGGCGCGGGGATCAGCACCTCGTCGCCCTGCTCGACGATCGTCTGGAATATGTTGTAGAGCGAATGCTTGCCGCCGACGCTGACGAGGATCTGGTTCGCGGCATACTCAAGGCCGTAGTCGCGCTTGAGCGCTGTGCGCACGGCTTCGATGATTTCCGGGCCGCCCTTGGCGTCGGTGTACTTCGTCTTGCCGGCCTGCAGGTCCTCAATGGCGGCCTGCTTGATGAAATCCGGCGTGTCGAAGTCCGGTTCCCCTGCGCCAAAGGAGAGGACGGGAATGCCCTGGGCCTTGAGGGCCTTGGCCTTCGCCGTCAGGGCGAGGGTGATCGAGGGAGTCATCTTGGCAACGCGAGCGGCGATCTTCATGGAGCCTACCTGTCGTAAGAGTCGGCCGGCGCCATTCCGGCGCGCCAAACCGGGCGGGATTGCTAGCGGGCATGGTGGCGCCGGACCAAGGGGAATCGAAGGGAATTATTGAATCAATCCCCGCGGCGCCCCGAGGCTATCCAACCGCTTCCCAAACGCCTCCGCATCCGTCACTGGCAGCTCGCACGCGAAGTCGCGACAGATGTACGCGGTGGGTTTGCCGTCGATGGGTGGTTGCAGGGCGGCGTAGTTGGAGATGGTGGCGATGGGTGGATCGGGAGTGCAGGGGTTGAGGAGGATGACGGTGGCGGGGGGGCGGCGCTGGCGAGCGATGGTGGCAAGCGCGGCAAAGGCGGGATCGCTCGCGTCGCCGGATAGGACGATCTCCGTGGCGGGGCCGGTCAGGACGTCGTGCGCCAGGAGCGACATCGCGTGGGCCATGGGGGCGCGGGCGATCTCATCGCCAAAGGCGGCGAGGATGCGCGCGGCCCGGTCGCTCCACGCCCGGTCGCCGGTGATGAGGCCGAGACGCGCGAAGAGGTACGCCGCCATGCCGTTGCCGGATGGTTGCGCGCCGTCGTAAATGTCCTTCGCGCGGGCGGGGAGCTTCTCCGCGTCGCGGGCGGTTTGAAAGAGCGTGCCGTCGCGTTCGTCTGCGAAATACTCGACCGTTTGCCGGGCGATGGTGATGGCCTCCTGCAGGTACCGCGCGTCGAACGTCGCCTCGTACAGTTCGATGAGACCAAAGGCGAGGAAGACGTGATCCTCCAGCAGGGCGGGTAATCCTGCCTTCCCGAGTCGCGCACGTTTCAGCAGGCGGCCGTTCGCGTCGCGCAGGTTTGCCAGCACCCAATCGGCAGCCGTGCGGGCGGCATCCACAAGGGCGGACTCATTCAAGGCGCTTCCCGCCAATGCCAACGCGCCGATCATCAGGCCGTTCCAGTCGGTGAGGATCTTGTCGTCCTTGAAGGGATGAACGCGCTTCTCGCGCGCGGAGAAGAGTTGGCGGCGATGGGCGTCGAGTCGCGCGCGCAGGTCCGGTTCAGCCATGTTATGTTGCGCGGCGATTTCGTGAAGCGGCTTGCGCAGATGCGGAATGCTCTCCTTCATCTGCGCGCCGGTTGCCTCATCGCGAAAATTCCCGCCGGGCAGGATGTTGAACGCATCGCAGAACAACGTGGCTTCGTCTTCACCGAGGGCTTCCGCCACTTCCTGTGGAGTCCAGATGTAGAACTTGCCTTCCTCGTGTTCGCTCTCCGCGTCTTCGGCGGAATAGAACGCTCCCTCCGGCGCGCGCAGCTCGCGCAGGACATACTCGATCGTCTCGCGTGCGATGCGGGCATACTCCTCATCGCCGGTGACGCGTGCAGCCTCGACGCACGCCCACACCATCAGCGCCTGATCGTAGAGCATCTTCTCGAAGTGGGGGAGGAGCCACTCCTGGTCCGTCGAGTACCGGTGAAAGCCGAAACCGAACTGGTCAAAGATGCCGCCGCGGCGCATGGACTGGAGCGTGTGCTCCACCATCTGCAGCGCCTGCGTGCTTCCCGTGCGAAGATGATGCGTCAGCAGGAATAGAAAATTGTGTGGCACGGGGAACTTGTTCCGCCCGCCGCCGAATCCGCCGTGGCGCGCGTCGTACGCGGATTGGTATTGGTGCATGGCGCGGTTGGCGATTTCCCGCGGCAACTCGGTAGCCTGGCGCGGATCTGACATCCCAGCCAGGGCCTGTGCCGTGTGCGAGGCCGATTGCAGGAGTTGCCCGCGATCGCCTGCCCATGCCTGCTTGATCGCGCGGACCAGATCCGTGACGCCCGGTCGTCCCAAGCGGCCTTCGGGCGGGAAATACGTTCCCGCGAAGAAGGGCTCCTTGTCCGCCGTCATCAACACCGTCATCGGCCATCCGCCATGCCCCGTCATCGCCATCGTCACCTGCATGTAGACCTGGTCAATATCGGGGCGCTCTTCGCGGTCGAGCTTGATGCAGACAAACGCGTCGTTCAATTGCCGTGCGATCTCGGGATTCTCGAATGACTCACGCTTCATCACGTGGCACCAATGGCACGTCGAATAGCCAATGGACAGAAGCACCGGCACATCGCGGCGGCGGGCTTCGGCGAATGCGGCCTCGCTCCATTCCCACCAATCCACCGGATTGCGTGCGTGTTGCAGGAGATACGGGCTCTGGGCAAAGATCAGCCGGTTAAACTCGGTCCCGCCGTCGGACGGCAACGCAGCGATCGCCTCCGGCGTTGGAAGATTCAATGCATTCTCGGCGGTCTGGGGGAGGGACATGGGGAGGATTTGCTCGCTGCGGAGGGGATAGGCCATGATTGGAGCCAAATGAGTGCCGAGTGGCATAGAGAGACAATTGCCCCTCAGTTGCGCTTCTGGCGACTCCCATTTCTTGAGGAATGGACGGAGATCTGGTCATGAAGAAGCCACTCGAAGTGATCAACAGCCTTGAACGCCAAGGCTTCTTCAGTCGCTATGCGATCGGAGGTGCCGTGGCCACGCTTTTCTACCCCATTTCTCCAGCCGAAACCGAGGACCTCCATATCCTGGTTCTCCTGCCACCTGACAAGGCGGCCAGCCTAGATCCACTGGCGGATCTGCATCGTGAGCTCTCCGCACGAGAGTTACCAGTGGCAGGGGCCCTACATCATGGTGGAGGGAATGCCCGTTCAGTTACCCCTTGCCTACAGCCCCTTGGTCGAGGAGGCCGTCACGTCGGCGGTGGAAGTGCCGTACGGGGATGTCATGACCCGGGTCCCTACCGCCGAACACTTGACAGCCATCATGCTGGCTGCCGGTCGCGCCTAGGATCGCGGGCGTTTTGATCAAATGTTGCAAGACGTTTCTCTCGACAAGTCCATGCTTGATCGGTTGGTGCCAGCACATGGACTGGTTGATCGATACAAGCAGTGGACAATGCCATGAAGACCATCGAAGAAATCGCCCGCGAGAAGGAAGCCTTTCACCGGCAGCGCGCCCTCCTGAGTGCGCCGGAGAAAGTCCGCACCATCGTCGAGATGCAAAAGCGCCGCGCGCCGATCATGAAGCTCCACGGCAAGACGCGATTAATTTGGCAGATTGAGGAGGATGAGGGGGCTCACATTGGATCTGATGGGAAATTTCACGCCTCCACCGGCTCGAACTCCGCAAACGAATGAGCCGACTCCGAGAGCGACGACAGCGGTACGTACTCGCACACTGCCTCGAACTCGACCCACAGCGCCAGCACGACCGGATTCGAGTGAGCGTTTTCGATCGCCTCGGGCGAGCGCCACTCAAAGATATCCAGAATTGTCCCGTCCTGGGACTGCATTACAAGTCGTTGCCTGTCGGTCACAAGTCCCTGATCCCTCAGCATCCCCCAATGCTTGCCGACCACTGCGAGCAACTCGGCGTCCTTTCCCGGCTTTGGTTTGAACGCGGCGATGACGAAACGGCCCATGAGTGATCCCTCCTCGGCGGCTTGACCATTGCCCGGATTTCATCAAACCGGGCAATGGAATGTAGAGTGTTCGATTCAGGATGCGTGCCGACCTCATCCTCCCGCCTGCTGCTCAATCCGGGCGCGGAGGCGCTCTTCCTGCTCGCGGAGCTCCGGCGTGAACTCGGCTCCGAAGTCTTCGGCTTCAAAGACCGGGCGGATCTCCACGTCGCACTCCTCCTGCATCGGGTTGGGGCACTTCTTGAGCCACTCGATGGCCTCTTCCATCGACTTGACTTTCCACAGCCAGAACCCGGCGATCAATTCCTTCGTCTCGACAAAGGGCCCGTCGATCACGCTGCGCTTCGCCCCCGAGAAGCGCACCCGCACCCCCTTCGAACTGGGATGCAGTCCTTCGCCAGCCAGCATGATACCCGCATTCACCAGCTCTTCGTTGTAAGCTCCCATCTCGGCGAGCAGCTTTTGGTCCGGCATGATGCCGGCTTCTGATTCCTTTGTTGCCTTGATCAAGACCATGACGCGCATATTTGAACTCCGTATTTTGATTTGGCGTCGGTGGTACCGGCGCTCTGACCATTTGTCGGGCAGGCATTCCGAAAATCGACAACCCGGCCCGGATGAATGCAAAAAAAGAGCCGGCCACCACTGCAGCCTTCCGGCTACTTTGGCTCCTCGTGACGCTTGTTGGGTGGGGCACATTCCGAGCCCCGTCGCCCTCCCACCTTGACACCCTTCGCCCCAGCCGCCCGAATGAACCGATCAAACTCCGGTGGGGGAGATGGGATATGGTTCGAGCATTTTCGGGCAAACTGGCCATTCTGGCGCTCGTTTGCGTTATCATCGCCGCGTGCGGGGGGCGGTCTGCCACCGTGTTGGATACTCGCTCTCCCGTCCAGATCGCCGTGGGCCAGGTCAAACCCTCCCTCGTGCGCATCGCCATCGTGGAGCCTGCCTACTACGGCGGGCGGGAGCAGAACTTCGTCGCCACCGGCAGCGGCACCATCATCACCCCCGAGGGCCATATCGTCACCAATCACCACGTCGCCGGAAAGGCCGTGCGGATCATGTGCACGATGCCCAACCGGGAGGAAATTCCTGCGCGTCTGGTCGGGACGGACCCTGCCACGGACATCGCCGTGATCCAACTCATGCCGCCCACGCCTCGCACGTTCCCCTATGTGGAGTTCGGCGATTCCGATGTGCTACGGGCCGGGGATACGGTGCTCGCCTTGGGCAGCCCGCTTGGTCTCTCGCAATCGGTCACCATGGGCATTGTCTCCAATCCAGAGATGGTCATGCCGTCGATCTTTCGCATCGGGATGTTGGAGCTGGACGGTGAGAACGTAGGCGAACTCGTCCGCTGGATTGGCCACGATGCCATGATCCACGGCGGCAACTCCGGCGGACCGATTATTGATTTGCAGGGCCGCATCGTCGGCGTGAACGAGATCAGCTTCGGTCTTGCGGGTGCGATTCCCGGCAACCTCGCTCGCGATGTCGCCAATGCCATCATCAAGGAAGGCCGCGTGCGTCGCGCCTACACGGGGATGGTCCTGCAGCCACGGCTGAAGAGCCAGGCGGACGGCGCCGGCGTGCTCGTCTCCACGGTGCTCAAGGATTCCCCTGCGGAGAGTGCCGGCGTGAAACCCGGCGACTTCCTGCTGTCCGTCGACGGCATTGCGGTGGAGGCGCGCTTTCCGGAGGACATGCCCGTTGTGAACAACGTCCTGGCTCGCCTGCCCATCGGCAACGAAGTCTCACTGCAGGTTTCCCGTGGCGGCGAATCGCACGTCTTGAAGCTGACCCCCGAAGAGCGCAAGCCAGCCATGGTTCCGGAAGAGGAACTGCGCGCTTGGGGTGCCACCGTGCGCGATATGAGCATCTGGACCGAGCTGAACATGGCTCGTCAGGACACTGGTGGAGTTCAGATCACCTCCGTGCGGGCCGGTGGACCCGGGGCAAAGGCCAAGCCCCCCCTGCAAGGCGGGGACATCATCCTCCGTGTTGAAGGTGAGGAGATCAAGTCCGTCGAAGACCTGCGCGAGTTCACGCGCCGCAAAGTCAATGCTTCCGAGGAAGGCCGTCTGGTGCCGGTGCTGGTCGAGTTTGACCGCCGCAGCGAGCGCACCATCACCGTCGTCGAGATCGGCATCGAGGAACTTGAGGACCCCAGCCGCGAGCTGCAGCGTTCGTGGCTCCCGATGGAGACACAAGTCCTGACGCGCGAGACCGCGCGGCAACTGAAGATCCCCAATCAGAAGGGCGTCCGCGTGACACGGCTCTACAACAAGCGCGCCGAGGATTTCCCCTTCCAGGTGGGCGACATCCTTATCGCCATGGATGGCGACCCCATCGAAGCCGCCGAACCCCACGATGTGGAGTTGTTCCGCACGTTGCTGCGGCAGTACCGCGTCGGCCTGGAGATCGAATTCGACATCCTGCGCAATGGCGAGAAGATGCGCGTCAAGGCGAAGACCATCCCCTCGCCGCCGCGCACCCGCGAGATGGATCGCCATCGTGACCTGGACTTTGGCTTCGTCCTTCGCGAGTTGACGTATTTTGACCTCGAGGACGAGCGCCTCGCCGGGGTTGACGCCGCCGTCATGGTCGACTCCGTGGAGGACGGCACGTGGGCCTCGCTTGCTGGCCTGCGCTCGGGGGATGTGCTCGTGCAACTTGCGGGGGAGGACATCGCCTCGCTGCAGGACGCCCGCCGCATCCTTCAGCACATTCACGAGACCACGCCGGATCTGGTGCTTGCCAAGGTCCGCCGCGG
>CAZVAQ010000031.1:0-7851 GCA_964625145.1 uncultured Candidatus Sumerlaeota bacterium
GTTGCGGATGGGTGTTTTGCCCTCGCCGGCGAGTGCTGCCCCCCTTCTGCTGCTCCTCCTCCTCTCCGGCATCATCCCCCCGCTCTACTTCCCCGTTCTCGCCCAGCTCATCAATTCCCTTCAATCCGCCATCGAGTCGACGGATGTCTCCGGCGGGGTGGATATGCTGTACCCGTGGATCGCGGCTATCGTGGGGCTGATCCTGGCGGATGTGGTGTTGCGCAGTGCTTCGACGCTCATGACGCAGCGGGTTGGGCATCGGATCTCGCAAAAGTTGGCGGAGACGGTCCATGGGCATTCGAACCGAATGGATCTGGCGTTCTACGAGGATTCCTCCCATCAGGACACGCTGCACCGGGCGCAGTCCGAGGTGGGGACGCGGCCGTTGATGATCCTGATGGACGCGACCGGGATCCTGCGGCTGGCGCTGACTTTGGTGGGGGTGCTGATCGTATTGGCCGCGTTCCGTTGGTGGACGATCCCGTTGATGGTCTTGGCGGGGTTGCCGGCGCTGGCGGTGCAGCTTGTTTGTTCGAGGAAGAATCGGGACCTGATCCGACAGCAGTCGTCGCGCGAGCGGCGTTCGCGGTATTATCATCTGGTGCTGACCCTGGCAGCCTTTGCCAAGGAGATCCGGATCTTCGGAATCGGCGAGCGGATTTCCCAGCGGTACCGAAGCCTGCGGGACGAGTTGTTTGCGGAGCGCCAGCGGCTGGCCGTCCGCCGTTCGGTCCTGGATGCGGTGGCCCAAATGGCCGCCGTGGTGGTCATCGGATGGCTGATCGTGCTGCTGTGCGCCGATACGATCCGTGGAGAGCTGACGCTGGGCGGGTTCACGGCCATCGTGGCGGCGCTGAAGGTCGCGCATTCCACTCTGCATGGCATGCAGTCCGCCATCGGCCGCACGCACGAAAACCTGCTGTTTCTGGGGCATTTGCAGGAGTTTCTGGATCTGGAGCCGCAATGCCGCGATCCCCGCGAGCCGGCCGAGATGCCAAAGGTCTTGAAGCAGGGGCTCACGCTCGAAAGGGTCTGTTTCCGCTATCCACAAGGGAACACCCGGGTACTTCAGGACATCTCCCTTCGCGTGGGGCCGGGCGAGGTCATTGCCCTGGTGGGCGAGAACGGCGCCGGGAAGACGACGCTTACCAAGCTCATGTGCCGCCTGTACGACCCGCTGGAAGGGCGCGTGCTGCTGGAAGATCGCGACATGCGCGACTATGCCTTGGACGATGTACGAGGTCTGTTTGGGGTGGTGTTCCAGGATTACATCCCTTACCTGACCACGCTGCGGGATAATGTGTGGTTCGGCGACGTGCGCCGCGAACCGACGGACGAGGCCATCCGGGAGGCAGTGGAGGCCGCTGGCATCGGTCCATTGGTGGACAAGCTACCCGATGGGCTGGACACGCCCCTTGGCGAGCTACTGGAGCGCGGGCGTCAGCTTTCGGGCGGGGAATGGCAGAAGGTCGCCCTTGCCCGGGCATTCTTCCGGACCGGGGCGCGGATCCTGATCCTGGACGAACCGACCGCCAGCCTGGACGCGCGGGCGGAGGCGGAGTTCTTCGACCGCGTCCGCAGCCTGCTCGCCGGCCGATCCGCCGTCCTCATCAGCCACCGCCTGTCAACGGTGCGGATGGCTGATCGCATTTATGTTATCGAGGAAGGCCGGGTGGTCGAGGAAGGCACGCACGAGGAGCTGATGGCGTCCGAGACGCGCTATGCGGCCCTGTTCCTCCGGCAATCGCGCTCCTATGGGATAGGGCAAGTACCCTAAACAGAGGCATTGACAAGTCGATTTGGCCTCTGTGGCTATCGATCGGCCTTGCATGAAGACCCACTCAGGACATAAGCTCTCGTTTGTGAAGTTGGCGTTGGAAGGAAATTGTGGGCCTCGCAGAGTGAACTGGACGAGGGTTGGGATATGTTGAAGTTGCCGCGGTCTACAGCAGAGATGGGCTTCCTGATTTCGGTGGCGCAGGCTTTCGCCGCGCGGCCCGAAGGTCCCTATGATCTGAAGGGGCCCGAGCCGACGCTTGATTGGAGCGCTCTGTTCGAATTGATGAAGGGTCATGGGCTCACGCCCATCGTGAGCCAGGTCCTCTCTCAATGCCCGGATGCAAACGTCCCGGCGGAGTTCCGCCAAGCCGCGCGGAACTTGGCTTTTGTCCGCAGGGTCCAAAACTTCGAACAGTTGCGGGTGCTGCTGGGTTTGCTCGAAGCCTTCGAGCGCATGGGGGTGGACGTGCTCCCCATGAAGGGACTCATCTTTGCCAACGAGGCCTACGGCGATCTGGGCCTGCGCCCCAGCGGGGACATTGACCTGTTGGTGGCCAGAGAGGACCGCCTCCCCGCCGAGGAGATCCTGAAACTGACCGGCGCGGTCCCCGACGCGGAGCGCAACCCGGAGCGCCACTCGGTCTGGCGGCTGAACGGGGTCCTCATAGAGCTGCATGCAGGCTGCGAGAGCGATTGGTGTCCGCGACGGTTGGAGCGGGACATCTACTTCCGCTGGCGGCGGGAGGTGGAATTGGGCCCCAAGCGGGTCCAGGCGTTCTCGCGTGAGGGGACGATCATCTACGCGTGCTCCCACTGCGCCTCGCATTATGTGACACCCTTTGTCCAGTTGGAGGGACTCAAGCTGTCGCTCTATCTGGACCTGGCGCTTTTCCTGCGCCGTTGGGAGGAGCAACTGGACTGGGTGGCGCTGATCGAGCAGTCCGAGCGGTTGTCTTCGCCGCTGATTGTGCGCCCTCATCTGATCGCGGCGATGGCCTTGTTCGATCCTCCGATCCCGCCAGAGATCAAACGCTGGGTGATGCGCGATCGCCAGGCGCAGCGAATGGCGGCGGAGATCCTTCGCGACTTGGCGCGGACAAACCGGCTTCAGGCCGATGGCATCAAGGGCGAGGTGGCCCGGCTGGGCAAGTACCGCCGGATTTGCAAGGTCTACGGCAGCCGCTTCCGCGGCGTGTTGCATCTGGCGCGGTCCAATTGGGAGGCACTCTTCACTGTCTCGCAGCTCGACCGCATGGCCTACCCCAATGTCCAGAGCACGGCGCTTCTGTTGCCGCTGCGCCTGTGCCGCATCACATCCAGCTATTTGGTGCCCCTGTTGAGGCGTGGAGAATAACAGCCGGATCCACTCATCAATATATCGCGAAATGGTCGCCGGTTGACGGGATGTTGACCGGCTCGAACCAAATGGCGTCCGCGATGATGAATCCGTCGCTGGCGCCGCCGAGCCACACCTGCACCGGTTCACCCTCGGCAAACTCATAGGTGCCCAGGTCATTCCATTGGCTGCCGTTGATGCGCTGGTCCACGACGACGGTGACCTCGCCATTGGCGGTGTGGATGGTATACGCCGCATTGGACGCGCGGTTGGGATGTTGGGTCCATCGTGCGTGCACGCGCATGGTTCCCGTCTGGGGCAGGTACGCCGCCCATCGCAGCCCCGTCGCGGTCGGCCCGCCAGACGCACGGTAATGGTACCCCGTGTAAAAATAGCCGCTTTCGCTGACGCTGGGAAACCACGAGCCCCCTTTCGGCAATGCGTGGGGCTCGGCGTCGTCCAGGATCCATCCCTCCCCTGGCGGTGGCGGCGGAAGCTGGTCATGCTGGATCTCGACGATGAACTCCTGCAGCGTCTTCCTGTCGCCGTGCCACCGGCGCAGCTCATAGGCAGGCGTGTTGCGGTAGTTGAGGCCGCGAATCGTTGTCAGCCCCGTGACATAGCCGGCGGCCTTCAGCTCGTTGATGACGTCCTCGTCGAATCGGCCATAGGGGTAGCAGAAATGGCGCGTCACCTTGCCGTTTACATTGTTGGCGATGTCGTCGCGCGAGCCGTGGACTTCGCTGTAAAGCTGCACGAGGCCGACGTTGTCGAGCTCCGGATGCGTGCGGGAATGTGATTCCACGCGAAAGACGCCTGATGCATCCATCTCGCGAACCTGCGCCCAACTTGCCTTGGGGGCGCCGATGCCGATGCCTTGGGTGTGCGTGTAATTTGTGGCGACGATGCCGCGCTCGACAAAGATGGGATACATCTCCGTGTAACCCTGGATGTAGTTGTCATCGACCGTGATGACGATCGGGCGCAGCGGCAGGATCCCCTCGTTGGCGTACCAGTCGTAGAACTGGTCCATGCTGATGGTGTTGTACCCGTTCTCGACCAGGAAATCCATGTGCGCGCGAAAGTTGTCCTGAACGTAGCCCAGGTCCGCGTGCGCGTGGTACATGACCGCGGGAACCTGGGCAATCAGTGGCGATGCCGATGGCAGCGCAAGAGCGATGAGTGAAAGGGGGACGAGACGCACGAACTGCTCCGGGGTGTGTGAATTAAGTCCCTGCTTGAAGTGGCGCCAGGAGCAGCGCAAGGGCCATGTGGCCGCCTACCAGGTTCTCACCGTTTCCAGAGGCGTGATGCCGCCGTAAACAAACGGCCATCCATCCCGCCATTCGATCGGCGTGACAAACAGGTACCGCGCGTGTGGAATGCCGGGACTCCGGCCATGATGGACAAAGACCGTGGTGCCGTCCAAATTCAGGAAGGACCCGTGGCCCGGGGCGCGCACGTCATCGCTGCCGCGCAGCCATGGCTCGGGCAGCTTCTCGAACGGTCCCAACGGAGATCGCGACCGCGCGACGCCATTGCGGTAGTTGGTCACATAGCTGCCCGCGCTGTAGAACATGTACACCCACTCGCCGCGTTTCAGAAGCCATGGCCCTTCGATCAGGTTGTGCTCCCAGTCAAGGTCGGGAGTCAGGATGGTTTGCGGTTCGCTGTCTTCGAGGAAGGACAACCCATCCGGAGCGAGCTCCCGGGCGATGATGTCGGTTGGCAGACCGCAGCAGTTCCCGTCGGTCTTCCAGTACAGCCAATGGCGATCCCCATCGCGGAAGTAGGTGGCATCGATGGTTCCGTGCGTACCGGCGGGAACGATGGGCTCTTCCAGATGATGATAGGGGCCCAGAATGTCATCGGCCCATGCGGCACCAATGGCCAGTGGATCGGGCCGCTGTGCGTCGCGGCGATGATCCGACGAAGTGTAGTAGAGCACGATCTTGTCGCCGATTTGATGCAGCTCCGGAGCCCAGTTGCGGGAGCCGTCCGGTGCCCATGGGGCCATTCGTTCCGGCATCGCAAAGGCGCCGGTTTCTTCCCAAGTGATCAGGTTGGTGGAACGCCGAATGGGGAAGCTCCCACCGGTCGATACGAGATAGAAGACACGGCTGCCTGTTGCATCGTTGAGAGTGATGACACCGGGATCGGGCCAATCCTTCTCCACCACGGGATTGGCATAGGCCTGAGGGGCGGCATCGGCACCTGCGGTTTTTTTTGCAGGCAACAGAACAGCGGCAAACGCCAAGCCGACGTGGATCAAATGCAGAGGTGTCCGCCACTTGAGGATGGAACTCACGCGTCCAGCACCTCGCGGATCTTGCGGCCCAAAGCGTCCACAGTGTAAGGCTTTTGCAGGAAGTGCACGCCCTCCGATAGGATGCCGTGGGTGGCGATGACATCAGCAGTGTATCCCGAGACGAAGAGGCACTTGAGGTCCGGACGCATGGCGCTGACAGCTTCCCAGACTTCGCGGCCGCTCATCTCCGGCATGACGACATCAGTCATCAGGATGTCGATCTCATTCCTGTGCTGCTCGAACACGCGCACGGCCTCGCGAGGATCGGATGAGGCAAAGACCTTGTAGCCCAGCCGTTTCAGGAAACGCACACCGAGCGACAAGAGGGCCTGCTCGTCCTCGACCAGGAGAACCGTTTCCTGGGCTCCGGTGAACTTTATCCCGTCGGCGGGGGTCTTGTCCTTGACGTCTTCCTCGGTCGAGTACCGGGGAAGACGGATGCGGAAAGTCGTCCCTACACCGCGTGTGCTGCTGACATCCACAGTCCCGCGATTCTGGTGAAGGATCCCGTAAACGGTGGCGAGGCCAAGGCCGGTTCCCTTGCCGACATCCTTCGTGGTGAAGAACGGATCGAAGATGTGGGAGATCATCTCCTCGGGGATCCCACAACCCGTGTCGCTGACAATCAGTTCCACCGCATCCACGAGCATGGGGGTGCGATCATCCGTCTCCTGGTCGTTGCGGGACCGGTTGCGCGTCGTGATGGTGATCGTGCCGGGGCCATCGATGGCGTCCGTGGCGTTGACGATCAGGTTGGCCAGGATCTGGTCGACCTGCGCTGGATCAATCTTCACGAGCCACAAATCGTCCCCCGGCTCCCACTTGAGTTCAATGTTGGCCGCCGTCAATCGCCTCAGCATGGTCAACATGCTGGTGATCGTGTCGTTCAGACTCAGGACACGCGGCGTGGAGGTCTGCCGGCGCGCAAAGGCCAGCAACTGCTTGGTGATCTCCGCGGCGCGCTGGCTCGTGCGCATGATCTCCTCAAGGTCCTGGCGCAGGGGGTGCCGTTGATCCGTCTCCTCCAGGGCCATTTCCGCATGGCCAATGATCACGCTGAGCATGTTGTTGAAGTCATGGGCGACTCCGCCCGCCAGGCGGCCGATGGATTCCAGCTTCTGCGACTGCACGAGCTGCGCCTCGAGCCGGTCCCGCTCCTCCTCGCCCTGCTTGCGGTCGGTGATTTCTGTCCACGCGCCGACGAATTCCTTCTCCGCGGGGGGATTATCGGGATGCGCCATGCGCAGGTCATCGCGCATCCACACGACACGACCATCCTTGCGAAGGAACCGGTATTCATGGGAAAGCGAACCCGTGCCCAGGATCAGTGGCTGCTTGGCCAGGACGCGTTCGCGGTCATCGGGATGCACATGGTCCAGCCACCAGGTCGGCGTCAGGCTTTCATCGGGCGAATACCCCAGGACATGCTGGATGTTCTCGCTGACCCAGACCGGAGTCATGACGCCATCGACGAGCCGTACCGCGTAGGTGATGGTGGGGCTGACCGCCAGGTAATGACGCAGGCGCTCGTTCAGCCCGTGCAGTTCCTCCTCCACACGCTTGCGTTCGGTGATGTCGGTCCTCACCGCGACGTATTGGTAGGGCTTACCATTCTCATTGAGATAGGGAACGATGGTGGCGTTGACCCAATAGCAGGTGCCGTCCTTCGCCTTGTTCTTGATCTCGCCCTTCCAGACCTTGCCCGCAGAGATCGTGGCCCACAACTCCGAGAAGAATCCGCGCGGGTGATAGCCCGAGTTGATGATGCGATGATCCTTTCCCAGCAGCTCTTCGAGAGTGTACTTGGAGATCTCGCAGAACTTCTCGTTGGCAAACGTGATCTTCCCCGAAGCGTCGGCGATGGAGACGATGGCGTGCTCGTCCAGCGCCGCGCGGAAGTCGGACAGTTCCTTGAGCGAGTTCCGCAGGGCGAGCTCTGTCCGCCGCCTCTGCCAACCCTCCATCGCCAGCGACACCATGTTCGCGACGGCGATGGCAAAGGTCTTCTCGTCCGCAGTCCAGGTGCGCTGCCCGCCAATGTGCTCGCAGCAAATCAACCCGACCACCCGCCCGGCGTGATGGATCGGCGATGCCATGAGCGCCGTGATTCCCCGGGGGGCCGTATACCGCTCCAGGATGGCCTCCAGATCCGGACGATCCGCGAGTTCCCCGGTCGCGATCAGGTTGGATTCCTTGAGCGCGTCGAAATAGGGCTTGCCGTCGGCGGCCTCGAAGGACTCGCCGGACAAATGTTCCTGCGCCCCGGCGTCAAACAAGTCGGTGCAGACAATCAGCGAACCATCGTTCGTGAATTGCCAGACACCAACGCGGGCGACACCCATCGTCGTCGTTGCAATCTCCGTCAGCTTCCGCACCGACGCAGTGAGATCCTGTTCGCCGATCGCATCAATGTCCATCAACTCAATCA
>CAZVAQ010000031.1:7951-30026 GCA_964625145.1 uncultured Candidatus Sumerlaeota bacterium
TCATGGGCGCCGCATTCGTCCTCGCTGCTGACCGCGTCGCAGACCTGCAGATAGTTGACGCCCTCGGCGAGGTTGGAGAGGCAGCCGCCATTCTGCCTGGCGAAGTCACGCCAGGAGCTGTTGACGGCGATGATCGTCCCCTCTGGGTCCAGAATGGCGATGTGCGCGGAAAGCGCATCCACCGTGGACTTGGCGAGACGCTCGGCGTGGGCACGGGCATCGTCGGCCAAACGCCGGTCGGTGATGTCCTGGACCGTGCCGGAAAGCCGAATGGCATTGCCGTCGTCATCGCGAACCAGCTCGCCGCGCTCGTGGACATAGCGAATCGAGCCATCCGGACGGATGATGCGATGCTCCCAATCGAGGGGGATCTCACCACTCAACGCCGCCTTTTGCTGGAGGAGAAATGCCTCCAGATCCTCAGGGTGGATGAAGGAGGTGAAGGAATCAAAGGTACCATCGAACTCCTCGGCCGTCGTGCCGAAGACTTGATGGATCTCGTCGGACCAGATCAATCGCCCTGTCGGAATGTCCAACTCCCAGCTCCCGAGATGGGCGATGCGCTGGGCCTGTGCCAGGATGCGCTCCTGCGCGCGAAGTCTCTCCTCGAACTCGCGGCGGTAGGACAAATCCACGTCGATGGCGAAATACTCCACCGGTTGGCCGGGAACCTCAATCGTTCCGTTTCGGGAGAAGACCGTCAGGCGCGAGCCATCCTTGCGGCGGAGCGTGACTTCCAGATCGGGAATGACTGTCCCTTCCCGCTTGGACTTCTCGAACTCCTCTCTGTAGCGTGACATGGTCTCTGGCGGAATAATCAGATCGGCAAAGTTCCTGCCGATGGCCTCCTGCGCCGTGTATCCATAGAAAAGTTCCGATCCCTTGTTCCAGGACAGGACAGTTCCATCCTTGTCAAAGGTCTGGATGGCAACGGAGGGGACCGAGTCGAACATGGTGCGGAAGCGCACGTCCCGCTCGGTGAGCTGCTCCAACAGGTTGTGGCGGGCCCGCTGATCGGCGAGGATCCGCCCGGTCAGCATCCCGGCCAACGGATAGAACAACATGACGGGAAGCGAGATGCCCATCAGGGCGCGCACGGCATCTTCAATGGGCAGGGCAAAAAACATCAACAGCATCACCACATGAACGATGACGCTGAAGAGGTAGAGTTGCAGCGTTGACGGCTCCGTGCTCCACCGCGAATGATAGCGTCGGAAATAAAGGCCGATGGCAACCGAGGTGATCGCAACGAGCACGCCGGTCAGTGTCCCGCTGCCGCCAATGCCCAGACGGCAGGCAATGGCCATGGCTCCGGCGATCACACCCGCCACCGGACCGAAGAAGAGGGAGCAGAGGGAAAGCGCCACCGAGCGGCCGTCGAACTGCAGGTCCGAGTCCGGCAGCGTGACCGGGGTGAGCATGGCAATGACGGCCACCGTGCCAAAGAGCAAACCGAACAGGGCGTGCTGGCGCTTGCGCGTGGGCACAAACGGTCCCACGAAACCGGCGATGACGCTCAGCGCCACCAAAAGGCTCAAATTATAGATGAGGCCTTGGACAAATTCCACGGCGTTGGTGCCAATCATTCTCGGGGGGGCATTCCTTGAAGCCGAATTGGTGCGACCAGACAGACACAGTCACGGACTATGAACCTGGCCACTCTCCATTGATTCCGCTCACGCCAAGGATTGCAGGCCATCGCGGCCCTCGCAAGGGCAGGATGCGACCGTACGCAACCCAATAGGCAAGATGTTCGAATTGCCGCGGGTCGAGCAAAATGTATGCACAACACCAGAGGCCAGATGCACCGATCCTGATGGAGGGTCGCAACCGGCCCACAAGGCGGCCGCCAGGACTAGAGGGCCATCTTCTCCACCAGCCAGCCCTTCACCTTCTCGGCGGGAATCCGCTCCTGGGCCATCGTGTCCCGGTCGCGGATCGTCACGGCCCCGTCGCTGAGGGACTCCACATCCACCGTGACGCAGTACGGCGTGCCGATCTCGTCCTGGCGGCGGTAGAGCTTGCCGATGCCACCCGTGTCGTCGTAGGTGGCCACCATGCGGGACTTCAGGTCGGAGGCGAGCTTGCGGGCCATCTCGACCAAATCGTCGCGGTTCTGCAGGAGTGGCAGGACGGCGGCCTTGATCGGCGCCAGATGCGGATGCAGGGCCAGCACGACGCGGCGGGCTTCCTTCCCTCCCCCCTCCTCGTCTCCCTTGCGAACCACCTCGTCACGGTAGGCATCGCACAGGAAGGCCAGCGTCGTGCGGTCGGCACCGGCAGAGGGCTCGATGACGTAGGGCAGGTAGTGCTCGTTGCGCTCGGGGTCAAAGTACCTCAAGTCCTTGCCGCTGTGTTCATGGTGCTGGCGCAGGTCAAAGTCCGAACGATGGGCAACGCCTTCCAGCTCCTGCCACCCGATGGGGAAGAGATACTCCACATCGCAGCATGCCTTGGCATAGTGGGCCAATTCATCGGGCTCATGATCGCGCAGTCGCAGGTGCTCCGGGCGAATGCCATAGCGCGTGTACCAATTGAAACGCTCGTCGCGCCAATACTCGTACCACTCCATGTCGCCGCGCTCGCCATCCTTGCAGAAGGCCGCGGGCTTGCAGAAGAACTCCAGTTCCATCTGCTCGAATTCACGCGTGCGGAAGATGAAGTTGCGCGGAGTGATCTCGTTGCGGAATGACTTTCCCTGCTGCGCGATGCCAAATGGCAACTTGCGGCGCGCGGTGGTCTTCACATTGTCAAAGTTGACGAAGATCCCCTGTGCCGTTTCCGGGCGCAGGTACACACGCGCGCCGGTTTCCTCCACGGGCCCAAGGATGGTGGAGAGCATGAGGTTGAACATGCGCGGCTCGGTGAGGCGCCCGCCGTCATCGGGGCTGAAGCGACCGACCTGCGTGCTGCCGGGGACCTCCTCCAACTTCACGCGGCGCCCTTCGAGTCCCAGATACTTCTCCCACCACTGCTGGTAGATTTCCTTCGCACGCTTCTTCGTCGGCGCCCAGATCTCGCCGCCTTCGATGGTCTTCGGTTCTTCATCCGTCACATCAATGATCTGGTACGCGGTGCACTCGAACGGTTCCACGTGATCGGCACGATAGCGCTTCCGCGATGGGCCCAGCGTGTCGCACAACGGATCCACGAAACCATCGACGTGGCCGCTGGCCTTCCACGTTTGCGGATGCATGAGCAGCGCTGCGTCGATGCCCTCGACATCAAAGCGCTCCTGAACGATCGAGCGCCACCACGCGGCCTTGACGTTGCGCTTCAGCTCGACGCCGATGGGACCGTAGTCAAAGGCGCCCTGAAGGCCGCCGTAAATCTCGGACCCGGAATAGATGATGCCGCGCCTCTTGCACAGCGAAACGATGGTATCGAGCGTGAGTTGCGAGTCGGCCATGGCCGGACGGCCCCCTTTTCGGCAGCGAGTTCTCCCGGCCCCCGGGCCGGAGCGCGCTAGCAGGGGGGGCGCCAGAGGCCGTGGCCAACCCAAAGTTGAAGAGTGAAGGCTGAAGATTGAAGAGTGAAATGGTTTATCTGTGGGGATTCACATAAACTCTTCCGCGCAGGCGACATCCCAAAAGAATCCCGCATTCTTCCTGTCCGCACCGTCCACCCTGCCCCCACGCCTCCTAGAACCCCCCGTACATATCCCTGGTCTCGTCGGCGTAATGGCGCTCTGAATAGGTGGGAGGGGCATCGCCCATGGTCGTAATGTCGTCGTCGGTGTTGAAGGCCCTGTCCTTGCCGGCTGAGCGGACGACCAGGGTTTGGTTGAGCGTCTCGATGCGGAACTGGTTCCCCCATCCGTCACTGATGCGATTGGGGAGCACAAGATTCTCCTCCAGCAGCGAATGAACCGATGGCGGCGGCACGCCCAGCGCCAACTCGTAGCGGGTGGAGGCGCTGCCAACCTTGCGAATGCGCAGCAACGTGAGGGCGAAGTGACGCTCCACCGGGTCCAACCGCTGCATCATCTGCTGGTCGCTTCCCATGGTCGCCTGCTGGTAGACCCAGATGGGAAGCGGGCTGGTTGTATCCACGCCATCCTCGTCCACGATGGGGATGCGAATGGCAAAAACGCCCAGGACGATTGCCCCCAAGATGGCCAGCTTGAAAAGCAGGCGCACACCCGGGACATTCCAAACCGAGAAGGACTTCTTGGGCAGCCCTTCCTGGATGGTCAGGGTGTCATCGGACTTCCACTTCTTGGCATAGATCTGTTCGATCTCGCGGGCATTCAGGCCCCTGGGGCGAGAATCCGATTCGCGCTGCCGGTCCCGGCTGACGCGTTCCATCTGGGCACCATAGGGTGAACCGCCGCCCAGCCCGGAGTCCCCCTCCTCATAGGGGACCTCGGTGGTGTATGCGTCGCGGATGACCTTGTGCTCGCCGGAAGAAAGGCGTGAAGGGGCCAACGACTTGGCCACTTCCTCCCCCACGGTCTTGGCCGGATCCTTGAAAAACGGATCCGGAATGTCTTCCTCGGAGGCGCGCCGATGGGCATTGCCGCTCCCACCATCGTCGTGTGGTTGGTAACGTGGATGGAAATTCATCGTTGAAAACCTGCGCCGGATCCGGTGGAAGTCTCGGAGATTCGGTGGCGCATCCTGCCCGGTCCTTCCGGGGCGACGGACAGACCCACGGCCCAATACCGCGGCCCGTCACGCCGGACTAATGGGGGTGTGGGCGTGTGTCGTTTGAATGTCAACGGCAATACCCGCGTAAGGGAACCGGGTGGGTGAGGCGACCACGGCGGGAACTGCTTGCTTTGGTCCGGGATTCAGGTCCTGATGGCCTGAAAATCAGGCGGCCAATCGCGTCAAACACAAGGATGCAGGGGACAATGTACCGGACAAACAGATCGGGGGGATAGCCCGATGATGCAGTTCATCACACCGATCGATTTCGATGGGGCCTTGGACGAGTGGGCGGATCATTTCCGCCGCAAGAGTTTCACCCTGGCCCGCGCGACCATGCTCGACGCCTGCGAGTTCTATCCCCGGCGGCCGGAAACGTGGTTCCTCCTGGGGCTGACAGAGTTGGCCGCCCGCGACGTGAAGAACGCCGAGGACCACATGCGCCAGGTCGCCGCGATGCTGGACTCCGGCGACTTCGACCGGGCGGATTTCTTCCGCAAATACGAACCCGCCATGCGGCAATTGACTCCATGGATCATCGGAGGACTCGAACGGCGGACCCTGTACGCCGCGCCCTATGATCCGTGGACCTGGCTGGACAATTGGCAGGAAGTCGTAAAGGTCCGGCCCAGCCAGGCCAGCTCGCTGTCGTTCCAACCATTGGGGCGCTCCGAACCGTTGATGGGAAGCAAATCCCGCGCAGGGGAAATGCCTTCCATCCCGCGCCTGATGGATCAATTGCGGGTGGAGCCGTTGCGGGTGCAGTCCATGCAGGAGATGCTGGGGAGGGATGCGAAGCTCGCCATCGACAAGAGTCGCATCCGCATCATGGACAATTCGGTGGTGATCGACAAGCCGCTCCTGCGGGCCGCCGATGGAACCTATCAGCCGCTCAAGACGGTGGATGTGCAGCGGCCGCGTTGGGACGCCGACTACAAGCCTCCACCGCGCACCGTGTCCGATCTCGCCCCGGCGGTCAAGCTGCCGCCGTTGCCGAAGCTGGAGCCGGTGACCCTGGCACCGGTCAGCGCGTTGCCGCCGGTGCAATTCGAGCGCCCCGACCTGCCATCCATGCAGGCCCTGTCCGAAGTGGCGCTGCCGGGAGCGACCCCGGTGGAGTTGAAGCCCTTCGTAATGGAACGTCCCCCGATTCCCGAGGCGCCGGAACTGCAGGCCTTGAGGAAGGAACTCAAATCTCCCTCACCGGAAATCAAGATCGAGGCGCCCGCGCCACCCAAGCCCGCAGCCCTGCAGCGGCAGCCTGCATCTGCGCCAGCGGCGCTCAAGGTGGAAAAAGTCGCACATCGGGAAGTGGCAAGGGTTCGCCCCCCAACCCAGCAGGAGGAAGGGACAGGGAAAAAAAGGAAGCAAGACCCCCGAGATCGCTCTCCTGAGGCACCGGCGGCCCTGTCCGGCGGGGCTCCCTCCCCCGCCATCGCGGCGCCTGTGATCGCTGCAACCGCTGCGGCCGCGGCTGGTACCGATGTCTGGGACAAGTGGGAACGGGAGGTGGAAGCACTGGCCGCCAGCGGCGCCGTGACGGAAGCACTCCGGCGTGCCGCGCAAGCCGTGGAGAAGTACCCCCAGAGCGCGCGGTTGGAGGAGTTCTATGGGGGCCTGCTGGAGAGATCCGGCCGGATGGTGGACGCGGCGAGGTCCTATGTGGAGGCTTACCGCAAGGCGAAGGAATCGGGCGCAATGGACAGGGCCAACCGCGCGCTGGACCGGGCCACCGGCCTGGCGCGGCGCAGCGGCCCGCTGATGCTGGAGATCGGCGCATTGGTGGCGGGTCTCGGCGCGACAGGAGTCGCAGCGGCATTGCTGGCAGACGCCGCCGATCATTTCAGAAAGAGTGGAGAACGGCGCCATTTGGTGCAGGTTCTCGACCTGCTTCGCCGGGTCGCGGGAACCAATCCGAAGGCACTGGAGGATCTCCAGCGTCTGGAGTCGGAAGTGGGCCAAGTCGTGGGAGAAGCCCGTTCGCTGGCGCCACAGGTGCGCGAAGTGGCGGCGGGGTTTCGAGGCGGGACTCCCACCACGCATCCACCGCAGCAACAGTCTGCCCGGCGTTCCCCGGTCGCGCCGAGAGTCTCCTCCGTTGCATCCCAAAATGCCAGTCAGGCACAAAAAGCCAGATCAGTTGATACCTACAAGTCCCCCGAATCCCGAAAGGGCAAGCAATCGCGGAAAGAGAGCGGCGACAACTTGCCGCTTCTGCCGATCAGCATCGCCGTGCTCATCTTCACCTTGGCATCCGGTTGGTCGGTTCCCGCGTTGATTGGGGGCGTCTTGGCGTATCTTCAGCTCATGAAACCGTCCGGGTCCCGCGGTTTGACCGCAGCCAAGCTGCAGTATGGCCTGGCTCTGGCAGTGTTCGCCCTGTCGTTTCTGGTGTCGCTGTTTCGTTGAGACGAAGACCGTGAAACGCCTTGCCAATGCGGGCTTGCAAGGGGTACGCCCCCGTTGGGCTGCCCGATTCCCGCTCGAAAACCAAGGGACAATCAGGCAGCACGGGCTTCAGTGGATCCTGTGGCGAATTTGAAAGCCGGAATCGGGCAGCGATGGCGCCAGCGGTTCAGTTGCGAGGAGAGCACGGAGTGGCGAAGAGCGAAGAGTCAACAACACGGAACAAGAAGCGCCCGCCCTCGCATGCGTCGGCCTCGGAGCTGAAGGAATCGGCAGGTTTGGAAAGCCGGGATGCCACGGGCGAAGAGATGGAGCCGCCCACCGATTTCAGCGACACGGCGCGCTCGAAGTCCGACACGGCGCGACGCAAGCCCGTCTTGATCACCCTGGACGGCAGAAGGGTGTCCGAGCGTTTCGTCATCACGGGGCGCCAGACGATCCTCGGCCGCGACACCAGCGTGGACGTTCACGTGAGTGACGGCGAAGTCTCGCGCCAGCATTGTGTGGTCGAATGGACCAACTTTGAGGAGCGCGATGCGACAGATCCCATCTGCCGCATCGAGGATCTGGGAAGCACGAACGGGACTTTCCTGAATGGAAGCCCGGTGAAGGAAGCCGTATCGCTGCGCGATGGTGACCAGATCCGCGTGGGGCGGACGGTGCTGGGCTTCTTCCTGAAGGATGAGCGCGTCCTGGAGCTCGACCAGTTGCTGCTCTCCATGGCGCTCAACGATTCACTCACGGGCCTGTACAAGCGCGAGTTCTTCTTCGGCGAACTTCAGCGGGAGTTCGACCGCTCCCGCCGCCATGGACGCACCTTGTCGCTGGCAGTGGTGGATCTGGATTATTTCAAGGCCGTCAACGACCGCTATGGCCATCTCAAAGGCGATGAGGCCCTGCGGCAGGTGGCCGATGCCATTCGCGCCACGCTGCGCGAGGGCGATTTGTGCGCCCGATTCGGCGGCGAGGAGTTCGCCATCATCTTTCCGGAAACCGACGGCGAAGGCGCATACGGAGCCGGTGAGCGATTCCGCCGCGCAGTGGAGTCCAAGGTCTTCCGCCTGGGCCCGGATCTTGAATTGCGCATCACCGTCAGCGTGGGAATCGCAACGCTGGGCGAACATCATCGCGACAAGATGCAGTTGCTGGAGGAGGCCGATCACGCGCTGTATCTGGCCAAGGCCGCAGGCCGCAATCGCACCATCCTTGCCCCCGGCCGCAATAAGCTCGATGAAAACACAGGCAAGGCATTCGGGCGGTGAACGCGTGGATCAATCCACCGGTGCACCAAGTCCCTGCCAGCCCATGAAATGGAACCGCATAGACATACCCACATGAAGATCACTGTCCTTGGAGCCGGAGCGTGGGGGGCCACCTTGGCCGACGTGCTCGCGCGAGGCAGCGCCGCAGTCACGATTTGGGATCGTGACAAGGATGCGCTGGCCCGCCTCGAACGAGATCGCAAACCTCATGGCGTGCCAGAGCTGAACCTGAGCGATTCCGTGGCGCTGGAAGCGGAGCTTGGATCGGCCCTTCGCGCCGCCGAGATGATCTTCCTGGTCGTACCTTCCAAAGCGATTCGCCCGGTCGCCGGTGAGATTGCCAAGCTGCTCAAGACCCCGGTTCCACTGGTGCTTGCAGCGAAAGGTCTGGACCCGGATCGGCACTGCACGCTGACGCAGGTGATCGCGGAAGTGGCACCGGACTTTCCCGGCGCGGTGGTGTCCGGTCCCTGCATCGCCCGCGAAGTGGCTGCCGGTGTGCCGACATCCCTGGTCTCTGCCAGCGAGGATCGCGACCTGGCCATCCGCGTGCGCGACGCGGTGCACTCCACAACCGTACGCGTCTATCATCAGGAGGATGTCATCGGAGTGGAGCTGGGCGGTGCCCTGAAGAATGTGATCGCCGTGGCGGCCGGTATCGGGGACGGGCTGGGGTTTGGAGCCAACACCAAGTCGGCGCTGCTGACTCGCGGGCTGGCGGAGATGACGCGCCTAGGGGTGGCCATGGGAGCCGAAGCGCGAACGTTCTATGGCTTGGCGGGATTGGGGGACTTGGCCGTCACCTGCTTCTCGCCCCACAGCCGCAACCGCACCTTTGGCGAGCTCATCGGCCGGGGCGCATCCCCCGACGCGGCGCGCGAATCCGTCGGGATGGTGGTGGAGGGGGAACCCACTGCCCACGCCGCCCTGAAAGTGGCCAGTGAGCACGAGGTGGAAATGCCCATCACCGCGGCAGTGGTTGACATCCTGACGGGGCGCTGCACCCCCCGCGAGGCAGTGGCAGAGCTGATGGCACGAGACCCCAAGGGGGAGTGAGCGAGCGGGGGTTTGGCGTTGACGACCGGGCGGCCGCGGGCGCCCGGTAAGCCATCGTATTACCCGCCGGGGCCCCGTCCCCAAGCGCGGATCGGGAGTTCGATTGATGGAACGAAAGCACGAAGTCATCACCTTCAAGGTGGACAAGGATCTGGCGAAGCGGATGAAGGGCCTGCCCAACCGCTCGGAGTTCATCCGCAATGCCCTGCTGCAGGCGCTGCAGAATGTCTGCCCCATCTGTGCCGGCACGGGAGTGCTTACACCGGCCCAGGCGGCGAGCTGGGGCGAGTTCTCCAAGAACCATCACCTGGAAGTCCTCCAAGGGACCGGTGAAGTCACCATCGTCTGCGATGCTCATTGAGGATCACGGCACCGCCGAAGTCCCAATCTCCAACCAGCGAAGGAGCCTGTCCGTGATGCCGACCGCATTGCGTTTGTGGGTGGTGGCGCTACTCTTCATGGCAGTGCCGATGGTGCCACCGGCCCAAGGCACCACACGCATACCCGTGCGGGTGGTGAGCACGAACAGCATCATCGAGGATCTTGTCCGCCAGGTGGGGGGTGATCGCGTGGAGAACATCACGCTGATGCCGCGCGGGGCGGATCATCACACGTTTGAGCCAAATCCAGAACAGGTCCGTCAGTCATCGGGTTCGGATCTGTTCCTTTACAATGGTCTGGGGCTGGACCCTTGGGTTCCGCGCTTCTTGGAAGGCTCGGGGTTTCAGGGCACCGCAGTCATGGTTTCCGCGGGTATCGATCCCCACTACATGGACGAGGCCGATCACGATCATGATCACGACCACGCCGCCGATCCTCATGCATGGATGGATGTACAGAACGCCATTCGCTATGTGGAGACTATTCGCGATTCACTGTCGGCGGTGGACAGTGCGGGCGCGGGCGAATATCGGGCTCGCGCTGATCTGGCCATCGCGCAGTTGAGAGTGCTGGACGGATGGATCCGCCGCGAAGTGGCGCGCATCCCCAGCTCGCGAAGGATGCTGGTGACTGATCACGAGGCCTTTGGCTACTTTGCGCGAGCCTATGGTTTCCAGACCCACACGCTGCGCGGAGTGACCACCCGCGAGGAACCCAGCGCGCGCAACGCCGCGGAGTTGGTGGATTGGCTGCGGGCAAACCAGGTCCGGCACCTGTTCCTGGAATCCGGCGGAAATCCGCGCGTGCTGGATGGCATCGCCAACGAAGCCGGAGCGCGCGTGGCGGGCCGATTGTACGCCGGAAGCCTGGGCGAGAGCGGCACCGCTGCCGATTGCTACATCGGCATGATGCGCGAGAACGTGATATTGCTGACGCGCACTCTGGGCGCGAGCGAGGAACCCAACCATTGAGGTACACCTTCGGGTTCAAGTCGGGTGTCGGGCCGCGCGTCGTCATGGCCACGGCATGGTTGATTCTTGCCGTGTTGGTTGTGCTGATCCTGGATCGGCGGGATTCGCCGTCCATCGCCGCATCGCCCTCAACGCATTCGGAGCAAATTGCGCAGTCACAGGATCGTCGCAGCCTGGAAATCACCCTGCAGGCCGGCTTTCGCGTGGAAGGTTGGACGGTGATGGTAGGTGGCCGCGAAGTGGAAGCGCAGTCCACAGGCGAGGCCACGTGGAAAGGCAGCGTCACTCCGCAGGATCGTGAGGGAAACCTGGAAATTTTTGTGGAAGCCCGCGCGCAGGATCATTTCGCGCAGCATCGTCACGCCTTGGAAGTCGCCATCCGCGAAGGCGCAAGAAGCGGACAGCGGACCATCTGGGGTGACGGAGACGTCAGCGCATTGATCGATGTGGACGAGTTGCTGGCGCAGTAGACGTCAGCCAACATCATCCCCGGCGCCGCCGGTGTAGCGTGTGCGTCCTTCCGAAAGGCGCATCAACGCGGGCAGCAGGACGATTGAAGTCAGCAGCGAGAAGCTGACCCCGATGATGGCGAAGAGGCCGAGCTCGCGAATCCCGCGGAAATTGGCCAAGGCCAGCGAGCCAAACGCGAACAGTGTCGTCATGGACGTTATCATGATGGCGCGGCCCGTGCGCGTCACCGCCATGCGCAGGTCGCGGCGGTCCCGCTCATAGTACCGATGCAGCAGGTGCACCGCCGAGTCGACGCAGATGCCGATCACCATCGGGATGCAGATGATGTTGAGGTAGTGCAGTTGCATGTTGAACAAGTGCACGGTTCCCAACATGCAGATCACCGCGAGCAGGACGGGAAGGATTGCCAGGAACGCGCGCCAGGTGTTCTCGAAGTGGAGGGTGAGATAGACCATGATGAGGACAGTGATGATCAGGACGCTGCGGACGAGATCCTTCACAAGCGTGGTGCGGAGTTCTTCCTGGATGATCGGAACGCCGGTGACCTCCAATGGACCGAAGAGGCCCGATGAGAGCTGCTCGCGGAAGGTCTGCGGAATGGTGCCCTGCCATTCCGGAGTCTGCGGTGGATAAATGAGCGTCACGATGCGCCAACGGTTGTTCTCGGACTTGAACATGTAGCGCTGGGTCAGGTCGCGCAGGGTGCGATTTCGCTCGAGGTCCAGGTCGCTGAGGATCACCGGCATGCGGTCGCGTGCCAGGGCGGCGCGTGCCGCGCTCTGGAATTCGCTGAAGCGCTGGAAGAAACGGTCGAAAATGGCCGGCGAAAGTTCGCGGGCAGTCGCAGCCTGGTTGACGGCCGCACGCGTCGCTTCCAGGTCCAATCCCGCCAGCCATTCCAACTGGCGGCGCTGGGTCCGCTCCGACGGGAAGAAGTAGCGCAGCGAATCCTTCGCGATGATCGGATAGACCTGCTCGGCAAAGACGATGTTGCGGAACAGGCGGTCGTTCTCCTCCAGCACGGCCTGCTCGGTCCCGCCAGTGACAATGGCAAGGAGTTGGTTGCCGGGAATGCTGAAGTGCGTGGCCAGGCGCTCACGCAGCGCGACGTAATCATCGCTGGGTTGCTTGAGGCTGTCAAAGTCGTCATCGAACTGGACATGGCGCGCGTGAAAGCCCAGGTATGCACAAACGATCAGCGTGGCGAGCACGGTCACGCGCGGATAAGCCGTGGCCAGGAAGTAGAAACGCCGCAGGCCCAGGCTCGACATGGGGCGCTGTGTGAAGACACCAACGGGTCCGCGCCCGAAGTGAATGAGTATCGGCGGCAGGACGAGGATCATGGAGAACATGCAGCACAGCACCCCCATGCCCACGACCATGCCGAGTTCCTGGAAACCCGTGAACTGGGTCGTCATCATCCCGAAGAATCCGATGGCGGTGGTGAGGGCGCCGGCAATGGTCGCCGGTCCGGTCTCGGCCAGGGCCACGCGGACCGAATACGTGTTCTCGCGTCCCAGGCGCACTTCCTCCAGGTAGCGATTATAGACGTGGACGGGAAAGTCGATGCCCTGACCAATGAGGATCGCGGAGAAGATCATCGTGACCTGGGTGATGCGGCCGATGAAGAGTCCCATCAGCCCCAAGGTCCAGATCATTCCAATGAGCAGCGGAACGCCGACAAACAACAGTGCCTCCGGCCTGCGGAAGGCGAAGAAAAACAACGCAAGGACAGAGACAAGCGAGGCAATCGAGGTGGTGAAGACATCCTGGCCGATGAGACGCTGGTCGGCTATCGTCTCGTAATGGGAGCCAAAGTAATGTATGTCGATCTTGGGTCCTTCGACGTCGGAGTTCGGATCCCATTTTGGTTCACGAATGTAGATGCCCCGGCGCGTTCCTTCCAGAAAGGACTGGAACAGGCGCGCGAAATCAAGGTCCGACGCCGGCCGCACGGGGCGCACGAGCAGCAGGAGCATCATCCCGTCTTCGCTGATGAAGTAATTGTCCCGGATGTTGACCTTCAGGGGACCGCTCATCAGCCGCACCCGCTCCAGGAGGACCGACGAGATGTTCAGCGGATCGTCCAGCAGATTGTCCTGTTGGTCCGGCGGCAGGGCAACCAGGCCCGCTTGCAGGCGCAGCATCGCGCGCTCGATTCCCTCCGGAGACAATCGCTCCTCCAGACGGATACGATCATCATCGGTCAACAGCGCAACGGCGCGGGCGTCTCCTTCAGGTGTTCCGACCTCGAGGGATTCGGCGGAAACCGTGTAGGCAACGCGGCGGATGAATCGCCGATCGCCGAGGGCAAAGGCCACCTCGCGTGCCATCTCCTTCAATGCCTGTTCGCTTCCCGGCTCGCGAGCTTCCAGCACGACGAGCATGAAGTCGAAGGAGCCGATGTCCTCACGGGCCAGCCGCGTGATGCGCGCGACTTCGCTCTCCTCCGGAAGAAGCTGCGAGATGTCCATCTCCACGGTCAGGCGCTGGATGCTGAAAAACGACGCGACGGTCAGCGCCACCGCAAAACCAAGGCACCAGTTCGGATACTTGGTGACGAAGGCGGCCAGATGCCGAATCGAGAATCGGAACATGTGGCGCGGCGGCGGCCCCACGGGCCACTCGGACGAGCCACGCGAGACGGGCTGCGTTCCATGACTAGGCCGCTCGCCCCCATCGGGGGGCTGGGATGCCGATGAGTTGTCAGGATTCTGGTTCAGGGGCATCTTCTGGGCCGTCCCAGCGCAATTGCCACAAGGGATAGGTGGCACGGGCGCCGCTCGGGCGCGATTCGAATACGACGTCTTCGCGCAGTTGCGGGTCGAGGTTATACGTCGAGATTCGCAGCCGGGCGGTCACCCCTTCCCGCGGCAGGATCACGCGCAGGTCATCGGGGAGCAGCTCGGGCCCCTCCAACAGGACGTAGCGATCATATTCGACGAAGGCCATGGTCCTGCCGTCCTCGCGCAGCTCGACCCTGCGCACCAGGCCCGAGTGGCGATCGATGGTCCAAATACGCTGGAGCCCGCCGCGTTGGTCGCGGAACTCGATGTCATCGCGCCGCACACGCCAGCCCGACTGCGCCTGGTTGGTCAGGACGAAACGCAACTCCTGCGCGATGAGGATGGAACTCATGAGTTCCTTCAGGTCGAGGGACCCAAGCAGGCCCAGATGCTCTCGCAGGTCGTCGGACGTGCCGACATACAAATCACGCTCCTGCCGCAGGTAAAACCACGATTCCGCCGGCGTGGCGAGAACCTCGAAGAGTGTGCCCGGCCCCACGCGCGAACCGCGAAGGCGAACGCTGTCGGGATCGCGATACAGCAGGTTCGCGTCAAACCATTGGCGTCCACCATGGCCTTCGACTTCCACCGTGACGCGGCCCTGAGCCTGCACCGTGCGATGGTCCGGTGCACGTCGTTCCAGCAAAGCAAGCAGCTCTGCCGGTGTGCCTGCGCGAAGCAGCGGATCGGGATTCTGGAGCGGACTGAAGTCGGCCGGGCGCGGGCGCGAGCCTCTGCAACCCGCCATGACAACTATCGCGAGGACAAACATCGAGAGCACGGCAGCGCCATGGAGCCACCGATGGAGTGCCGCATATCGGTGGGCCGTCATCGGTTCCCCGTTCGACGCCGGTCGCGCTCTTCCAACTCGTCGTAGACGGTCATGTCCTGAATGGTGATGTTCCCTTCGGAATCGGCGGTGATGTCATCGCCGGTGTTGGGTCTGCCGTCCAAACCCATGGAGATGATTGCCTGCTGGCCGCGGGCATAGTCAAGGGGCCTGCCCCATCCATCGAGCGGGACGCCGCGGGCATTGGTGTCAAAGAGGCGCACGGCGGCGCCGGAACCGGCCAGCTCGGCGATGGATTCAGCCCGGCGATCCTGCTCCACGCTGAACGTGAAGAGCGCACGGCCAAGCTCTTCGGCAATCTCCCGTGTGGCCAGATAAGCCAGATGATCCGGGTCGGGAGGGGGCGCAGTGGGTGCCTCCGTGCGAGCCTGACTGGCGAGCCGTTCAATGAGAACCTGCAGTCCCGTCCTTCCCGTCGGCTCCCCGGTCGCCGGGGGCGGCTCCAGCTCTGCCCGAGGAATGAACAGGGCCAACACCACCGCGGCGACTGCTATCAACAGCCCACCGCCCATGAGCGCATACCGCCATCCGGCGCTCGATTCACTGGCAGCGCTGTCGGCTTCGAGATCCTCCCGAAGTGTCCCTTGGTCGCGAGACCGGTTGGGCGAACCCCCCGGAGGGATGGGCATTCCATCCTGCCCCAATCGCATGGTCGGCAGATCCGAGAGGGAGGAAACCAGCGAGCCTCGCTCGCGAGCCATGAACTGCACCTGCAATTTTCCCAGATCCCCGATCAGGTCCATGTAATCCTGGAACCGGCCGTTGGGATCCTTCGCGAGACAACGGCGAATGAAGTCGTCGAGTTCGATGGGAACTTCGGGGTTAATATTTCGCAGTGGCACGACCGGGGCGGTCACATGCCTCAACATGATCTGCGTGGGATTGTCCCCATCGAAGGGGGACTTGCCGGCAAGGACGTGATAGAAGGTGGCCCCGAGCGAATAGATGTCGGCGCGGAAGTCGACTTCGCGCCCCTGGGTCTGCTCCGGTGCCATGTAGCGCGGAGTGCCCATGACCGTCCCCGCGACGGTCCGGTAGCTGTCCTCGTGGATGACCTTGGCCAAACCAAAGTCGACGATCTTCACGGTGCCGTCGCCGGCAAGCATGATGTTGCCCGGCTTGATGTCGCGATGAATGATGGCCTTGCGATGGGCGGCGGACAGCCCCTCCGCCGTTTGCTTCATGATCTCCACGACACGCGAAAAGGGCAGCCGTGCCTTGCCACGGATAATCCCCTCCAAACTGCCGCCTTCGACATACTCCATGGCGAGGTACGGCGCTCCATCGTCCGTGACGCCAACCAAATACACCATGGCGATATTGGGATGGGTGACCGAGGCCGCCGCGCGCGCTTCGCGCTGGAAACGCACCATCGCATCGTTGTCGCGTATCAGGTCCTTCGCCATGACCTTGACGGCGACGCGGCGGTTGAGGGCCTCGTCGATGCCAAGATACACGTCCCCCATTCCGCCGCGGGCGAGTTCCCTGACGAGGCGGTAAGGGCCGATCTGTGCGGGGAAGTCGACGCCGGGCCGCGCATCATGATCGCGCTGGTCCGCCCTCACCGGGCTCACCGGCGTTAAGGCGAATGAAGGTGGCGTGGGGCAGTCGGAGTCCGTTTCCTCAATACGCCTGACAGCCTTCCCGCTGGCAGCGGGAGAGTAGGGGAACTGCCTGTGCGGGGGGGATTCAGACACGTCGGCGCCATCCACTGGCTGGTTGCCAAGACCTGGGACAGTCATGATCCTCCCGAAGTTCAGCGGGGCATCGCAACCGGCAAATGGCGCGCGACGGCTTCGCTTAGCTGATTCCCAGGGAGATGGCTATCTCGTTGATTTGAGCCGCCAATTTGGTGTCCAGGTCCGTGATGCCGTTCACATCATGCGTGACCAATTGGACCTTTGTCTTGGGGTATGTCAGGGTGACATCGGGATGATGGCCCAATTTCTCGGCAGCTTCGGCGATTTGCTGCACGAATTCCAGCCCGTCCATGAAGTTGCCGGTCTTGAAGACGCGCTCGAATCGGCCAACCTTGTATTCCCAACCTTCGAGTTCGGTGAGGGCGTCCTCAATCTGGACCTCATTCAGGACCTTCCGCTCTTTCTGCGGAGACATGCCACGCTCCTTGTGCTTTGTCTTTCCGGCTTGTGCCGAGACGGCGCGAATCACAAACTTCGCAAGCCGGTCTTAGGCCAGAAGCTTTTCGTTCCGCAAGGTCCAAGTCACACTCCAAGATGATCTCAGCCCCGGAAATCGACACGCTGTTTGCCGCGGTCCAGACCGGGTGCCCCCGGGAAGTGCTGGAGAAGCTGGCACCGGAGTCGGATCTCCCGCTGCCGGCGCGGGTCCTCCTCGGGATCGCCGCCCTGGAGGCTGGAGACCCCGGCCGGTCCGCCCGCGAGCTGGAATCCGTCCTGCAGGATCAGCCGGACAATCCGCCTGCGCGGCTGCATTTGGCGCTGGCCAAGTACCAGCAGGGCCAGCCCGCGGAATGCGCCCGGCTGCTGAAGGCTGGGCCGCTGCTCCCCCAACCCGCGTTTCTGGTGCGGTTCCTTCGCCTCTTCTGGCCCATGCAGTTCGAGAACCCGGCCATCCGCCTGGCAGGCGAAAAGCCCGTCCCCGACGAATGGCCCCTGAAGGCCGAAGTGCAGGAGGCGCTGGCCAATCCCGAAAGCCTCTCCCCCGGCGCGAAGAAGAGCCTGGCGGCGAAGCTGATCAAGGCCGCGCAAAAGGCCGACAAGCGCAGGGAGCGCCTGGTCGCCGCGCATCTGTTCACGCAAGCCGCACAGCTCACACCCGACAACGCAGACATCGCCTTCACGCTCGCGCATCTGCATCTGGAACTGGGCGCCTTTGGCGAGGCATTGCGGCTGATGGATGAGCTGAACACAAGGGCAGTCGCCGCGAAGATCCCGCTGCAACCACAGGCCATCACGCTGCACGCGTGGGCGCTGCATGCGAACGGCCAGCACAAGGCGGCGCTGGCAATGCTGTCGCGCACACGGCCCCAAGGGCCCGACGACTTCCTGGCCCACATCCTCGCGGCGGTATGCTGGGACGCGCTGGGTGAGCGCGACAACGCACAGCGCAATTACGGCCAGGCCTTCGGGCCCTTCTTCATCGAAAGCTGGCTGGGGTTCACGAAGCCCTACCTGGACAAGGTGATTGTCTGGTTGGGGGATGCTTGAGGGGAAAGTGGACTCGGGGGAGAGTGGACGAGGTTTCGGGCGCTGGTGGGAACGGAAGAGTGGGAAGAATTTCGATCCATAAATCAGGAACTTTGCCCTGAGGTGGGATGGGCGCAGGCGCTCGCCCTCGCGGGCAATGCCTTCCCTTGCCACGGGCCGGGGAGCGTGCCAGCTTTGTGGTCGCCTAACAGCCTCACATCCTACCTGCATAGGGGTCCTTGAGATGCCTGTTCGCCGTCTTTGCCTGATGGGCGCGTGTTTGATTGCCGCCCTGCTGATGGTCGCGCCGGTTCCCGCACAAGCACCGCCGGAGATGCGCGCGTGCTGGGTCAGCCGCTTCAATTGGACGCGGGACACCGAGGAGGAAACAAAGGCCCGCATCCGCGAGATCATGGAAACGCTGGCCCGCAACAACTTCAACGCGGTGTTGTTCCAGGTCCGCGGCGAGGCCAACACGCTGTACCCGAGCCCCTACGAACCATGGGGGCCGCAGTTCAACTGGACCGACCCGGGCTGGGATCCCTTGCAGTACGCCATCGACCAGGCACGCGCCAACAACCTGGAGTTCCACGCGTACTTCAACACGCACACTTTGGCCACCGGAGTGCCGCCGGCCGAGACAACACCGCAGCATCAATACAACCTGCACGGCCCACACACGGACGATCCATGGGTGATTCACGACGCCGATGGAAAACCGGTCGCCAGCACGGACAGCTACTCATGGTTGAGCCCCGGACATCCGGACGCCAGCGCGTGGACGCGCAAGGTGCTCATGCATCTGGTGGAGACCTACGACGTCGACGGCGTGCACTTTGACCGCATCCGCACGCCGGGGCAGCAATACTCCCACGACCCGCGCACGGTCGAGCGCTTCAACGGCGACGGCAATCCCGACGGGCTGGACTGGGGCCAGTTCATGCGCGACCAGATCACGAACGACCTGCGCCGCATCTATGGCGGCATCGCCATGCGCAAGCCGCACGTGAAGATCACCGCCGCGCCATTCGGCATCAATCGCCGGTTGGAAGGCGGATATCAAGGGACCGGCACGCAGAGCTATTACCAATGGTATCAGGATTCCTTTGGCTGGCTGGAGAAGGGTGTGATGGATGCAACGTTCCCGATGATCTATTGGCGCATCGGCTCGGCGCACCCCTTCGAGGTGCTGCTCGCCGATTTCCTGTCCAACGCGGGCGGACGCCACGTCTATGCGGGCATTTCGATGCGCAACGATCCCGTCGCGCAAATCGAAGTGACACGCCAGCTTGGCGGCCCCGGCACGACGATGTGGTCATACAGCGACAGCGGGTTTCCCGGCTTCCTCGAAGGCCCCTATGCAGAGCCCGCACCGATGATTTCAATGCCGTGGAAGGAGAATCCCACAACCGCCATCGTCGTCGGAACGATCACGGACGAGGACGGCAATCCGCTGCTGGATGCATGGATCCGCGTGCGTGGCGACCAGACGACCTACCTGTCCGGCGCGGATGGTTTCTACACACTGGTGAAGCTGGAACCGGGACAACACGTGCTGAGCTTCGAGAAGCGCGGCCTTGGCGAGCACGTCCAGGTTGTGCGCTTGGACGCTGGTGAAGTGCGTGAACTGAACGTGACGCTGAAGGCCGGTGAACAGGCCGCCGGCGAGGGAAAGCCGGAAGCCACGCGCCTTGTCGCGGAGACGATCGCGATGGCGGCCAAGGGCGCGACGTTGCTGCGGCCGGAATACATCCTGACGGTGCTCAACAATCGCGGCCACGACGAGCGCATCAACAGCGCGTTTCAGGCGGCATTGGACAATCGCAGCGACGAGACAAAGCAGGCGCTGATCCGGGCGATGGAACTGAAGTTCATCCATGATCCGCGCACGTCGACGTTGGACTTGCTGGAGCAGGAGCAGGCGCGCGAGTATCGCTACTTCGATTGGCTCCCGGATGATTATCCCGGCGGCAATGAAGGCCCCAACGAGGACAAGGCCAGCGAGATGGTGGATGCCCTGCGCAGCGACACCGTGCGCCCCGAACGCCGCGCCAACAGCGGCCACGATCCGGCAGTGCGCCGCGAGGAGGCGACCGAGCAGGTGTGGGAGTACATCCTGGCGCAGTGGGAGGACATTCCCGGCGAGCGGGGCCGCCGCCTGAACAAGCACGGCGTCGATTCCTACGTGCGCATGCGCGAGCAGGCAAGGGCCGAAGGCGTGGAGCTGGCGATTCGCTCGTCGCACCGCGACCCACAACGCGCGGCGGAGAACGCCGAGCGGTCGGGCAATCCGTATGCCGTGGCGAGCTTCTCCTCGCATTCGCTGGGGCTGGCCATCGATTTCCAGATGAGCCAGGAGGGATTGAACTTTGGCGAAGTCAGCACCCGCCCCATGTCGGAAGTGATCCGCATGCGCGAATCGCCCGTGCACAAGTGGCTCTTCCTGCGCGGCGCGGAGTTTGGATGGTACGCGTACATGCACGAGCCGTGGCATTGGGAGTACAATCCCCCGGGTTTCCGCCCGGTGTTCTGGCAGGAGTTTCCCGGTGGAGATCCAACGATGAGAGAGCACATGCAGGTAGCAACCGCCCGCATCGGCGACGCCATCCGCGCCATCGAAGCGGAGGCCGGCGGCAAGCTCGGCGTGGCCGTGCGGCACCTCACCTACGACATGGCCGTCGACCACAACGCAGCCGATGCATTCCCCGCAGCCAGCACGATCAAGACACACCTGCTGACAATCCTGTATCGCGCGGCGGAGCGCGGCGAGCTCTCGCTGGATGAGAAGATGATCCTTCGAAAGGAGGACAAGGTCGGCGGAAGTGGCCGCATGCAGAACGAGCCGGAAGGCACCGAGTACACGTTGGCCGAGCTGGCGCGCCTGATGATCGTCATCAGCGACAACGTCGCCACCAACATGTTGCTGCGCCGCATGGGCGGCATCGACGCCGTCAATGAGCAGATGCGCGCCATCGGCATGGTGCACAGCCGCTACGGCCGGTTCATGATGGACCTGGAAGCCCGCGCGCGCGGCGAGGAAAACATCATCACCGCGGCAGAAACCGCACAGCTCTACGCCGACCTCGAAGCAGGCAAGCTGACCGAGAAGCGCGAGACGACGGACGCGATCCTCGGCGTGCTTCTATCGCAGGAGCTGAACAGCAAGATCCCCGCGCAACTGCCCAAGGACCTGCGCATCGCACACAAGACGGGAACGCTCACCGACGTGAGCCACGACGCCGGAATCATCTACGCCCCAACCGGCCCCATCGCCATCGCGATCCTGACCCGCGACAGCACAAACGCCGACGCCGCCCAGTTGGCGATCCAGAAGGTGGCGAAGGTGGTTTATGATGAGTGGGGAGCGGGAACCGTGACAGCGGAGTGATGAAGCAGGAATGGTGCTGATCCGTTCGCCTCTGGGATTGCTGCCGTTGGGTGGCATACTCGCCATCATGATTGGCGGCGCTGGGGCTTTTTTTGCCTTGGTGTTGGGAACTGGCATGGGAAAGCCGGGAACAATCGTGAGCCTGCTGCTCATCGGCTTTCTCATTGTGGCCGCCGTCTTGGCCATTTGGCTGGTGGACTACTTGGCCACTGCACGCACCAGGCGCGTCAGCCGCTGGATAGTCTGGGGCGTGCTCGTTTCATTCTTCGTGCTTCTGGGGATTGCCAGTGCATCGCTCTACACCGTGAAACGTACAGCTTTCACCTACACGCCCTTTGAGGAAATTGAGCCGGAACTGCGCAAGATAGCCGAGACACCCGTGGCGCAGAAGGACATCGAGATACCGCTGAATCGATGGTTCGGTAGCTACTACATCGACGTGTATGCGGTGGATTCGCGCGGCGGAGTTTACTTTCGCACGTCCTCCGGGCCAGACGGCCTGGGCCCCGACACAGTCTCCCGGGGATTTTGTCTCAATCCGAATCCCGAAGGTTCACCATTTGGAGCGAAGTATTACAAACCTGAACCGATCGGCGATGGTTGGTACAAGTTTGAGGCATCGAACGACTACTTCTAGAGCATTTTGCTAAATAACATATCCACAATGTCGGAACCACCCTGCGATGTC
>CAZVAQ010000032.1:0-6289 GCA_964625145.1 uncultured Candidatus Sumerlaeota bacterium
CGGGGATCAGTCCTTCCACGCCATTGATCAGGAGATGAGCCGCCACCGATCCCATCGTCTCGGCCGGATGAACCGCCGTTGAGAGCGCGGGAGAAACCGATTCGGCCAGGTCCATGTCGTCGCCAAAACTGATGACCGAGACCTGCTGCGGAATGGAAATCCCCATCGCGCCGAGTACCCTGATCAGACGCACGGCAACGCCATCATGCAGACAGACAAAGGAATCCGGCGCGTGGGGCTGCGTGTAGACTTGCTCCAGGCGCACTCTCAAGTCGGCTTCATGGTAGAGATCAATGAACCGCTCGGGCGGAACAGCGATGCCCGCGTGCAGGCATGCCATGCAGAAGCCGAGGTAGCGCTCGTGCTCCGTGCTGCTCATGCTGATCTCGCCGAGGAAAGCAGGACGCCGGCGACCGTGATCCAACAAGAGTCGCGTGGCTGCGTACATTCCTCCATAGTTGTCGATAACGCACGAGTTGACGGACAGGTGCTCGTGGTAGTGTCCTATCATGACATGAGGCATGGTGGAGAGTGGGGGCGTCAGCAACAGCTCGGCCATCTCACGATTCGGCCGGTAGGGTTGGATTGCGACGCCCGCCAAGGATGAGCCCAGCATCTTGATCAGCCGCAGTGTTTCCGCCCGGGGATCGATCGGGATGACACCGCTCACCATCTCGTATCCGCGCTCCTCCACGGCGGCTCGCAACCCGCTGAGTATGCGACGCTCGATGGGATGATCGATGCCCTGTTCCAACAGGCACAGGATCCTGGAAGGCCTCTTCGTAGTCATGACCCGGCCATATCCTTTTCGTCCTCAATGGTTTCACGATAGGAGATCGTGGCTCGAAAGTCCTGCTTATACATGCCAAAGGCTTTGCCGAAAATGATCAAGCCGGCAGACCGACTGCCGTCGCCGGTGACTGACAGCACCACCTCCAGCGGCTTCATTGGCGTCAGGCCCAGATCCTGGATGCACAGGGGCGCCAAAGGCTGTGAGTTCAGCAGCGTCTCGGTGCGCCCAATCTCAACCTGGAGCAACCGGCCACTCGATGCCAATTCGCGCGGAAGCCATTCGGGCATTGGTGCCGCAGGCGCAAGGCTCGGCGCCGAATCGATCGTGACCAATCCGAGCTCCTTGCCATTGATGCGCAGGTCGAGGCGCGACGCGCGACCCGGACCGGGAAAGGCGACGCTCACTTCCATGGAGAGCCTTAGTGATTGGGCTTCGTGGTCGGCGGGCACATTGTACGGAAACAAATATCTCACCCGCCCCTCCTCCAGCACGAGGAGTTCCGCCTCCATCCTGATCGGGTGATAGAAGCGGCTTACGTCCTCGGTGGAGGCGATGACGCGAGCCTTGTTTGCCATGAGGCTCCGTCCGGAACACTCGATCATCGTATAATGGCCAACGGGTACGTTTACGTCGAACTCCTCGACAACTGTTGCCTCTTCCTCGCCGCCCCAATCGATTTCCACCGAATCATAGAGAGTGTATGAAAGCTTCTGGACCCCTTGCGGTGTCTTGACCTGGCGATACGATATCAGGCCGGCTTCCTCAAGCTGCTGAATATAGACAGTTGCCGTTGGTTGGGAAACACCAATCTGCCGGGCGATTTCCGAAACTCCGAGAGGGCGCTCCGCCAGCAATCGCATGATACGAATGCGGGATTCATTGCTCAGGGCCTTCAAGACCCCGAGGGCCTTCTTCGCCGGAACACGGAGTGGAAAACGGGCGATTTCACTCATGGGGGACGGAACAACTGGTTCGGGTTGTCGCCGCTCGCATATCGCGGCTTCGAGCAGGTAAACGGACGAACGGATTCTTTCTAGTTTGGTTCCGCGAAGCAAGGCGAGATGCATCCCAAGAATCAAGATCCGGTGGTCAATATTCGGAGCGATAACCGCGGCGCCCCACCGTTCACTATCTGAATCCGATTTGCTATTTGCACCGGACACCGCATCATTCGGGACACGCCGGCTTGATGTCTTCCTGGTTTCCCGCCGCGGCCGCTTGTCCCCGGTCGCCGCAGTTGCTCATTCGAGAGCAAGTTTGGTTATTTTGCGCCAGTTGACTACCTCAAGACCTGGACCATCCACGGGGACTTTCTGGCCGGCAGGGTTGCAAGCGGCGTCTGGTGGGCTTTGTCCTCGTGCATCGGCCGCGGGCACGGGTCCCAGCGAAGCGCAGCGGCTGGAAATGGCCCCGCGCCTTCATCTTGCCGTTGCCCGCCGGGGAAAGACCGGGGGAGAGGATGGGTCCCGTTTTCGACGATTCCCCTTCTTCGAGGCACTTTCATGCGTCTTTCGATGGTTTTACTTCTCGCGGGTTGTGTGTTGGGTTTTGCCGGTTGTCAGAGTACGGCCAAGGTGGCGCGGTCGCCGTGGACTGCGCCTGAGGCGCCGGATATTGAGCGGCTGATGGATGCCTACAGCCGGGAGGGGATGTTCAATGGGATCGCGTTGGTGGCGCGCAATGGAGAGGTGATCTTTGAGAAGGGGTACGGCTATGCGAATGCGGAGTGGGAGGCACCGGTGGACCGGCACACGAAGTTCCGGCTGGCGTCGGTGACAAAGCAGTTCACGGCGATGATGATCCTGCAACTGGCAGAGGAGGGGAAGTTGTCGCTGGATGACAAGATTTCGGATCATCTGAAGTGGTATCGCGAGGACACGGGCAATCGGATCACGATTCATCATCTGCTGACGCACACGTCGGGGATTCCGAACTATTCGGCTTTCAGCGGATTCTTTCCGGGTGAGAGCAGGAAGACGCATGATATGCAGGCGTTCGTGAAGGAGTTCTGCTCGCGGGATCTGGAGTCGGAGCCGGGGGAGCGTTATTCGTACTGCAACTCGGGCTACTACATCCTGGGGGCGATCCTGGAGGAGATCGAAGGGAAGCCGTGGGAGGATGTGGTGAAGGAGCGGATCACGGAGCGTGGCGGCATGCCGGACACGGGCGCGTACACGCACACGCAATTGATGCCGCGGCGGGCGCAGGGATATTGGCGCGATGGCGAGGGCGTTTACCAGCCGATCGGCTACCAGGACATGACGATCTGGCGCGCGGCGGGGTCGATGTATTCGACCGCCAATGACATGCTGCGGTGGGATACGGTGCTGAGGGAGAATGTGCTGCTGAGTCCCGAGTGGCAGGAGAAGATGTTCAGCCGCCAGCATGGCAACTATGGCTATGGCGTGAATGTGATCGATGTGGAGAACGCGCGGGGCGAGACGGTGCGGTACATGGGGCATTCGGGTTTCTACGGGGGCTTCAACAATTACTTCGCGCACTTCCCGGAGACGGGCGAGGTGGTGATCCTGCTCAACAATGGCGGGCGCACGGAGATCAACACGATCCGCGACGGGGTCATCAACATCCTGCTGGGGAATCCGTACAGCCTGCCGATGAAGTCCTTTGCCCTACATTCCGTCGGCGATGAACCGCGATTGGCGATCAGCAAGATCTCCGAGCACGGCGTGATTGGTTCGGATGATGCGACATTCCGGCCGGTGAAGGGTGCGGCGGGGACGACGATTTATTCCATGAACTTCCTGGTGCACGATGGCGAGAGGGTCTACTACGCGAACACAACGGGCGGGGATGCGCGCATTGACAGCGGTGACGTGACGGCTACGGAAACCTCCCTTCGCAACAAGGGCATGAAGTACAGCAGCACCGATTGGCTCACGTCGGACCTCGACATCTCGGTGACGGGGGATGAGGTGCCGCGGCTGGAGGTTGCATGGACGTTCCACAACAGCAGCAACGCGAGCAAGCCGGTGCGCATGATGTGGTTCACGGACGTGGACTTGACGACAGCGGGCTCCTCGTCCTCGGAGGACCGGCTCGCGTTTGTGCCGAAGCCGAATGCCGCGGCTGAGAAGATGCTACTGGCGGTGAATCATGCGGAGGATGGCAAGCTGGATAGCACGACGGGATTGGCCTTCCGTGTGGAGGGCGTGCCGCATCACCTGTTTGGCGTGGCGGGGGACGCGGGTGCCTCGGGGTACTGGCGCAGCAGCGTGCCGTTTGAGTCGATCGGTCCCCGCGCGGCCGGTTACAAGATTCCGGAGGAGCTGCGCGGCAAGACGCAGCATGATGAGGACGGTGATGGCGTGACCGATGGGCAGCGGGATGTGGGCGTGTCGGCCGAGGCGAATCTGGAGCTGCCCGCTCGCGGATCCCAGACGGTGCGGTTCGTGGTGGATTTTGGGGTTGATGTGAAGCTGTGACGGCGGGGCTGAATTGGCTTGCCGGTCAATCAGGCCCGGGCTCTTTGGAGTCCGGGCCTTCCTGTGTTTGGCGGCGCCGATCCGGGGAGTGGCGCCGGCGGTTTATTGATATGCCAAAACTCCCATTGACCCGGGGGTGGGGATGTTGGTTTCTCCACTTGTCGGCGAGGGGATGGACTGCCTTTCAAATGAGACAGATGGGGGCCAAGTTATCTGGATAGTCGGTATTGAGGAAGAAGGGCAGCAGGTATCACGGGACGGAGTGAATCAGCAGCGAGGTCGGCAAATGGGTCACCACGAACGCTTCTCCAGCCTTTGCAGTCTCTCCCGCGGCCAGTGCGCCGTGGTTGAGGGGCTTGAATGTGACTGTGCCGATTCGTGCCGGTTGGAGGAGATGGGTTTCCGGGCGGGGGAGATGGTGACGATGCTGATGCCGGGATGCCCGAGCGCGGTGGCTGTTGGGGAGACGCGCTTGATGGTGAGCAGCGAGTTGCTGCGCGGGATTCGGATCACCCCCTTGGGTTGATGCACACATGTCGAAAAACTTGGCGGAGTTGACGGTCGGCCAGCGGGGCGTGATTCGCGATGTCGACGGCGAGCCGGACCTTATCCAGCGTCTGATGGAGTTGGGGCTGACGGACGTGGAAGAGGTGGAATTGGTGCGGTTTGCCCCGTTGGGCGATCCGCTGGAGATTCGTATTCGCGGTTACCTGTTGTCGCTGCGGCGGCACGAGGCGCGGGCCGTGTTGTTGGAGGAGGGGTCTTGAAGACGGCCGAGCGCACGCGGCGGATTGCGCTGATCGGCAATCCGAACACGGGAAAGACAACCATCTTCAACCGGCTGACGGGTTTTCGCGCGCGGGTGGGGAACTACGCAGGCGTGACGGTGGAGCGCAAGGCGGCGCCGATCAAGGGATTGGATGCGGCGACGGAATTGATCGATCTGCCGGGTGCCTATAGCATCGCGGCGCGGTCGCCGGACGAGATGGTGACGGTGGATGTGTTGCTGGGCAATCGGCAGGAGGATCCCGAGCCGCCGGATGTCGTGCTCATCGTGGCGGATGCGTCGAACCTGGAGAGGAACATGTTCCTGGCCAGCCAGGTGATGGAGACCGGGCTGCCGTTCGCGTTGCTGCTGAACATGATGGACATCGCCGAAACGAATGGCGTGACGGTGGATGCGGCGGAGTTGGAACGCCGATTGGGCGCACCGGTGTTCACGGTGGTCGGGACGAAGGGTTCGGGGTTGGATGCGCTGCGAACTTGGTTGGAGAGGGGCGAGTTTGCCGCATTGCGGAATGGCGGTTTCGTGGAGTTTCCGCCGGTGTTTGAGGAGGCGGTGAATGAGTTGGCCGCGGGCGTGGCGGCTCATGGATTGCCGGAGCGGGAATCGTCGCGCTTTCTGCTGCGGCGTGCGTTGCTTGAAACGGGTGGAATGGCGGAGAGGCGGTTGGTGCGCCACGGCGGCGAGGAAGTGGCGGCGCTGGTCAAGTCCGCGCGGGAGAAGGTGGAGGCGGCCGGCGCGCGCATGGTGAGCCTGGAGGCGAAGGCGCGGTACACGGCGATCCGGCGGTTGCTGGATGGCGTGCGTGTGGCGGGGGAGAAGCGCGAGACGACTTCGGATCGGATCGATCGTTTCCTGCTCCAACCGGTGTGGGGGACGTTGGCGTTCGTGGTGGTGATGCTGCTGATCTTCCAGGCGATCTACTCGTGGTCGGCGCCTTTGATGGATTTGATCGATGGTGGGTTTGGGACCTTGGGGGAGATGCTGGAGGCGAGCCTGCCGCCGGGGCCGCTGGCGAGTTTTCTCGTGGGTGGCGTGATCGCGGGCGTCGGCGGGGTGCTGGTGTTTCTGCCGCAGATTCTGATGCTGTTCCTGTTCATCGCGATACTGGAGGATTGCGGGTACCTGGCGCGGGCGGCGTTTCTGGCGGACCGGTTGTTCAGCCGGATCGGTTTGTCGGGGCGGAGCTTCATCCCGCTGCTGGGCTCGTTTGCCTGTGCGATTCCGAGCGTGATGGCGACGCGGACGATATCTGACCGGCGGGAGAGA
>CAZVAQ010000032.1:6299-29789 GCA_964625145.1 uncultured Candidatus Sumerlaeota bacterium
GAGAACGGTTTGTGACGATCATGGTGGCGCCGTTGATGTCCTGCTCGGCGCGGTTGCCGGTTTATACGCTGATGATCGCGGCTTTCATCCCGAGCACGACCGTGGCGGGTTTTCTGAATCTGCAGGGGCTCGTGCTGTTTGCGATGTACCTGGTGGGGCCGATCGTCGCGGTGGGCGTGACGTTGTTGCTGCGGATGACGGTGCTGAAGGGGCCGAAGCCGGTGTTCCTGATGGAGCTGCCTCCGTATCGCCTGCCGGATTGGCGGGTGGTGTTTCATCGCTTGATGGAGCGTGCGGGCTTGTTCGTGAAGAAGGCGGGTACGGTGATCCTGGCGGTGTCGCTGTTGATCTGGGCGGCGAGTTACTATCCGCGGCCGGCGGAGTTGGAGAGCCAGGTGGCAGCGCCGTTCGAGGCGCAGATTGCAGCGACGGAATCCGCGGAGGAAGTCGCGGAGTTGGAAGCGGCGCGCGACCAGGCCGTCGCGACGGCTTACCTGCGGCAATCGGTGTTGGGACGCATGGGACGCATGATCGAGCCGGTGGTGATGCCGCTGGGATGGGATTGGCGCATTGGCATGGCGGTGATCGCCAGCTTTCCCGCGCGCGAGGTTGTGGTGGCGACGCTGGGCGTGATCTTCGAGGTGGGGAGCGATGCGGACGAGAGCAGCAGCGACCTGCAGGGGAAGCTGCAGACAGCGACCTGGCAGGATGGGAGGAACCTGTTCACGATTCCCGTCGCGGTCTCGATCATGGTGTTCTTTGCGCTGTGCGCGCAATGCGCGGCGACGTTGGCGGTGATCAAGCGCGAGACGAACTCATGGGGATGGCCGGTGCTCGCCTTTGCGTACATGACGACACTTGCGTGGCTTGGCGCATTTGTGACGTATCACGGGTTGGGTGCATTGTTGGGGTGATGGAGTGATTGGATCATGGGCGAGTATGTGCAACATGCGGTGATTCTGGTGCTGGTCGTGGCGGCCGCGGCGTGGCTGGGTCGCGTGATGTGGGTGGGCATGAGTGGGAAGAAGGGCGGAGGCGGCGGCGGATGCGGGCCGTGCGGGGGATGCGGGGGGAAGTGATGGAATTATGAATGTTGAATTATGAATTATGAATTGTGAAGTTAATTTACATTCGAGGCTTGGGTGGGAATTGTTTGTTCAGTAGACGCTGAAGGTTTCGGTGGCGGTGGGGATGGTGAGGGTCCATTCGGCGGCTTCGGGGACGACGTCGATTTGGACGTGACTTGTGGTGCGGGTGATGGGTTCTGCGACGGGTTGGCCGTTCTTGAGGATGTTGGCCGTGCCGGGTGAATCGGTGCGGAAGCGCAGGCGGAGGAAACCTGCGCCGGGGTTGCCGATGGTTGAGGTGCGCAGGTCGATGCGATTGGCTTGGTGGTCGATGTTGAGTGTGTTGCCGCGATAGACGACGTTTCGAATGCCGATGTGGCCGAGAGCAGGTGGGAGTGTGGGGGCGATGAGGAGGTGGCGGGGGCCGACGGCCTCAATGCCCATCCACGCGGCGCGCCATGCGGCGGGGGTCATGGAGTTTTCGATGAACTCGACGTCGAGTCCGAGACCGCCAGCGGTGCCGCCTCCCTGCAGGGAGCCGGGGTTTGCGGCGTAGTAGTCGCGATAGAAGTTCCCGCCCTTTCCGCCAAAGTCGATGACCTTCTGGTGGTGTTGCAGCATGCGGTTCCAGACGGTCCAGGCGCCGTTGATGTCGCCGTATCGGATACGGCCGCCGACGTCATAGAAGGTGGTCCACAAGACAGCGCCGCCGTCCTGGACCTGATCGCCCCACGGGATCAACCATCCCTGCCATACCCAGAAGTAGTCGGTGAGGTTGCGGCGCGTGCTGACGCGTCCGGCGAATTCCCAATTGTAAATGTCGGCGCCGGTGGAGGTGTCGCCGGCGACGATGCGGGTTCCGTTCATCCAGTCGAGGATCTGCTGTGCCTCGGCAGACGGGGGAATGCCTGCTTCCAGGGCTTCGGCGTTGAAGTGCAGATAGCCATAATCGACAAGGCGGCCGTTGATGTCGCGCCATGCGCCGTAGCGACCGGTGGCGGGGTTCCAGAATTCATTGTGGATGGATTCGCGGACGTCTTCGAGGCGCGCGCTGAGCGATGCGGAATCCTCCGCGTACGTGACAGTAGTCACCCCATCGGGGCCGAACACCGTGGGCTTTGGCGAATCAAGCCATGGGTTGGCCTCAACGTAGGCCTCCACTTCCGCCATCGCTTGGAGTGCCTTGTAGAAGTAGACGTTGCCGTGAAGATCGCGCGGTCCGCAGGGGAGCAGGTCGTAGTAGTTTGTGCCAATGCCGCGGCCGACGCGGCGGCCGGCGTTGGATGGTGTTGTGAAGCCAAGCCCCTCGTGACCGACGAAGAAGGATTGGTCGAGCAGGTACAGTTCGTCCCCGCGCATGTGCGTCAGCATGAACTGCATGGCGGAGCGCATGCGCGGCAGTTGGTTGCGCAGCTCGTTCGTGTTGCCGTCCCAGAAGAACTTTCTCGCGGCGGCGAGGATGAAGACGGGATTGTTGACGTTGTGGCGCGTGTCATAGCTGAGGCGGCAATAGTCCAGGCGCCACGAGACGCTGCGGCCGGAGCCGGGAGGGGAGGTTATCGGATCGATGCGCAGACGCGTGATGGTTTGGCCATTCCACTTTGAATGCAGGTGCATGGGAAAGTAGAGACGGCGGATGGGGCTGGTGGAGATGTTCTCCACGGGGATGGTGGGAAAGTCGCGGGAGAAGACGCTCTTGCTCTCGGAGAAGTAGGGTTCCTCGGCGGTCTGCCAGAAGATCTGGAGGCGCTTTTCGGGGTCAGTCATGTTGGGATCGATGGAATCGTACTGAATGGACAGGGAGAGGATGGGTGCGTGAAGCGAGTTGACGGAGAAGGTGGGGGAGATCAATTGCGGGTCATGGTGAGTGGTCGACCCATACCACTGTCCGTTGCTCACTCCTCCGGTGATTGCGTTCGAGATGCTCCATCCGCCGGTGGTGGTGCCACTGTTCCATTCGTAGCCGACGCTGTTGCCGAATGATTGGTCGTAGTCGGGAAACGGCCACCCGAGGCCAAAGTAGACGCCGGGTGCCGTCGTGGGCGGGACCGGGCTATCCGTGGCGGCGGTGTAGACATAGCCGAAGCGATCGATGGGCATCTGAAGTGCCGAGCTGAGGAGCGCAGGCCGGTTCTCCAAGGGGAGGTTTGTGGTCGAGTAATCGAACCAGAGCATCGAGTCGACTTCCCAGAGTTTCCAGAGCGTTTGTCCCGCGGTGGGGACCAAGCCCGGATGAGCGGCCGACCGAAGGCTCTGGTCGGAGTTGTCGATGCGCATGTGGCGGATGAACAGATCGTTGAGTCGTGCGTCGTGCGTGGCGTCGCTGGAGACGAACTGCGGCAGCGGCGCAGCGGGGGAAGCGGCCGGAGAGAGAATCGAGAAGGAGACGGCGAGCGCAGAGGTAATGATCTTGGAGAGCATCCAGGGTGCCTTGTAGGGACGATGAGGTCGGCGTGAATTTGAGGTTGGCTTGATGCTGGGTCAACGCTTGCCGAGGACGGGATGGTTTTGCCAATGAATTTCCGTGGATTCCGGGCTCTTCAAGGCGCGACTAGTTCTTGTATCGGGGAGTTCTGGGTGGATTTCAAAATAAGGTAGCTGGGGCATCATGCCCCAGACCCGCCCGCCTCGGACTCCACGCCGGAGTCCAATACCTCAGGACATGCGTCATGGGCAGGATGCCCATGCTACTTTGGGTGGGTGAACTCCACGAATCCTGCAGTCGGCTCTTCAGTCATCCCTGCTTTCGGGAACTCCCAGGAGTTTCGCGATGAGCTGCCTGCGCCGGAGGTGATCGCGAGGCTTCTGGTCGATGTCACGTGACCGGACGCGGAGGTTCCGTAGCATCTTTCCATACTCATCCCGCTTGTCTCACCTTCGGGGCTTGCTGAACCTTCGGGCATGGAAACGCCGAGGGCTGCGCAACGTTCGTGGATGACCCCCCTGCTGCTGGGGGTGGTCGTGTTCGTGCTGCATGCCTTGATGACCGGCGGGCATTTGCAGTCACCGGACGAGACGCTGCTGCACCGCATGGCGCGGGGGATGGCGTTGGCGGGGGAGCTGCACGTGCTTCCGCTGGAGTATAGCATGGAGGCCGGTGGCCTGATGGTGCCGCCGGACCGAACCTTTGCGACGGTGCAAGGGCGCGGCGGGCGCTTCTATCCGCAGTACCTGCCGCTGCAGCCGTTGCTGGCGGCACCGCTGGTATGGCTGGGGGAGGCGACGGCACCGTTGTTTGCCGATTCCTTCGCAGGGACTTTGCCGAACTCGCCGGCGCATCCGGCGGACCGGCCCCGGGTGGATTGGAGCGCCGCGGTGGTGGTGACTCTGTTCAACCCGTTGGTGGCGGCGCTGACGGCTGTGCTGCTGCTGCGGTTGGGGACCTTTGTGACAGGGGGCGATCGGCGTGCGGGGCTTTGGATGGCGGTGGCGTGGGCATTCGGGACGATGGCGTGGGCGCACTCGCGGACGTTCTTCACGGAGCCGCTGGCGGGGTTGTTCGCGCTGGTGGCACTGGAGCAGATTCTTCGATGGGCACAGGCGCAGCGTCCGCGGTTGCTTCACGCGCTGGTCATCGGCGGTGCCTTGGCGGCGGGTAACTGGACGCGGATGGATTCGCCGGCGCTGGCGCTGGGGTTGGGTCTTGCGATGGCGGGGATTGCGGTGTGGCGGGTGCGGGATGGGCGGTGGCAAGTAGCCGAGGCCGTGCGGGATCTGGCCGTGGCCGGTGGCCTGACGGTTGGGTCTTATCTGGCACTGATGGGTTTCAATGCGTGGCGGTATGCGGGGGCGGTGTCGGCAGTGGGTGGCGGCTACGAAGGGCAGTCGGAAGGGGTGAAGTTCTCGACGCCGCTGCTGGTGGGGTTGCAGGGCTACCTGATGTCGCCGGGCAAATCGATCTTCCTGTTCAGTCCTGCGATTGTGCTGGGGCTGTGGGGGTGGTGCCTGGTGCCGCGGGAGCAACGTTGGCTGGCGGTCGTGGTGGCAGTCGGCTATGCGCCTTTTGCGCTGGCGATGACGACGTGGCAGAACTGGGACGGAGGATGGTGCTGGGGGCCGCGGCACATCGTGCAACTTCATGCGCCGGTGATGTTGGGGATGGTCTTCCTGGTGACGACGGGTTGGTCGGTGGTTCGCCGGACCATCGCGCGGGTGTTGATCGTGGTGGGTGCGGGTGTGAGCGTGTTCGGCAGCCTGCAGTCGCCGATGGATTTCTACCTGCTGTTCTATCGCACACCGGACGACGAGGTTCACTTCCCGCTGCCGTATCGGCCGGAGGAGGAGATGATCATCCGCAGCCGGTTTGTGGTGGAGCGGTTGGACTTTCCGCCGGGAGCGGTCCAGCCTGAGCGCACGCCGGTGATGACACTGCGGGAGCTGCCGGCGCCGCTGACCGACTCGCTGTACGTGCCGCAGCACACCCAATGGGCCGGGTACCCGGTGATGTTGCAGTTGGGGTATTGCGACTTGTGGGTTCTGGGCCAAGTCATCGGGAATCGCCCCCAGGTTTCGCCTTACAGCGAGGGGCTGGAGTGAAGGTGGATCACCGCCTTTCATGTAGCGCCGGGGAGGGGCAGGGCTGCATTTCGGAAGGGCCATGGCTCTGAAACCTCCCGACATCGTCGCGCGCGAGCTTGCCTATCCCCGACGGGATCCTTGGATCCTGCTGGGCGTGGCCTTCCTGGTGCGGCTGTTGTTCCTGCCCCTGAACCAGGCGGAGTACACGGACGGGATCCTCCAGATCCTGCAGTTTCGGGAGCCCATCGGTATCTGGCCGCCGCTCTATTCCGCGCTGGTCTATCCGCTCAGCTTCCTGTTCGGGGATTTGTACGCGGGACGGTTGGTGAGTGCGGTGACGAGCAGTCTGGCTCTGCTGCCGCTTTACAAGATGACCCAGCGGGCCTTTGGCACGCGGGCGGCACTGTACGCGGGGATCTTCTATCTGTGCGCGCCCGTGGCGAACCGGTGGGGCGTGCGGGTGATGACGGACGCGACGTTCTCGCTGTTCTTCTGGTGGGCGTGCGAGCGGCTGATCTTTGCGTGCGACGAGCGTCATCCGCGCCATGCGCAGCGCGCGCTGATGTGGGGGACGCTGGCGGCGGTGTTGGCCGCGCTGACGCGTTTCCAGGGGCTGATGCTCGTGCCGTTGGTGTTGGGCGTGACGGGTTTGCTGTGGTGGCGGCACAAGCGGTTGCATTGGAAGTCGCTGCTCTGGTTGTCAGGCTTGGTGGTCCTGCCGTTGTGGGTTTGGCAGACGAGCCCGGGAGAGTTCATCCACACGCAGCAATTTGCCGAGCGCGCCCTTGACGCACCCATGCCCATGATGCAGGTCGTGACACTCAATGGCGAGGCGTTCTTTGCGTACTTCCCGTACTTCCTGACGTATCCGGTGTTCTTCTTCTCGCTGATGGGCGCGTTCTGGATGCGGCAACGGCGGGGGCCGTACCTTGGTTGGTGTGCGTTGTATTGTGCCGTCGTGCTGCTGTTGGCGCAGTCGGCGTTCTCTTCCTTCCAGGAGCGGTATCTGCTGCCGGTGATGGGATTCTTCTGGGTGTTGGCAGGCGCGGGAATGTTCGCACTGCAGGAGCGATGGCTTCGGCTCGATCGGGGCTTTCGGCGGCGGATGTTTCCGTACGTGTTGATCTTCACCTATGCCTACAGCGCGGCATTCATGTTCGCGGTGATGTTTGGGCAGCGGGAGGCGTGGGGCGATCTGGCGCGGGCGTCGCGCCTTGCTGCACAAGTGGCAGGCCCCACGGACATGATCTATACGAATGAGAAGTACCGGGATGAAGGACCCGGCAACCCTCTCATCACAGGAACAAAGGTGCGTTTCTACGCAGGGCGGCCTGTGGAGTACCTGAGCCGCGGCGAAGTGACGTTTGGACTCGACGGCTATCAGCAGCCGCCGATCAATCGCCTGCCAGTGGGGACGGTCCTGGTCTTGTCGGACCTGTATGGGGAGCCAAGGCAGGTGGCGTACTTGTCGCGTTACTATCGCCTTGAGTTGGTGGACCATCCGGATAACCCGGCGCGGGCGCGGGTGTTGCCGCTGCTGCCGGACAACATGGCGCAGCCGGGCACGGGCCAGAACCCGCTGGCATGGTTCTTCCGCTACCATTGGCAGGAGTTTTCGACGTCGGTGTACCGGGTGGCGGGGGAAATGTGAATCATGAATCATGAATCATGAATCAAAGAAACAAATTCACGTCTAATGAATGGTTGCGTGGGGGGATGGTGGGGGTGGGGGTGTTTTGCGTGTATGCATTGTATGCAGCGCGGGATCCGATCTTTGGCGATGGGATGGAGTTGGTGGCGACGGCGGCGGTTGGTGGGGTGGCGCATCCGCCGGGTTATCCGACTCTGACCACGCTGCTGGCTCCGTTGTCGCGGGGAGAGGGCGCCTATTTTCGCGCGGCGTTGCTGTGCGCGGCGTTCATGGCGGTGGCCGCGGGGTTGGTGCGGGTGTTGGCGGGGCGCATGGCGGCGTGGTTGTTTCCGGAGGATGCGACGCGTGCATCCGTCGTGGCGGATTTGTTGGCGGTGGCGATTGGTTTGTCGTTCAGCTTTCTCGACGCGGCGACGGTGGTGGAGGTGTACGCGCTGAATGCGTTGTTCCTGGCGGCGTTGGTGTTGTTGCTGGCGCCAAATCCGGGAAAGCCTCTGCCGGTCAGTGTGCTGGTTGTGGCTTCTCTGGTGCAGGGTTTGGCGGCGACGAATCACCTGACGTCGTTGTGCATGGGGCCGCTGCTCGCGTGGCGCGCATTGCAGGTGATCCTGGCATCGCCGCGACTGGCGGCGGTGGTGATCCCTTCGACGGCATTGGCGTTCGCCATCGGACTGTCGCCGTATCTGCTGGTTCCATCGCGGGCGGCGGCATCTCCGCCGATCAATTGGGGCGATGCGCAGACCATGGACCAGATCGTGTGGATGCTGCGCGGCGGGGAATACCGTGACCGGCAGTTCCTGCGGATGAGCCCGAATGAAACTTTCACGTTGGGTACATGGGCGCCCTTTGCAGCAAGGCGCACATGGGACATGCTTCGCAGCTTGGGGGGACAGTTTCTCGGCGGACCGCAAGCGGGACGTGCTGTTGCGGGCATTGTGGTGGGACTGTTTGGTTTGGGAGTCGCGTGGGTTTGTGCCGTCGGCTTCCTGAAGTGGTGGAAAGACAATCGACTCACGGCGGTCGCGCTGTTGCTGGCGACGTTGCTGCAGGCGGCGTTTGTGCTGCTCTACAACATACCGGACATCGGGGACTATCATCTCGGGATACTGATCACGCTGCTTCCCTTCCTGGTTACGGGAGTGATGCTGTTGTTGTTGGATCGTTGGCCGGACACGGCGCCGACATTGTTGACGCCCCACCGGCATGTGGCCGTGCCGGGTGTGCTGATCGCGGCGGCGCTGGTTTCCTCCGCACCATTGTATCGCGCCAACATTGATGTGGGGCGGGCTTGGATCGACCGGGTGCTGGATGCGGCGCCGCCGAATGCGATGATCCTGACGCACAGCGACTACGACATCTATCCCCTGTGGTACGCGCAGCATGCGGAAGGGCGGCGGCAGGATGTGCTGGTGGCGGGGGTGAACTTCCTGCGCTACGAATGGTACGACCGCATGATGCCGCCTCATCGGCCGGATGTATTGGACCGGCGGGTGACGGCAACGCCGGGGCACTTCACGCAGTTCACGCTGGCGGATCATGTGGAGACGATTCGCCGCGGGGTGATCGAGCCGAACCTGGGGCGTGTGCCGATTCTGATCACGAACCTGGATGGGATGGCGATTCGGGAGCTGACGCTGCATTACCGCCTTGTCCCCGTGGCGCAGCTCATGACGGATGAGGACTACGCGTTGTTTGTGGACTCGCCGGGTGTGCCGCCCTCGGTCCTGTTCGAGATTCAACCTCTCACTCCGGCTGGATCCGCCCCGTGAAGATTTCCATCATCGTCCCGGTCTACAACGAGGTCCGCACGATCGACGTGCTGCTGGAGAAGGTGCGCCGCTCGCCGGTGGAGAAGGAGATTATCGTGGTGGACGGCAATTCCCAGGACGGCACACGGGAGTTGCTGCACGAGCAGGAGAAGGTGCCCGGGACGCGGGTGATCTACCAGGACGCGCGCAAGGGGCGGGGAAACGCACTGAAGGTGGGGCTGCGCGCGGCGCGCGGGGACCTCATCATCTTTCAGGACGCCGACCTCGAGCTGGACCCGAACGACTATCCGGCGTTGATCGAGCCGATCCTTTCGGGCGAGGCGGATGTCGTGTTCGGCTCGCGGTTCCTGCGGGGGCGGCCGGCGATGACGTTCCTGCAGTATTGGGGAAACAAGGCGATGAACCTGGCGATCAATGTGCTGTTCATGCGCGAGCTGAAGGGACAGCGCCTGACAGATGTCGAGACGTGCTACCAGGTCTTCCGGCGGCGATGCCTGCGCGGAATGACGATCCGCAACAATGAATTCGCGTTCACGGTGGAGCTGACCGCGCGGCTGGTGTTGGCGGGTTTTCGCATCCGGGAGATTCCCATCTCCTACTTCCCGCGCGGCCGGGCAGAGGGGAAGAAGGTTTATTGGGGTGACGGCGTCGCGAGCCTGTTGACGCTGTTGCGGGTGCGGCTGGGAGGGTGATGGGGAAGGATGAAGGATGAAGGATGAAGGCGGAAGGATGAAGGATGAAGGATGAAGTGTGGATGGTGAAGGGGGAATGGTGTGCGACAGAAGGTGATTGAGATTATGACTTGGAGATTGCGGGCTGATGACGATACTGGATGCGGTGATTTTGGGGATGGTGGAGGGATTGACGGAGTTTCTACCAGTGTCGTCGACGGGGCATTTGATCCTGGTGAAGGAGGCGTTGGGGCTCTCCGACGAGGTGGATCCGTATCTGGTTGGCATCCAGTTGGGGGCGATCGGCGCGGTGTTCATTCCGTATTGGGACCGGATCAAGTCGATGCTGGCGGGGGTGACGAGTGGCGATGCTTCGGGGCGGAGGTTGCTGCTCAACTTGTTCATCGCGTTCCTGCCGGCGGCGTGCGTCGGCCTGTTGCTGGATGACTTCATTGGGGAACACTTGTTCGGAATTCTCCCGGTGGTGTTCGCGTTGATCGTGGGTGGCATCGTGATGATCGCGGTGGAGCGCACCGTGCGGCCGGAGAGGGGAACCGTACAAGACCTGGATGATGTGAAGCCGCTGGACGCGTTGGTGGTTGGCGTCGCGCAGTGCTTCTCGCTGATACCGGGCACGTCGCGGTCCATGTGCACCATCGTGGGGGCGCAGTTGCGCGGCTTTACGAACCCGCTGGCGGCGGACTTCTCGTTCCTGCTGTCATTGCCGACGCTGGGGGCGGCGACCATCTACAGCCTGCTCAAGGGGCGGGAGGGACTGCTGGCCATAGAGGGGAGTCTGGTGACGATTCCGCTCGGCATTGTCGTGTCCTTCTTTGTGGCGTGGGCTGCGATTGCGGGCTTCCTGGCCATCGTGAAGTTTATCGGCATGGCGCCGTTCGGCATCTATCGAATTGCCCTGGGGGGATTGATTCTGGCCTTGTACCTTTCCGGGTGGAAGGCCTGAAATGCGTTGTAGCCCAATTGGGGAGAGCCTGACATGAGTGACCACCGCCGTCGTGTTGTTGTAGTGGACGATTCCCATGACCTGCTCGAGCTCGTGCGCCTGGCGCTCGAGGACGACTATGACGTGCTCACGTTGTCCGATCCGATCGAGATCATGGAGATGATTTCGATCTTCGAGCCGGACCTGCTGATCGTCGATGTGATGATGCCAAAGATCTCCGGGTTCCAGTTGACGGAGATGCTGCAGAAGGACCCGAGGACGCGGGAACTGCCGATCATCATCCTGTCGGCCAAGGACACCACGCGCGATATCAAGCACGGTTACCGCGTGGGGGCGAGCCTGTACCTGACGAAGCCATTCGAGCCGCAGCGGTTGCTGCAAAATGTCGAGGCGCAATTGAACATCAACGGCCCGGAGCCGGGACCGAAGACGTACACGTTGGAGGAGATCGTCGCCCGCCTTCAGGCGACGACCCTTTATCAGAAGGGTGTCGTGCAGCTCGGTTCGACGCGGGTGGTGCAGGGGAACCTGAAACGGCGCGAGAACGTGATGAGGGATCGGCAGCAGCGGTTTTAGGGCGTTTTGCATTTTTCTTGTATACGATTTGGGAAACGCTCGGCCGAGGGTATCACACGCAACCCTCAGTCAGGAATGATCCCGGTTTGCGCGCGCAAAGATGATCGCATCCCGGATGGGATGCCACAAGGCGTGTGAACTACACGGGATCGGTACAACTCACCTGGCGTCCCTCCGGGGCGCGATTCAATTGTCCCCGCATACCCCCCATCGCCCTTCGGGACGATGGGGGGCTATTCAACTGTGGTCCCTACCGGGACCGCTTACGGACTTTGTGCGCAGTCGGAATAGACAAGCGACGCGGGGTCCATGGTATACTGCAAAATGCCATAGTGGGAAGTTGGATGATGTGATGGGCGATGAAGGGAAGCTTTACGCCTGTTCGCTCTGCGCCTTCTGCTCTTTGCGTTTCTTTTCCAGTTCGATTTCGCTTCTTACTTCCTTGAGGATCCACGATAGGGAGTGGATCTCTTTTTGGCGCGCACGGGCGAAGACCTTGCGGACGAGTGCGAGGTCGTAGCGCATGGCGATGAGGCGCAACTCGTCGAGGACAAAGGTGTTCAGACGCGTGGAAACCAGGTCCAGGTACAGGTCCGCCACTTCGCGGACGCGTGGATCGGCCTCGGGGGATGATGCGTCCGGCGGCGGGGCTTCCGGGCTCTCGTGGGCGTAGCGGAATGAATGGTCCGGTGCGTCCAGGAGTTGGGGGACTTGCTCGCGAACCGAGGTCCAGGGCAGCGGTGTCTGCAACGGTGTGATGACCTGAAAGAGGGCGGACTCCTCCTCGTTGTCGGGGAGAAAGCAGCGGATGACGCCGGCCTTGCGCAGCTTCTTCGCGGCGGCCTCGGATTGGGCGGGGGTAAGGCCGGTGAGGCGCTGGAGTTCGTCGAGTGAGATTTCGACCGTGCCGGGGAGCCGGTTATCTGCCATGTCCCGCTCGACGATGGTGCGGAACAGAAGCCATGCGTTGGGGGTCTTGCATTGCCCGGCGAGGTGTTGCGGGAGGCCGCAGTGCAGGATCCAGAGGGGGAACTCGGTGGTTGTCTTCATGGCTCGTTGCCGCCGTGCGGATGGGCCATTGGGCTGGCATGTCCGATGACGTCGATCTCTTTCAGCAGGGAGGCGACGTAGGCCCGCGCAATGCCGTCGCTGTCGCGGATCTGATCCTGCAACGTGGACTTCGGGTCGGAGATGGGGTGCCACGGATCGACGAATGTGTAATGGTCAGTGTGCGAGACCGGATAGTAGATGATGTCGAGGATGCTGACGTCGCGTGCGACATACTGCTGGTCATCGGAGGGCGTCCACCGCACGACGGAGACTGCTCCGTCGGGATGTGGAGAGGTTTGCCCGAAGGGGCCGGTGGTCAATTCGTCGATGCCATGCCTGCCATTGATGCGTATGTCGATGTTTTGCCATGCGCGATTGCCCCAATCGCGCCGATGGGCGGCGAATGAGCGGAACTCGACAATGTCGACCGGTTGTTCGAACGTGTAGCGCAGGTGCAGGGATGGGTGGTGGTAGTCGCCGAGGAGGAGTGTGAGCACGTCCTCGTCAAAGAGCCCATTGGTGAGGCTTGCCAGAGTGCCTGTGGCTGCTTCGTGGAGGCCTCCGCTGATGATCTCCGGAACAAGGCCGGTCAGCAGGTCGTCTTGTGCAACCTGGACAGGGAGCCCCTGGTCCGAATCGGCCTGCCAGGCGGGTGGGCGCTCGCCGGGAAGCATGGAACCGGGGACGGGACCGGTGGCGGTCAAATCGCGAAAGGCAAAGTAGGCGGCTTTGCGTGTCTGCCGGTCGTTGGTGATCAGTCCCCAGTCCTGAACCTCTCCATAGTTTTGGTACTGGAACCAGAAGTACCGTTCGACGAAGGGATCGGCGTCCGGAAAGGCGGGATCGCGTAGCGACGCCAATAGTTGGTACGATTGCCGGAGGAACGCGGCCTGATCCCGCAGGCCAACGACGCGGCTGTTCCAGCCGAGCTCGGTCAGCCAGACCTTCATGCCGGAATCGCCGAATTCATTCATCACGGACTTTATGCGCTCGATGAGCAGGTCGCCGAGGTGCGGATTGATGTCGGAGTAGTTATATTGATGGGGGTGGACGGCGACGACGTCAAAGGGGCTGCGGCCCCGCTCCTTTCGGTAGGCCTGGATGGCGGGGGATTCGTAGACCTCGCGCAGGTAGTTTGTCTCGTACTGATGCCCACGGGGCGAGATGCCTCCGAGGATGACCGTGGCATGCGGATCGATGGCCTTGATGGCGAGATAGGAATCGACCAGCATGGACGCGTAGTGCTGCGGCTCGATGCGGACGTTGAAGTCGGGATCATTCCGATCGGGCTGATTCCAGATCTCCCAATGGCGGATGGGAAACTCGCGGTCGTGGTAATGGCGGACGATCTCGGAGAGCCGGTTGACAAAGCGTTGGCGGAAGGACGGATGGCTCCATTCGGAGCGGTCGTTGTAGACGACGGGAAAAGATTGGTAGGCGACCAGTCCCATCATGGAGATGCCGCGCTTGCCGGCCTCGTCGACGATGTGATCGTAGGCTTCGTAGTTGATGGTGCGCTGATTGTCGTGGTCGCCGATGAACTCCATCCGGATCATGTCCACATTGAGGTGCGCCAGATCGTCCAGCGCGGCGCGGTCGAGCTGCAGCCCGCCATCCGGAAGATAGGCGGGAGCGCAGATATTCTTGAAGGTGGGACTATCGAGGGTATGGGCGTGGATGCCCGCCGCGGCGAGGAGTGAAAGAAGAGTCAAAGAGGTAACGCGCAACAAGGTTCAATCCAGCCTCCAACTGTGAGAGAGAGGATGGAATGTGCTGGGAGTCAAGGCACCTTCGGTGGCGCGAAAGTCGGACAGGTATTGGCTGACTCGCGACAGCTCCCGGGCTTGGCCCCAGGACGTCACCAGGCATTGCGGATCGCCATGGCGGGCGGGTCGCCGGGATGACCCTCCAGATTTTGGATGTCGCCGGGTTGGGCGCGCTCAAAGGGGCTGGATGGTGGGCGGGCGACCAAGGCCCCGTCGGGCAGCCGGGCACCGGGGGGGAGGATCAGCGTGCGCGCGGCTTCGAGACCGCGCTCGTGGAAATCACGCGGGTGGGGATTGTCGTGGAACAGGACGTAATAGTGGGCGTATGGGACCTGAACGGACAGGACATTGGGGCCATCGGGGTTGCGTTTGTCCATGGCGGTCATGGCCTGCAGCACGCCGTACTGCCAGGGAACTCCATGCTTGGGAATGATGGTGAAGAGGCCAATGAACAGCAGCGTAGCGGTGATGGCGCAGGAAGCACTGGCGCAGATGATGGCGCTACGATTGCCAAGAGACTGAGCAAGCAACACGGGGCCGCTGGCGCTGACCAAGTGAACGACGGGGAAGAAGAGGATGGAACGCAAGGCATGAGGGATGCCGTCGTTGGTGAGGGAAGCGGCAAGCGGCGCGGCGAGGAGCCAGACGGCGAGGAGCCGGGCGCCGGGCGGGCGTTTCCACACGATGGCGACGAGGCCGGAGAGGAAGAAGGGTGCTTCGGCCCAGGGGAGTAGCCCGGACAAGGGCATGGAATGGCGCGGGTTGGCGTCGCCAGTGATGAAGAGGAACAGCGGATCGAAATGTGCGAGATAGTTCAGAAGGATGGCAACGATGGGGTTGGCGTCTGATTCGTTGAAGATGGTGACTCGTTGCAGACGCGCGGAGCCTTCGGTCAGTGTGAAGAGAATGAGCGGGATCTCGATGACGGCGAAGGCGATGGCTCCGGGGAGCATGTCGCGCCATGTGCCGCGCCGGGCGAGATGCTCCCACGCAATGCCGAGTGCGATGACCGGGACGACCAGACGGGCGGGATCGTAGGCGTAGGCGGCAATCCCCAGCAACGCGCCGCCACCGATGCCCAGTGCGCGGCGATGCCTCGGTCCGGCGGTTGAAACTTTCAGCAGGCACAGGGCCCCAAGCGCCACAAGCAGGGGAAGCGTGATGCCCTGCTGGGCCCAACGGCTGAAGAGAACGTGAGTGGGTGAGATGGCCAACAGTGACGCGGCGGACAATGCGATCCAGTTTCTCCGCGTCTCCTCATTATCAGTGTCCGTCCGTGCCCGTCCGTGCGTTTCAGCAATCAGAACCCGCGCCAGGAAGAACACCACCAGCACGGTGAGAGTGCCGACAAGCGCGGCGGCGGCGCGCGTGGTCCAGACGTTGAGGCCAAAGATGCCGACGATGGGAGCGGAGAGGTATTGATAGATGGCGGAGGTCTTCACACCGCCCGCGTCCACAAAGAGGGGGAACAGGCGCGTGACCTGGATGGAACCGTCGGGCATGAACTGGCCCTGGCGGCCGGTGGTCCAGAGTTCAAGCGCTGTGTAGCCCTTCTCGGCTTCGTCGCGAAACAGGCCGGGAGGAATCGTGCCCAGATTCCAGAAGCGAAGGAACGCGGCAAGAACAACAATCGCGAGAAGCCAGCGAAGGGCCCACGTTCGATAGGGGAGTGGTGGCTTCTCTTCCTGCATGAATCACTCTTCGGTGGGTATGATCCTGCCCAGTTCATCCATGACCCTGAAGATGAGGACGCGTGGGTTGCGTTGGATGAGTTGCTCCAGTCGCCGGTCGCGTTCCTGCCGCGTCAATTCCAACGGGACGTCCTTGCGGCGATAGAGATGGTTCCAGACGTTGTCGCCGGTCTTTGGCCAGGATTGACGCCACTCGTAATCCTCGAAGCCGGGATGCCGGGTGACGCGCTCGATGATCTCCGGATAGCGGATCCCCGGCTCGGCCGTGCCGGATCCGGGATGCACCTCGAAGACGAGGATGTACTCCGGGCGGATGTTCTCCATGATCATGCGAACATTGCGTTGCGTGACTTCTTCCCGATACAGGCGTTCGGATTCATGGCGGAGCCATTGGCGGACCTCGGCGTCGATCTCGCGATTGCCGAGCTGCCCGCGGAGTTCGGACTCGATCTGCTCGCGCGATGGAATGGGCGGTCCTTCGAATGTCTCGCCACGGACCGATGGCGCGTCGGCCAGGTACTTGTCGACCAATCCGTCCGCGTCGATGACGTTCAGATGCGGTGCGGCCCACATGGGCAGGCCGATGTCGCTCATGAGAATGCGGGAGCCGGGTTGTGTCTCCAGCGCGAGAATCGAGGCGGCCTCCAGCAATGCGGGGGTGAAGCCGCGGTTGATGTTCTCGCGGACATGATTCAGCGACAACCATTGTACTTCGCGCTTCTGCCAGATGGGATCGCGGCCAAAGACGTAGGCCGTCTCCGTGCGCGCCTGCTCGGCAATGGTGCCGGCACACGCGAGGAGGAACAGGGCATTGCCCGCAATGGTCACGCGCGGCCATTTGTCTGCGAGTCGTTTCCAGGCATCGAGCGCAATGGGCATGGCGCAACAGATGAAGACAAAGGTTGGCATAAGAAACCGGAACCCCGGCATCCAATCGCCACCCACATGCCATGTGTACCAGGCGCCAGTGACGGCAGCGCCAAGGAGCAACGCAGCGGGTTCCACCCACTTGGCGTGAGGATGGGCGATGATGCCGGTGACGAGCAGCAATGCCGTGGCCAGCCACAGGTTCATCCACGCCAGCGAGTTGATGGGGCCGCCGGAGAGAATCCAGGCGATGTGGAATGTTCCGCCGTCCTGTTGCCAACCACCCTGGTTGAGGAAGAACTGAAAGAGATAGGCGTGGGCGCGTTCGCCGTTCCATGGCGAGAAGGCGACCTTGGCGTAATAAGTGTTCGGCAACCAGTCGCCGAAGATCAGGAACCGCATGACCTGGAAGGCGATGAGCGCGCCGCAGATGGCCGCGATCCATTGCAGTACATGCTGAATGCGTTCGCGCGGGTTTGGTGCTTCGTCTTCAGGAGTGTTTGCAGCACTGCGCAGTGACCAGGCCTTGAGTGCGAGCATGATCAGTACACAACCGGCGAGGGGCGCGAGCAGGACGATGCTGTCGATGCGCACAAAGATCGCAAACACGATTGCGCAGGCCGAACGGATGGCGTGGTGCCCTTCCCGCATCCAGATCCATGTCCACCGATAGGCCGCCATCAGGACGGCGACTTGCAGCAATGGTTCCATGCCCTGCATGGACCAGAAGGCGACGTGGGCGTTGGTGGCGATGAGCAGGGGAGGAAGAAGATTCCACGCATCGGTGCGTTGCCGCAGAGTCTTGGTGATGGCCCATGAGAGAACGACGATGGCGAGGCCACAGGTCAGGCCTGCCAACTTTGCCACCACCAGCGGATCGAATCCGAATCGGATGGCGATGGCGGAGAGCACCACCCAGGCGGGGCTGGTGAAGCCCTCCACCAGTTGGCCGCCGGGATTGTAGCGCAGCCCGTTGCCAAGTGTCAGGTTCTCTGCAAATCGAAAGGCGATGTAGGCGTCGTCGATGACCTGGGGCCAATAGTGCATGGCGTTGAAGAAAAAGAGCACGCCAAAGACCGCGAGGAATCCGGCCTCGGTGGCGACGACAGGGTTCCACAGCCTTGAGGGTTTCAACACGCGGGATGGTAGACCTTTCCGGGGGCTTGGCGGATGAAGCCCTTGAGCTCCAACATGAGCAACGCCGTGGTCAGATCGCCGAGCGACATGAGGTCCCCCACACACATGGCGACCATGTCATCATAGGCCATGGGGGAATGTCGCACCTTTTCGACGATCCACTGTTCGGCCGTTGGCAGACTGGCGATGTCGATGGAGTTGGCGCCGGCTGCATCGGGAGCGGCCTGCGCGCGGCGCTCCTTGATGATGCGCAGTTCATCGTCCAACCGTTGTTCCAGCGCGGCGATGACATCGCTGGGCGTGGTGACCATCCATGCGCCTTGGGCGATGAGGCGGTTGGTGCCCAGGCTGTTGCGACGCGTGATGTCGCCGGGGACGGCGAGCACTTCACGGCCCAGCTCGGTGGCGGCCTCGGCAGTGACCAGGGCGCCGCTCTTCTCGGAGGCTTCCACGACCACGACGGCCAGGGACATCGCGGCCATCAGGTAATTGCGCGCGGGGAAGTGATGCGTGGCGGCCTTTGTGAGGGGCGGATACGCGGAAACGATGGCACCGGCGGATGGGATGGCTTCGCGCAGCGGCGTGTTCCCCTTTGGATAGTCCTGGTCCAGACCGCAGGCGGCGACACCGATCGTACGGCCGCTGGCTTCGATGGCTGCGCGGTGGGCGGTGGAATCGATTCCAACGGCCAGGCCACTAACGATGGTCATTGTCGGTGCAAGTTGTGTTGCCAGCCGGCGGGTGACTTCCAATCCGTAGGCGGTGGCCATGCGCGGGCCGACAAGTGCGACCGCCAGCCGGTCTTCGTCCTGGATGTCTCCTTGGACAAAGAGGATGGGTGCGCCGTCGGGAAGTTCTTCCAGTCGGGCGGGGTAGTCCTCGTCTCCACGAACGACGATGCGAATGTCGTGTTGTTGCAGGAGATCGGCCTGCCGCTGCAATGCGACGGCGTCGCGTTGGCATTCGCGCAGTCGGCGAAGGGGTCCTTCGGCCAAGCCGCCGGGTCCGGAGAGATCGACATCGCGGGCGCCGATCAGATTCGCGGCGTCTCCGAATTGTTCGAGGAGACTTCGTAGTGGCGCAGCAGGCAGGCTCGCACCGGCAAGGACGAGCCACGGCTCGGGGTCGCGGGCGTGTGTCTGTGGAGACATCCTCGGGCCTCCCGCGGTGGGAGCCGGCTTGGGCCCGCGTTGGGGTTTAGCTTTCGCCGAAGACTTCCTTGGCGATGCGTTCGCGCGCTTCCGGCACTCCACCCCACATCACCACGATGACGTTGTGCACGCGCAGGACGCGGACCTGGTTCTGCGTGATCTGGTTCTGGACGGCCTGGTCGAACTGGGCGGTCTTGAGGGCGTTCTCAAAATTCTCGGCGCGGGACGTGGGATACCAGAAGAAGGCAGCGACGTTGACCGTGTTCTGGCGCTGGTTGATGTTCAGGTTGAACTTGCGCTGGTGGTATCCTTCGCGACTGGCCAGGAAGTCCGCGCCGTTCTGGCCCAGCACATCAAGGAAGCGCAGGCGATTGGTGAAGTTTGACTCGGCGGGCAGGTCGTCCATGCTGATGCTGATGCCCTCGGGGGCGGTGGCGGCCATGTGCTTGTTGGCGAACCGCTCGATGCTGCCGTACGGCGCGTCGATGAGGCCCAGTTCATCGCGGCTGAAGTCGAGCACGGCCTGGTACCATTTGCCGGGCGTGCCGTAATCGCGCAGGGTGCTCCATGGCACGAAGATCACCAGCGCGGCGATGATGGCGCCGATGACGATGAGGCGGAACCACAGCGAGGTGAAGAAGTTGTGGGTGCCGACATGGGCGGACTCGGAGAGCTTGCCCATGCGCTCCTGGAACTTGCTGACCTTTGCGAGCTTCTCGCGCTGCTCGGCGAGCACGCTCACGGTCTCATTGAGTTGCAGGTAGCACTCGTGCCACTCGATCTCGATCTTCTTCTTGTCGGCCTGTCCCAGACGGCGAACGTGCTTGAGCGTGATGGAGCGGTTGACGATGGCGAGCATGTTTTGGCCGATGTCGCGGTCCTCCTTCAGCGACTCCATGAGCGAGTCATGGAGCATGGCGATGGTGCCCTTGCATTCCATGAACTTGGCTTCGAGCTCGGGTGTGAGCTCGCCGTCTTCCTTGACGGCCTTGTTGTAGAACTCGAGGTAGTCCTTCCACGCCGCGGAGAGCTCGGTGCAGTCGGCATATCTTTTTTCCAGATCGGGGTTGATCATCGTGAAAGGCCTCGTGGGTGCTGGCCGCTGCGGGTGAGCAGGACAAACGAATGGAACCCGTCGCGGAACGGTGGGAACTGTCGCCACGGGGGCGGGGAGGCCGCAAAAGGAAAATGTCCCGCGCGGGAGATCCAGAACCTGGGTTCGGGGGCCCGGAACCCCGGTTTTTCAGTCCGGGGTCCGGGGGCGAGGAGGACGGGCCGGGGCCGCTACTTGATCAGCTCGATCATCTTGAACATGGGCATGAACATGGAGATGACGATGAAGCCGACGACGACACCGAGGAAGACGATCAGGAGCGGCTCGATGAGGGAGGTCAGACCGGCCACGGCCGTGTTGACCTGGTCCTCGTAGAAGTCGGCGATCTTGGTCAGCATGCTTTCCAGGGCGCCGGTCTTCTCGCCGACGTCGATCATGCGCGTCACCATGGGGGGGAAGACTGCGGACTCGGTCAGGGGCTTGGCCAGGGACTCGCCGCTCTGGATGCTGGCCTTGGTGCGCAGCACCGCGCTCTCCACCCGGGCATTGCCCGCGGTCTTGGCACAAATATCCAGCGCATAGAGGATGTTCACGCCGGATCGGATCAAGGTGCCCAGTGTGCGGGTGAAGTTGGCGACGGCGCTCTTCAGGAAGAGGGGCCCGAAGATGGGGAGCTTCAACTTGAAGGAATCGATCATGAAGCGGCCGTGCCGTGTCTTTGACCATTGCCAGAAGAAGACATAGATTCCGAGCAAGCCCAGCAGGATCAGCCACCAGTATCCGATGACGAATTCCGACAGGAACACGGTGATTTTTGTGGGTAGGGGAAGATTGCCACCCAGGTTGGAGAAGATGTCCTTGAAGACCGGGACGACCTTGACCAGCAGGAAGACCGTGATGCCCGCGGCCACGATGGAGACCGTGGCCGGATACATGACGGCCATCTTGATCTTCCGGCGCAGGCTGGCGGTCTTCTCCAGGTAGACCGCAACCTGCTCGAGGATCGTGTCGAGCATACCGGAAGCCTCTCCCGCGCGGATCATGGAGAGGTAGAACATGTTGAAGACGTTGGCGTGCTTGACCATCGCCTCGGTGAGGGACTCGCCACCCTCGACGTCACGCTGGATTTGTCGGACGACGGCGGCCAGCGAGTTGCGCTCGGTCTGCTCGGAGAGGATGTCCAGCACCTCGATGAGCGGCAGGCCGGCGCGGATCATGACCGACATCTGGTTCGAAAGGACGACCAGGTCGTCCAGGCTGGTACGGCCGCCTCGGCCGCGGCGCTTTTTCTTTGCGCCAGTCTTGCCGGCACCGATGGAAATGCGCGTGGGCATCAGGCCCTTTTCGCGCAACATCTGGACGACGGTATTTTGATCGCTGGCCTCGGCCGTGCCGCTCACGACGCGGCCATCTGCGGCGCGGGCGACATACTGGTAGGTCGGCATGGGCGAAATGGGCTCCGGATCTTATCGGGACTGCAGGTGTAGAAAGAATTTCCCCGTTGGGGATGTCAAGCCTCTGAAACACCCACCTCGACGTGGTGGGCCTTGAAGATGCCGCTGCCATTGGCTTCGGGGTCGCTGCGACGGTCGCGTGGCGTCTCGAGGACCTCGTCGGCCATGGTCGCTCCCAGCACGTCCTCGATGGGCGCGATGCCCTGGAGGGCCTTGCGGACTCCCGCGGCGCGAAGTGTTCGCATGCCGCGTTCCACGGCCATCTTCTTCAGTTGGTTCGTGGGCATCGAGTTGGTGATGGCATCCTTCAGCGCGTCGTCGACGGTCATGATTTCATAGAGACCGACGCGGCCCTTCTTGCCCGTGCCGCGGCAGACGTCGCAGCCGAGGCCCTTGTAGAAGCGTGCGTCGGTGTCATCAACGCCGAGGGCGCGGAGCAGCCCCGGGTCGGGCTCGTATTCCTTGCGGCAGTTCTTGCAGACACGCCGGACGAGACGTTGGGCCTCGACCAGGATGAGCGACGCGCTGACCAGGAAAGGCTCCACGCCCATGTTGGTCATACGCTGCGGGGTGCTGGGGGCATCGTTGGTGTGGATCGTGGAGAGGACCAAGTGACCGGTGAGGGCGGCCTTCACTCCGATCTCCGCGGTTTCCAGGTCACGAATCTCACCGATCATGATGATGTCGGGGTCCTGGCGCAGGAAAGCCTTCAGGCCGGTGGCGAAGTTGAGGCCGATGTTGAATTTGGCCTGAACCTGGTTGATGCCCTTGAGATTGTATTCGACCGGATCCTCGATGGTGCTGATGTTCTTGGTCGGGTCGTTGATCGTCGACAGGGCGGAATAGAGGGTCGTGGACTTGCCGGAACCGGTGGGACCCGTGATGAGCGCCATTCCCCATGGCGAGGTGATGGCGGTGTTGAGCTTGTCGAGTTCCTCGGCGTCGAACCCCAGGTCTGCGAGGTCCAGCATCAGGTTGCCTTGGTCGAGAATACGGATGACGGTCTTCTCGCCATGGACGGTGGGGCAGGTGGACACGCGGAAGTCGATGGCGCGGTCCTTCATCTTGATGCGGAAGCGGCCGTCCTGTGGCAGGCGCTTCTCGGCAATGTCGAGGTCGGAGAGGATCTTCAGGCGGGAGGTGACCGCGTTCTGGAACTTCTTGGGCGGCGGGTTCATCTCGTGCAGGATGCCGTCAATGCGGTATCGCAGGCGGAAGACCTTCTCGAAGGGCTCGAAGTGAATGTCGGACGCGCCCTGCTTGATGGCATCCATAATGATCTGGTTGACGAGTTGGATGACTGGCGCGTCGTTGACGTCCTCATCGTCGCCCGCCTTGTTCTCGTCATCACCGACCTCGAGGTAGTCCATGGACTCGCTCTCGAGCTCCTCCTGGATGGAGCGGAAGTCTTCCTCGCTGATCTCCTTGAGCATCTCGTCGAAGTTGATGGAGCCGCGCTGGTCCTTGTAATAGCGGTTGATCGCTTCAAGGATGTCGGACTCAAAGGAGATGACCGGGATGATCTGGCTCTGGGTCAGGATGCGCAATTCGTCGAGCAGATAGATGTTCGACGGATCGGAGAGCGCGATGGTCAGCGTGTCGCCGGTCTTGTCGACCGGGACGATCTTGTACTTTTGGACGATGTGGGCGGGGATGCAGCTAAGGACGTACTTGTCGATGTCGTAATGGGACAGGGTGATGAAGGGGACGTTGAGCTGCTTGCCCAGCGCGGCGGCCATTTCCCACTCGGTGGCCAGACCCATCTCGACGATGACACGGCCCAAACTGGCGCGTGTCTCTTCCTGCCGCGCGATGGCAGTCTCGAGGTCCTGGGAAGTCAGCACATGATCCCGGACGAGCATCTCGCCCAGTTTTCTTTCCATGGCGGAAGCCATAGACCCACTCCCATGTTGGGGCGCTGTCTCGGACCCGGTTCGTGGGCTGCGCCCACAGGTGCCGGCGGCGGGCGCCGGCGAGGAGGTCCTGCCCCAAGTTCTTCCATGTCCATGCCCCTTCGGACGTAGGGCAAAGTCAACCTGAAAGCGCCCTGCCCAGCACCTAAGTTCAGAGTTTAGAGACTTTGGATTGTCAGGCTGCGGGGGCG
>CAZVAQ010000033.1:0-29657 GCA_964625145.1 uncultured Candidatus Sumerlaeota bacterium
GTTGGACTCTTCGGGAATCTTGACGCCTTGCATCAAGTCCTCGCCCGCGATTCCGGCAGCACGGCGTTCAATTTCTGGCGCAGCAGCCGCGTCTATTCCAGCAACTTCACCCCCCAGCAGGATCCCGGAACAATCACCGAGTTCCCCGCGTTCTCTGCGATGCTCGGCGACCTGCACGCGCATCACATGGCGTTGCCCGTGGGGATGCTGGTGGCAACGTTGCTCGTCTCGCTTTGGCGCAAGTCACATCGTCTGGTGGCTACCCCCGGCACTTGGTGGCGACGATGCCATCCGGAAGTCGCGCTGCTCGGCCTGGCCATGGCAGCCGCCTTCGTGGTGAACGCATGGGACGCGGTGGTGTATGTCCCGATCGTTCTTGCATTCATCCTGACGGCGTTCTTTCGAGTCACGCGAGGCACGGCACTCTCGCGCCAAATCGTTTGGCCGTCCCTGTCACTGCTGTACTTCTGCGTGCTCTCCTTGATGTTTTCCACATTCGCGCCACTTGATAGCAATGCATTCTTCGGCAGGATCCTTGTCACATTGCTCGCGTTGCCCACAGCAATTGTCATGGCCTGGCAGTGCCTTCGCTCGCGATGGTCGAATGCTTTCCAACGTGGTGGTTCGGCGTTGCTGGCTTTTGCAGCGATTGGTGGCATTGCGCTTCTTCTGGCAATGCCTCACCTGCTGACATTCACGAGTCCCTTCGAGTCGTCGGAGCCGTTGCTCGTGACCACATTCCCCCCACGCCTCTCCAGCCAGGTGTTCTCCATGCCGGGTCTGGTGGTGGATTCCATCCTCCAGCGCACGCCGTTGCGGATTGTACCGCCTGTACTGCGGACCACGCTGTGGGAATACATCACCATGTGGGGGTTGTTCGTCATCCCGATCGCCGGGATGCTCATTGCTCGTGCGCTGCGAGCCGTCTGGTGTTGGCCATTGGACAAGAGCATGGCCCTTCTCTTTGGCCTCCTCGCGCTGTTTCTGCTGATCTGGAATGCCATGGCAGCTCTCGCCGCGCCGGTGGCGGGACTGCTGGCACTGGGTTGCTATGCGCTCTCATTACGAAGTTCCCAGCGGGCACACGGAATCATCTGGCTCTTTCTGGCAGTGGCGTTCATCTGGCACTTGTTCGTCGAGATATTCTACTTCAACGATGCCTACACCGGTCATCTCGTGCGCTACAACACGCCCTTCAAGATTCTGTATCCAACATGGCCCCTGATGGCTTTGGGCATGACGATGGTGCTGCGATTCGGATTTGCCCACAGTTCAGTTCGAATGCGCGGTGTTCAGTTGCTCGTTCTCGTGATCCTCCTGCGGCTGGGCCTCATCTACCCAATCGAGGGCACGCGCGCGCGCATTGCCGAGGAACATCCCCGCGAAGGAACATTGGATGCCTTGGCGTGGATGGGCTCCACTGAGTATTCGCCCGATGACTTGGCGCTGATCCGCTGGATGCAGCGCAACATTGACGGCACCCCCACCTTGCTGGGAGCACCACCGCGAGCCGATTCTGGGTCCTACACCGACGTGGGACGCGTCTCCGCTGCGACAGGCATTCCGACGCTGATCGGCTGGTCGCATCACGAATCCCAATGGCGCGGCTGGAGCACGCCGGCGCCGGAGCATCTCGTGCCGTTGATGGATGCACTTTACGCCAATGCGCCACTACACCCGGAACTGTTCAACTCGCTGGCGGCCCAGGTGGATCTCATCTACATGTCGGACCATCTGGACGGCGAAATCCGAAACGCCATCGAACGGCTTCGCATCGACCTCATCTTTGTCGGTAGCATTGAGCGCGAGCGATACGGAGATATGCCCGGCGCGCTGGAGAAGTTCGACTCGTTGGAAGTCGTCCATCGTGCCGGCGATTCCGTGCTCTATCGCATCGCCCGGAGGGATGCGCCATGATCAAGCGCCACTTCACCGCCATGAGCACCCGCGAATGGGCAATGATTGCGCTGCTGTTCGCCATCTGTGTGGTGACGCGCCTGTGGGACCTGGGTGCCAAGCCGGTCATGCACGACGAGGGGTTATTCCTCTATTACACCGAATACCATCTGGTGCGCGAGTTCAACTATCGCTACCAGCCCATCCTCCACGGTCCGCTTCACTTGTGGTGGCAAGGTTTCCTGTTTTGGCTGCTCGGCTCCAGTGACGCGACCATGCGCCTTGGATCGGCCATCCTGGGCATCGGCGCCTTTGGTTGGATTGTCGCGATGCGGCCGTGGCTGGGGCGCATCGGCACTCCGATCGCCCTCGCCTTCTACACGCTTTCGCCGGGGCTCATGTACTATGGACGCTTCTTCCGCGAGGACGGCGTCTTCCTCTTTGTCGAGTTCTGGATCATCGCGTCGCTGGCTTGGTGGTGGCGAACGCAGAGCAAGGGATGGCTGGCATCGCTCGTGTTCGCGTGCGCCGTCCTGTTCTGCAACAAGGAGAGCAGTCTCTTCGTCTACTTCATCCTGCTGACGTTCGCCGTTCTGGCGCTGATGCAGGATCTGCTTGAGCGCGATTCCCACAAGAGCCCATCCGCACATTCGCCAACCGCGCCAATCCCATCCGTGCCACTAGTTGCCGGTTTCATCATTGTTGGCGCGACATTGGTCCAGACACAGATCGTCGAAGGTATTCGCTTCGACGCGGACGTTGTCTCCGAGCTGGGACACGATTTTGTCATGAAGGACGTGCGCTCGCTTCCCTTGGCACTGGGCTGGCATTCGCCTGTCGAAGGCGTCGGCATGGCCGGAAGGCCATGGTTCTGGCGGGTCTTCTATCTGCTGTTGATCGGTGGGGCTGTGGCATTCGCGTATGGCTTGCGCATTGCCGTTCAGCGAAGACTCGGCGGGCAAGGTCTGCTCTCCGACCTTTGGTCACGCTTCTGGACCGGACGCTTCGCCATCATCGCGTCCCTATCAGCCGGGATCGCCCTGTTCATCATTCTCTTCACGACATTCCTACAGTATCCCGAGAGCCCGTTCAGCCTTTACCATCGCACGCTCGCCTACTGGATGGGGCAACACGCCATCCACCGCATCTATGGTCCATTTCACCAGCACATGTTGAATCTGGCAGTCTATGAACTCCCGGGCCTGCTTGTGCTCGTCATCGGATTGATACTCCTGATGACAAGGGGACAGTGGAACCGCACCACCGCCATCGCCCTGCTGCTTTGCGCCGCTCCATTCCTGGCGCTGCATGTCGTGATCGCCCACGGAATCCCTTCGCCTCCGATGTGGTTCCTCGCGATGGCAATGCTCACGCTGGCCGCTGGTGTGGCAGCGTATCTCTATCCGACACTTGGTGGCCGCATTGCATTGGCCCTTACACTTCTCATGGTCCTGTTGGCCATCTCATGGTTTTCTTCCGACTCGTGGTCCCGGTTCCTGCTCGAACCAATCCCCGCGGAGGATGGCGGCTTCCTTGCGATGTCGGGCCGTGAGGTCCTCGACGACCGGCTAAGTCTGACCTCGGGCTTTCACCTCGCCATCATTGCGCTCCTCATCCTGATTGCGACGGTTGTGACCTGGCGATCGCTCCAGCGCGGCGATCGCATGCAGGCGCTCCTTGTGTGGTATTTTGTCGTGATGCTTGGTGCGGCCAGCTATGCCCGCGAAAAGGTCCCCCAGGTGGGAGTCCACGCGGCTGTCCCGTTGGTGCTGCTTGTCGGCATCTATTCGGAGCACGTGTGGAGATCGAGCACCGTTCAACATCACAAACTGCCGCGCTTGGGCCTCCTCGGATTGCTCGGCATTTCGCTCGTCTGGCAAACCCGCGCCGCGGTGCATCTGTGCTTTGTGAACGTGGGCGATGTTCGCGAGCGCTACGTCTATGGCGAAACGACCGCCGACGTGAAGCATCACGCCGCGATGATCCTGCGCTATCGCGACGTGGCCAGCATTCGCCACCAGCACCGTCCCGGCAGCAGCCGTCCCGAATGGATCGAAAGCTACAACGATCCGCGCACGCTCAAATCCGTCCGCGTGCAGATGGCGGACTTCGACATCGTGTGGCCACTGAGGTGGTACCTGCGCGACGTTGACTATCGCGTCAGTGGCGATGTCGAGGCGGCCATGCAGGATCGCATCGAGTTCCTTTTCCTACCACTTGGTGATGAGACGATCCCCGGCCTTGCGGACGAATACCACCTCTATCGCGGCCGCCTGCGCATGCATTGGGTGCCGGAGCCACTGGGCGTGGATCGTCTCCTCGGCGGCTGGCGCGTGACAGTCCCAACGCACAACGCATCGAGTCCACGTGACCGGGCGGCGGATCAACTGGCCGGGCGCGAGTGGGCGCGCATTCGCGACTACTTGCTCTGGCGTGAAGTGACCTACGACCGCGACCCGGGCCTGTCCTATGTGGAATACATCTTCGCCGTGCGAAAGGACCTCGGTCCGTTTTGACCGCGGCGATCAGCTCCCAAACCGCGTGCCGACATCCACATAGCCACCATTCACCGCGTCGGTGGCGGCCATTTCCCTGCGCCCTGCGGGTTGAATGCGCGTGGCCAACACCAGACCTCCATGCCCCGTCTTGATGACGAGACCGCGGCCGCGAATGATGTCCACCACCGTCCCCAGTGGCACGTCATCGCTGCGCCAATCGACGCTGATCCAGTCCGGATCCACCGCCTCCATCCCGAGAAACTTGCAGGACTCGCCGCTCAATGTCGTCCACGCGCCGGGCCATCCCACAAAAGCGCGCACGCGCCAGATGATCTTGTCCGCGTTCCATGACCAATCGACGCGCGCGTCCTCGCGCTTGATGATCGGGGCATAGGTCGCCTGCGAGTGGTCCTGCGGCGTTTCCTCCAACTCGCCATCGCGCTGCAATCGGTCGAGCACCTCCAGCATCAACTCCCCGCCAAACACGCTGAGCATGTCGTGCAGGCTGCGCGCGTCGTCGTCCTCATAGATCGGCTGCTCGTGAATCTCGATAATGGGACCGCTGTCCAGCCCCTCTTCGATGCGCATGATGGTCACGCCAGTGCGTTCCTCGCCATTGGCGAGCGCCCACTGGATCGGCGCCGCGCCGCGGTACTTCGGCAGGATCGACGCATGCACGTTCAGGAACCCGTGTGGCAGCACCTGCAACAGGTCCGGCGGCAGGATCTGGCCGTAGGCCACAACAACACCGACGTCCGCGTTGAGGGACTTGAGTGTCTCCGTGAACACACCCTTCTTCAACGTCGGCGGCTGGAAGATCGGCGCGTTGCCACGCTGGGCGTAGGTCTTGACCGGCGGCTCCTTCAGGTGCTTGCCGCGGCCGGCGGGCTTGTCCGGCTGGGTCACCACCCCCACGATTTCGTGGTTTCGGGACTCGGCGATCTTGAAGTAAGTCGGGACGGCAAAGTCCGGGGTGCCAAAAAAGACAACACGCATGGCGAAGGATCTCCTCATGTTGGGCTCCGCGCCGTAGCGGCGAAGCGTTGGTGAGGCGACCAGCCTCCCGCGCCCGAGCGCAATGTCAACGTGACGGCTGCCCAGCCGGCTATCCCCGCCTGGGTGATAGTTTGGCGTTGGGTCCGCATGGCCCGCCGGGCAAGTCTTGCAGGCGAGGCGATGCCATGAAGCGCGTGCTTTTCATCCCCCACTCCAGCGAACCCTCCGGCGCACCCCGGGTGACGGTCGATCTTGCCCGTCGGTTCGCCGACCGGGGCTGGGACATCCGCGTGGCGTTGCCGATGAACGATGGTGTAGCCGGTCTCGTACACCAGGCCAACCTGCCTTATACTGTCCTCGGCTATCCCGCCGGCTCCTTCGCCGCTTCAGGAATGATGGATCGCCTCCGGCTTGCGCTGGGTCGCCTGATGGGACTTGGGCGGTTGTGGATTCATTTGATGCGGCTTCGGCCCGAAGTCGCCTGGATCGGCAGCAGCGTTGCCCTGCCCTTCCTGCTAACCTGCCGCGCCGCCGGCGTTCGAACCATCGTGCACGTGCACGAATCACCGGAGATGAGTGCGGGCCATCCATGGCGTATTCGGCTGGTGCGTCAACTGGCCCATGGCATCGTCTTCGTCGGCCGCGAGCCGCGCAGGCCGTTTGAACCGAAGCCGCGGGGGCGAGTCTGGAAGTCACTCTCCAATCCGATGGATCCTTCATTGCCGATAGGCAATCAGGACCGCGCTGCATTGAGGGCCTCGTTGGGTGCGAGCGTGGAAGAAGCGGTCTTTATCTGCGCGGCATTCCTGAGTCCGCGCAAGAATCATGAGTTGCTGCTCCGTGCCTTTGCCCGGGCCTCGAGGGTGGCACCCGCTATTCGTTTGTGGATAGTCGGCGGCGAAGTCGCCGGACATGAGGGTCTGCGCAATCGGCTTCAGTCTCTCGCGCAGGACCTCGGCATTGCGGAACGCGTCTGCTTCACCGGCCAGCGGGAGGACGTCCCAACCCTGCTTCAAGCCGCGGAGGTGTGCGTCCTGGCGTCGCAGGCCGAGGCCATGCCGCTTTCCATCGCCGAGGCTCAGTTTGCCGGCATTCCCATCATTGCCACCCGCGTGGGAGACATTCCCACCATGGTGCCCGATGGGAGATGCGGCCTGCTCGTCGATCCGGGGGATGAGGATGCCCTCGCCGATTCCATGATCCTGCTGGCCACCGAGCCGGAACTGCGCCGCCAATTTGGCGCCCGTGGCCGCGCGAGGGCCAAAGAGCTGTACGAAGACGACGCACTCATCCCCCAGTTTGCAGAGATTATCCGGCGGGTGACTGCGGCTTGACTTGCGTTGGCCGGATCCTTGCAGTAGCCACCCACGAACTCAATTCTGCAGGGGGAGCCTGCCATGTTTCGAATCTTCAGCCTGATTATTTCCACCCTTCTCGGCGTCGCCTGCGTCAGCACGGCCCCGAGCGGAGCCGCCGTGGACGCGGCCGGACAAGAACGCGACCCGTCCCAGATGCTCCTTGTGGGCGAAGTGGCGCCGGACTTTGCCGTGTCCGACCAGAACGGAAAGGTCGTCCGCATGGCGGACTTCAAGGGGAAGAACAACGTCGTCATGATCTTCTACCCCGCCAACGAGACGCCGGGCTGCACGCGGCAACTGTGCGCCGCACGCGATTCCTTTGACCAATACATGGCGGCCGACGCCGTCGTCCTGGGCGTCAACCCCGCCAGCCGCGAGGACCATCTGTCCTTTGCCAACAACCACAACTTCCCCTTCTCGCTCCTGGCCGACACGGAAGGTGAAGTCATCCGCAACTACGGTTGCCGCGGCTTGACAGGCATGACGACGCGCACGGTCTACGTCATCGGCAAGGATGGCAAGGTCAAGTTCGCCCAGCGTGGCATGCCGGAGACGGAGGATATCCTCGCGGCGTTGAAGGGTTAGGAAACTTCGCGCAGTAGGTTTTCGTGGAACGAGTTCGCGGACAGGGTAGGTGCCTCCATGGCGCCCACCCTGTCCACTGCTTCCACTTTCGCCCACCCATCCAGCAGCACAACTGCGGATCACTTCGCCAACAACTCCACAATCTCATCCACCTTCGCGCGGATCGTGGATGTGTTGCCGTTGAAATTATTCACCAGGATGGAGAACGTCACGACGCGTTCGGTCCCATGGTCGATGTACCCTGACAGGGCGGTCACGCCATCCAGCGTCCCTGTCTTCCCCCGTATGCGGCCGCGCAGATTGTCGCCGGACAACCGGTAGCGCAACGTCCCCCGATAGCCCGTCCGCGCGAGGCTCTCGACGTAGACATCGCTCCCCTCAAATCCATTGAGCAACGCGACAATTGCGCGAGGTGTCACATAATTCTTTCGGGACAATCCGCTGCCATCAGATGATGCATAGTCGCCGCTGTCCACTCCCAGGCGGCGCCACATGCGAGCCTCGGCGTCGGCGCTGGCGCGGTAGCTCGCTGTCCCGAAAACCTGCGCCCCCGCCAACAGGTACAGGCTCTCAGCCAGGTGATTCTCGCTGTCCTTGTTTGTCACGCTCAGGATATTTGGCAGCGGAACGGAATTGACCGAGGCGAGCACGTGACCGACTGGGATCGAGCGATCGCTGAAGGCGACCGTCCCGTCGATCGTGACCTCATTTTCCGCCAGCACTGCCTTCAGCTCCCGCGCTGTGAACAAGGTCGGCTCCCCCAAGGGGATCGAACGAATGCCCTCCGCGGCATCGGCCGACAAGGAACCCCGCACCAACAACTCCCGCCCGTCGATGCTGCGGCGCAGCTCCAACGTAGGCTGCGATCCAGCGCGCCCGGTGACAGACCGGTTGATGACCGTGAAAGGCGGCACGCTGCCGAGCGGACTGACCAGGACCGGTTCATCCGGTCGTCCCGGCGCAACCCGCACGGCGCCAAGGTTGTGGTTGATACCAAAGACCGACGGCAACGAGGCGAAGCTCATCTGCATGTTCTCCCAATCCCATGCCGGCGGAATGGGATCCGGCTCCACAAAGCGCGATGTATCGATGACCAAATCGCCGGTGACGCGGGTGACTCCCGCCCGGGAAACCTGGCGCGCGATGTCCGTCAGGATCGACCTGCCGGGGCGCCCATCCAGCAACCCATTGTCCGCCGCCCATGAGGGATCGCCCACAGCGCGAACGACAAGATCCCCCGTGACCACGCCGCCCGCGGGCGGTTGGGCGACATGCACCAACGTCGTCAGGACATGGTCCGCACCCATCGTCTCCAAGGCCAGCGCCGTCGAGACCAGCTTTCGGTTCGATGCCGGAACAAAGAGCCGCCCGCCGTTGACGTTGGCGATGACCTCGCGATTGCGCCCCCGCACCGCATATACGCCCCAATGCGCGCGCGCCGAGGCGCCCTGCGAAATGATCGCCTCGATCTGCGCATCCAACGGTGCACAAATCGAAATCGAGGGAATGGCCAGCAGGAAAACGCACGTAGCAAGGATGGTCAAAGGTCCAAGGATTCGCGACAAGGTCATGAGCGGTCGGCGGCGGCCTCCTGAAGAATGCGAAAGAGTTGTTGGGCGGCATTGCACCATGTAAAGTCCCGAGCGCGTGCCATGCCCATTTTGCGCAACCGCTCGTGCAGGCCATCGTCCCTCCACAAATCCGCCAGCCCGCCGGCGATGGCGGACTTCTTGTTCACATCCACAAGGATGGCGCAGTCCCGGCCGACCTCGGCCATGGCGCCGGTGTTCGAGGTGACGACGGGCGTCCCCGTGGCCATGGCCTCGATGATGGGCAGGCCAAAGCCTTCGTTCAGCGACGGCAAGACCGCCAATCTCGCTCCGGCGTACAGGGCGGGGAGCAGTTCGTCCTGCACGAAACCCAGTTCCACCACCGCCTTCTCCAGCCCGTTGCGATGGATGGCGCGCGCGATCTTTTCGTATCCTTCGCCGCGCTTTCCGGCCAGGACCAACTGCGCGTCCTCGCAACCGGGCATCGACCTCAGCCTCGCGAGAGCGCCGACCAACCGGGGCAGGTTCTTGTGCTGGGTAAGTGTCCCGACAAAGAGGATGTAATTGCCGGGGAGGAACGGGAGCTCCCGGCGCAGCGCCTCCAGCCGCGTTTCATCCCCCGCTGCGCGAAAGAAACCTTCATCGACTCCGTTGGGGACAACATCGATGCGGGAGATGTCAACGCCGCCATATTCGGCAATCTCCTCGGCTGCAGCATGACTGACAGTCACGATCCTGTCCGCCACGCGCAGTGTCCGGCGAGTCCATCGCCGCCAATAAGTTCCCCGCAATCGCCCGATCGAGTCCGGGTGTCGGAAGAAGGTCATGTCATGAACGGTGACCACCGACGGGCATGGCTTGCGAAACAACATGAGCGGGAGAAAATTCGTCGGCCCCCAGAAGACATCCGGTTTCAGCTCGCGGATGAACTCCTCCAACCAGATCCACTCCTCGAGCCGGCGCTTCATGACATCGCGCCATGGCCTGCCCCACTTGACCAGGCGCAAGTTGGCGGGCATTAGCTCCAGCCGAAAAGCCTCTGAATTCTCAGTCGAGACGATGCCGATAATTTCCGGCTGCTCCGGCAACGCCGCCAATGCCCGCACCATCTCGCGGGCATAGCGACCCGTACCCGTCAATTGCGCCGGAGAGTGCAACAGGTTGACGACGATCCGCAGCGTCATGGCGCCAAGCCCTCCGGCTCCACGCGATTGGTCGACTCATGGGAAATCGATCCGCCCGAAAGAGCAGCCCACAGGGAAAGAGTCAGCAGGAAGAGATAGAGAAGTGTTTGCACCATCCAGTATTCCCCGCCGATGGCTCCCACCGGGAGCAGGGTGGAGATCGTGTCGCTGGCGGTAAGACCCATCCAGCCCATGACAAGCAAGGCGAACATGCCGTCGCCGAGCTTTCCGCTGAGCCACGCCCGTGCCTGCACGGCAAAGGCCGGCAGGATCCAGGAGAAGTGAATCGTCTCCAACAGTGGTGAGTAGAGAAGTATGCAGATCAATCCCGCGGCCAAGAGCAAGTCCGGGTGGCGGATTCCCCGTTGCATGGCGGCAAAGAGCAGCGCGCAATAACCCAAGCCCAACACCATATTGATCCCAAGTATCAAGCGTGCATAAGTCGCGCTCTCCTCCAGCGCTGATGGAACGAAGAGCGTACCTATCAGCCGATGCAACGACAGCGAGATATGCTGCCACACCCAGGGTGCATTGGGAAGGATCTCCCGGAACAAGTACACTTCGCCGCGCCACCAACCGAACGACAGCGTCAGAACTCCATAAGCAGCGAGCACGGCGCACAGAGCGCCTACAACGCGCCAGCGCTTCAATGCCAGCAGCGGCGGCAGCAGAAGGATGGGCATGACCTTTACAAGGCAGAACAACCCAAGGATCACCCCACCACGCCAATCCCGCCGCGTGACAAGGAGACCCAGCAGCAGGCTCGCAAAGAGAAAGTTCAGCGGATCCACATTTCCGGAGCGCAGCACCCGTTGAAGTGGCTCGAAGGCACCGACCACAACCAGCGTGCACACGAGCGGATGCCGCAGGATGAACGCGCGCATTCGCTTCAGGCGCCCCGTGCAGTTGGCCGGCGGACTGATGGTGGCCAGCATGTCGGCCAGGACCAGCGTTCCCATCATCACCAGGATAACATTGCCGAAGCTCCAGACCAGAACACTTTCGGATTCCTCGAACCAGAAGAGCGGCTGGTGCAACAGCGCGAGAAACACCGGATAATAATACATGATCACATGGTACGGCGTGATATCAGCCAGGATCAGGTACGCCGATTCATAATGCTTGATGTAATCAATGAGCGGCCCCGTGAGCGCGGGGATGATGAGCTTGGCCGTCCACAACCAGGTCGCCAGCAAACCCAGCAGGAACACGATGGCCAACTCGCGAAGATCCATGCCCCGCGATGCAGTCGCCTGACTCGATGTCACCATTACTCCTCCGCGGCCAAACCCGGCTTTGCCGGGACCTTGTCCCACGTCACGTCCGCTATCCCCAGCACATGGTTTGCCCACCGCGCCAGTATGAACAGCGTGTCCGACAAGCGGTTGAGATACACGGCGACATGGGGGCCGATATCTTCTTGTCGCGCCAGGGTGATGACATGGCGCTCGGCCCGGCGCGCGATCGTCCGGGCGACATGCAGGTGCGCGGCCGTACGACTGCCACCCGCGAGGATGAAATCCTTCAGTGGCGGCAAATCCTTGTTCAGGCGTTCTCCGAGCTCCTCAAGGTAGGCGATCTCTTCGGCCGTCACGACCTTCATCTGCGGATGCCTTTGGTCCCATGGCGTCGCCAGGTCTCCCCCGGCCACAAAGAGTTGATTCTGCAGATAGCGCAAATGATCCGTCAGAACTTTCCCTTGGGCTCCCAGAGTCGATCCCTCTCCATCCCATTCCAACCGCGCCAAACCCAGAAATGCCGATAGCTCGTCGATGGTGCCATAGGCCGCAATTCGCAGGTGATCCTTGGGCACCCGCGATCCCCCGACCAGGCCGGTTGTCCCATCATCGCCTGTGCGCGTCGTGACCCGGGTTATGCGCATGCTCATGGCCAATTCCTTCGGGAGAAAGATGCCCCCATTAGGGAACGGGCAAACCTCACCGCCCCGCTTGTCAGAGTTTCAACAGGAACCGGATGGTTCACTGCCTATCACACCTCCTATCCCTTCACGGCCCCCGCCGTCAATCCGCCAACGATGCGCCTCTGGAAGACATAAACCAGCAGCACCAGTGGCGCCGTCGCGATGACCCCGCCCGCCATGATCTGCGCCCACGGGATCTCATGGCGCGTCTCGCCGGTAAACTGCGCCACCACCACCGGCACTGTCCACGCGGCCTCGTCCGCGGTGAAGCTCAGCGCGAACAGGTACTCATTCCACGTCACAATCATCGCGATCAGCGCCGTGGTCACGATCCCCGGCAGTGAGATCGGCACAAAGACATGCCACAGCGCCTGGAAGGAACTCGCGCCGTCCATGGTCGCGGCTTCCTCCAACTCCGACGGAATCGAGCGGAAGTAACTCGCCAGCACCCAGACAGTAAACGGCAACGTGATCAGCATGTACGTGATAACCAAAGCCAGCCGCGTGTTGTAGAGTCCCGTCGCCGTCACCATCTGAAACAGCGACCCAACGACCGCCATCTGCGGAAACATCGTCATGGCCAATAGGAGGTACATGATCGCTTCGCGCCCGACGAACTGAAAGCGCGCCAGGGCAAAGGCCGCCAACGACCCAGCCACGATCGCCATGGCCGTCGCCCCCATCGCGACCAATACCGAGTTCACCAGCGCCCGCACAAAGATCGGGTTCCGCATCACCGTCGTGTAGCCATCTGTCGATGGTGGAAGCGGCGCGTAGGAAACCGGAATCGCACCGAGTTTGTCCACGGGCGTCAGGCTGGTGGTTATCGCCCAATAGAACGGAAACGCCGTGTAGATCACCATGACGGCCAGCAGCACGGCAAAGGCACTCCGAAGCAGGACTCCCTGTTGGTGGCGGCTCAATGCTCCTCCACCTTCAACATCCGGGTGTAGGCGATGACGAAGACGGCCACGAGCAGGAACAACATCACCGACACGGCACTGCCATATCCCAGACGCGAGAAGCCAAAGAGTTGGCGGTAGGCATACGTGCCGAGCGATTCCGTCTGGAATCGTCCCAGCGTCATCACCCAGATGATGTCAAAGACACGCAACGCATCGAGCGTCCGAAAAACCAATGCCACAAGGATCGCGGGCTTTAGTAGCGGCAGGCACACGCGCCGGAACACTTGAAGCCACGTAGCGCCGTCCACCTCCGCCGCTTCATACAGCTCGCGAGGTATCACCTGAAGCCCTGCAAGCAGCAGCAACGCCACGAACGGGGTGGTCTTCCACACATCCGCCGCGATGACCGCCGCCATGGCCCAGCCCGACGTGCCGGTCCACGCAATGGGATTCTCCACTATCCCCAGGCGATACACGACCAAGTCGTTCAGTACGCCATACTGGTCATGCAGCATCCATCCCCACAAGCGCGCGGCGACGACAGTTGGAAGCGCCCACGGCAGCAATACCGTCGCGCGCAGAGTTCCCCGCCAGCGAAAGTTCGCATTGATGATCAACGCGATCGCCAGCCCCAGCAGGAACTCCAATCCAACGCTGATGACCGTGAAGAGGACCGTGTTCCGCGTCGCGTCCCAGAAATCCCGCTCACCAAGCAGCTCGCGGTAATTGCCAAGGCCGATCCACCTTCCCGGCTCCGGATCACCGGCCCACGAATCCGTGAAGGACAAATGGAACGTTTGGTACAACGGATAAAGCGCCACCACCACCAGCACCAACAGCGAGGGCGCCAGGTACAACCATGGCAGCACCTTGTCGTGCCGCACCTTCACCGGGACAGTATCCGCTCGATGCGTTCCTGTCCCTCCGCCAACGCACGCTCCGTTGGCGTCTCTCCCGTCAGGATTCTGTGCACGGTCGTGTAGTACGCAGAGGACACCTCGTTGTACCCCCGACCGGCCTGCACTGCGGGACGCGTGACGACACTTGCCAGCACTCCCTCCATCAGCGGGAAGTACGGCCGCGCCGCACGCACCTGCGCATCAGCGAAGACATCCGGGCGCGTGGGGAGATAGCTCCCCTCCAGCGCACGACGGCGCTGCGACTCGCGCCGGCTCAGGTAGGCGACAAACTGCTTCGCCTCTTCGATGTGCCTGCTGTGGCGCGATACGCCCAATCCCCATCCACCCAATGTCGACGCCGATTGCGCATCACCCGCGGGGAGCGCCGTCACGTCGAACTTCCCACGAATCGGCGATTCCGCCAACTGCCCGCTGGCCAGCGCATAGGGCCAGTTGCGCATGAACGCCGCATTCCCCTGGTGGAAGACATGCCGCGCGTCCTCCTCCATGTACGTCATCACGCCGGGCGGGCAGATCCGCGATACCCTTACCCTCCATGCTTCAAACAGCTCGCGTACCTCCGGCGCGTCCAGGAACACCGAACCATCCGCGTCAAGAAATGACCTTCCTGTGGATGCCACCTGCCATTCCAGCGCGTTGCATGTCAGCCCCTCATAGGCCGCGCCCTGGAAGACATATCCCTGGAACGCCGTGTTTCCCTTGGCGCGCTCGCTGGTCTGTATCTTCTCCGCCATCGCGGCGAGCTCGTCCCATGTTGCCGGCGGCGCATCGTATCCATTCTCCGCCAGCAGGTCCGTGCGATAGTAGAGCAACGGCGCGTCCGCATAGTACGGCGCCGCGACCAATTGCCCCTCAACCATCCAGATGCCCGCGATGCTGTCGAAGTGTTCCTCCACGTCGATCACATCGGACAGATCCACCAGGTGTTGCGCGAAGATGCCCGGCCAGATGACATCCAACTGGTAAATGTCGATATCCGAGGACCGCGCCTGGAAATGCCGTTGGTATTGCGCCAGCCGCTCCGTCGAACTGTCCGGTCCGATCACAAAATCCACTGCGATGCCCGTCTCGCGTTCGAACTCCACCGCCATCGCCCGGGTGATTTCGAGCAGTTCTCCGATGTTGTCGGTGTTGAAGCGCAACGTCACCCGCGCCTCGCGCCGCGTCTCGCCTGCGGGTTCCGGCTCGGTGGTGCATGACGCCAGGAACACCAGGGCGGAGATCAGTAGCGTCGCGAAGCGGATCATGAACGTGCTCCCATTGGCCGTGCCCATGGCTGCAGCCGTGCCCCCCAGTGCTTCAACTCCTTTTCGGTCCGGACTCATCCAATCCCCAAGGTCTTTCGAACCTGATCTGCCAACGCCGCGTTGACCGAAACGCCCGACCGGCCGAAAATCGATTCCTTCCCGCTCCAATCGAAGAATCTCCCCCCCGCCTCCCGCACGATCACCGGCAGCGGCGCGAAATCATAGGGTTCCGCCTGCGGATCCAGCATGATCTCCGCGCGTCCCGTCGCCACCAACACGTGCCCGTACGCATCACCCCACGAGCGCGGAAAGTTGCATCCATCCCACAGCGGCTTCCACTTGTCGTTCGGCCCCTGAGTCACCAAATCCCTCGGATCCGACGTCAAGACTACTGCCTCCTTCAGTCGCGCCACCTGCGACACACGCACGCGCCGCCCGTTCAGCGTGGCGCCCATTCCATCCGCGGCGCTGACTTGTTCGCCCATCGCGGGAATGTTCACCACGCCCACGACGCTCCGGTCCTCGCGAAGCAGGCCCAGCAGGTTCGTGTACAGCGGCACGCCATGAATAAACGACTTCGTCCCGTCGATGGGGTCGATGTACCATGTATAGCTGCAACCCGCCTTGGGTTCCTTCACGCCCCACTCCTCGCCATAGATCCCATGATCGGGGAATGCGGCCTCGATGGCCTTGCGAATGTGGGCCTCCGCTTCGCGGTCGGCGATGGTGACGGGCGAGCCGTCGCTCTTCGCGATGACATCCAAATTGCGATAGAAATAGCCAAGAGTCAGGCGCCCCGCCTCGTAAATCGTCGCGCGGGCAAAGTCGAGCATGCGGTCCAGTTCAGCCATGTTGTCAGAGAGTTTCCCTCGTGATTTCCAATAAGTTCACCGAGGAGCGCCACACGGGGCAAGGCGACTCCGCTCCGGTTCCCATTCTACCTTGCGCCGAAGGGCCCGCGGCGTGCTTACGCATGGCCCCGGGCTGAAAGGAGAACACGGTTGGAAATCACCCTGGCCATCTGCGCTCTTGGATACGCCATCCTGTGGCTGGTATTGCTGGAATACCGCTACGAGTCCCACCTGGCCGCCATTCCCAGACTTCGCCCCCTGCCACCACGTGAAGTCGAACTCCCACCGCTGTGTGTCCTCGTCCCGGCGCGCAACGAGGAAAGAGCGATTGGGGATGCCGTCCGGAGCCTCCTCGCGCAGGACTATCCCAATCTCAGGATCATCGTCGCCGATGATCATTCAACGGACCGGACACCCGAAATTCTTGAAGGATTGTCCCGCGAGTTCGGGCCAGAGCGCCTGACCGTATTCCGGGTTCCGGAATTGCCCGACGGGTGGATGGGGAAGTGCCATGCACTCCACGAAGCATCCAAGCTCTCCCCTGCGGAGAGCAGTATCTTCCTGTTCACAGACGCCGATGTCATCCACGAGCCCGGCACCTTGCGACGCGCAGTGACGCATATGAAGGAGGAGAATGCAGACCTGCTCGCCATCTTCCCCGCCATCGACTGCGTTGGAGTCTGGGAGCGCATCTGCTTTCCGCTTCTTGTTCATTCAGGCATTGCCGCACTGAGGGTGCATCACCTCAACGATCCCTCGCGGCCGGTGGCTGCAGGCGTCGGCGCGTTTTCCATGGTGCGCCGGGAGATCTACGACGCCATCGGCGGCCATGAGGCCGTTCGCAACGAAGTCATCGACGACATGGCCTTGGCCGTGATGATCAAGCGCCACGGGGGCCGCCTGCTGCTCGTCCGCGATGCACGCGCCGTCCATCTGCGCATGTATGACAGCCTGGCCAGCCTCATGGCAGGATTCGAGAAGAACACCTACACCGCATTGGGAGCGAACTGGCGCTCCCTTGTCATCGTATTGGTCATCTACGGTGTCCTGCATATGCTGCCCTTCCTGCTGATCATCGCGGGTCTGATCGGAGCAGCACATCCCGCCTTCTTGTGGCCTGCGCTTGGTTTTGCACTCTGGGGCGCCGTGGGGCGCGCCATCACCCTGCGAACACGTCCCTTCATTCGCGGGCGTTCGTTCGCCTTTGGGTTCGCCTATCCGTTGGGAGTGCTTGTCATGCTCATGGTCTTCGTGCGATCCGCGTGGCATTGCGGATACCGCGGCGTCATTCCCTGGCGCGGCCGGCGGCTCAAGCGCCCGGAGAAAAACGTGCGCCTCGTGTGACTTGCCGCTATTCCGCCTGCGGCAGGCGCGTAAACTCCTCGCCCACCGGATAGAAGTCCATCGTGAAGGTCTCGTTGATCCGCACGGAGTTGGCACTGAGCACGCCAACATCCACCAATTGACGGAACAACGTCTCCCAGCGCTGCGCTGTCATCCAACCGATTCCGTTCGCCATCGCCTCCTCACCCATCGCCAACTCCCGCAACGACGCGGCGCCCATCTCCAGGATCTGCGGATCCATCTCGCGATTCAGCGAATGGATATGCGCATCCGTCTCCGCGGGATCCTGCAGGTACTTGACCCATCCACGCACCGATGCGCGGACGACGCGGCGCACGAGGTCCGGGTTCTTTGCAATCAGCGTTTCGCTGGTGATCAGGCAGCTCGAATACGGGTTCCATCCCAGTTCCGACATCATCAGCGGCCGCGGATTCGCGCCGCGTGATCGCGCCACAAAGGGCTCGCTGAAGACATAGCCCTGCATCGCATAGTCCTTGTTCACAATGAAGGGGACCACGTTGCCCGGATACGGCACGATGTTCACTCCCTCAAGGTTCACCTTCGAGCGCAGGAAGAAGGAGAACGGGTCGCGGTTGGACATGGCCAGCGTCTTCACGCGGTTGAGTTGATCCAGCGACGTGATGCCCGTCTCCTCGTGCACGAGGATGCACCGCGGACTGGTCTGCAGAGGCGCCATCAGCGCAACAATCGGCACTTCCTCCGCGCGCCCCAGCAGGACCTGCTCCGCGTTGCTGATACCAAACATCACACGGCCGGTTCCCACCCGCGGCGAGACGGGGATGTCCACGCCGCCCGGCAGGATCGTCATCTCGATCCCCTCGTCCTTGTAGTAACCATGGATGAGAGCGGCATAGAAGCCACCATGCTCCGCTTCCGGGAACCAATTAAGGACAAGATCCGCCTTCTCCAGCGACCTCGCGCCCGATCCACTGGTCGAGGACTCACCACCGCTTGAGGATGGGGTCTCTCCTCCAGAACAAGCGGAGCTGACCAACGCCCCCGCGAAGAGAATGATCGCAGCCAACCAAGATTTCATTCGCATCAGAGGATCTCCTGGACACGGCCGAAGCAAGCTGGCCGCAAGTGCCTTACATCCATGGTGCCGTGACAACCGGATTTGCCTCAGTCCCGCACCTGTTTCCAGTGCCGCGTCGCCAGATTGCCAATCACACCCACCACGCCAAAGATGATCAACCCCAACAGCGCCGAGGCCATGATCGCCGCCATCAGGTAATCCGTCTTGAGCTGCATGTTTGTCACCTGCACCAGATAGCCCAACCCGTATCGCTCCTGGCCAAAGCCGGCATAGAGCTCGCCGATGATCGCGCCAACCACCGCAAGGCCCGCGGAGATGCGCATCCCCACCACCAATGACGGCACCGCATTGGGCACGCGCAACTTCAGGAGCACCTGCAACCGCGAGGCGTTGTTCAGCTCGAACAACTCCAGCAGGTTCTCGTCCACATCCGTCAATCCCGCGGTCATGTTCGTGATGATCGGGAAGAGGCTGACGATGAACGAACACACCACGACGCTCTGGAATCCGAAGTCGAGCCACAGGATGATCAGCGGCGCAACGGCCACGATCGGCATCGTCTGCAGGAAGATGGCGTATGGATAGAACGACCGCTGGATGAACCGCGATTGCGAGAATCCAAACGCGATCAGCGAACCGATCACGATGCTCGATATCAACCCCAGCACGGCGGCCGAACCAGTCAGGAACATCGAACCGGCCAGCATCCGCCAGTTCTCCCACGACACCCGCGCGACATCCCCTGGCGAAGGCAGGACAAACTTTGGCGGCGCGAAGATCTTCACCGCGACCCACCACACGATCACCAATCCGAAGAAGACCAGGACCGGAAGCATCATGTCCCGAATCAGGCGCGCTGGCTTGCTCATGAGCTGTGCTCCCGCAGCAGATCACTGACCTCGCCCGCCAGCCGCGCAAACTCCGCCGTCGCGCGCACGTCCGGGTGGCGCGGATACGGCAGCGGAATCGCAATCTCGCCCGCGATGCGCCCCGGCCGGGCCGACATCACCAACACGCGCTGGCTCAGGAACACCGCCTCGAACACATTGTGCGTCACGAAGAGGGCCGTCCCTTCATCCCGTTCCCACAGGGCCAACAATTCCTCGTTCAGACGCTGGCGAGTGATCTCGTCCAGCGCGCCGAACGGTTCGTCGAGCAGCAACATGTCCGGCTTGGTGACCAATGCGCGTGCCACGGAAGCCCGCATCTTCATCCCACCCGAGAGCTGCCGGGGATACATGCCGCCGAAATCCTCCAGGCCCACCAGTTCGAGAATCTCTTGCGTCCTCTGGCGCGAATCCGGCGTGGCGACTCCCTGGATCTCCAGTGGCAGCATGACATTGCGCGCAACGGTCCGCCACGGCAGCAGCGCCGGTTGCTGGAAGACAAAGGCCACGTCGCGCAACTTCCGCCGCGCTTCACGCGGCTCCATGCCCACGACTTCCAACTCGCCGCCCGAGCGCTCCAACAGTCCCGCAACCAATCGAAGCAATGTCGATTTACCGCAACCGGACGGCCCGACGATCGAGACAAACTCGCCCTTCCGGATTTGCAGGTTGATCTCCGCCAGTGCCTGCACGCCGCCGGGATAGGCCATGTGCAAGTCACGCGCGTGAACAAAGGCAGGTGGTTCGCTGGTGGCTTGTGTCATGGAAAGGAGAAGAGTCCCGCGCTCGGTGGGGAACCTGCGACTTCAGGGGAAGGACTGCTACCCCCCGGCCTTGGCCATCAATCGCTGCAGTGCTGAGATCAACGTCACAGGACGATAAGGCTTCGCAAGGAACATGGACAAGTCGTCCAGGATCTGCTGGGTTCCCGAGTCCACATCCGCATACCCGCTTGAGAGAACCACCGGAATGTGGAACCCGCGCTCGCGCAGGTTCATCAGCAGGACGTCGCCGTTCATCCGCGGCATCTTGATGTCGACCACCATGGCGCGCAGTTGATCCGCGTACTGGTTGAAGACCTCCAGACCCTCCTGCCCGTCCACCGCCGTGATGACATCAAATCCGATCCTCTCCAGGATCGACTTCGCCACATTGCGCACAAAGTCATCGTCATCCACCACCAACACCAATCCCTCACCCTTCCAGTCGGGATCGAGAAGAGACTTGTCCTCCGGCTTCAACTGCTTCTCCGTGATGGGGCTGAAGAAGACATCAACCGAGGTTCCCTTGCCGGGTTCGCTCTGCACGCGAACGGCCGATCCATGCCGGCGCACAATCCCCAGCACGGCCGACAAGCCAAGTCCCCGGCCGGGGGACTTCGTCGTGAAGAACGGCTCGAACATGCGTTGGCGCACCTCGGCATCCATGCCGCGCCCGTCGTCCCGGATGGTCAGCACCACGAAATTTCCCGGGTCCAGACTGACCTGCGGGGTGACTTCCTCCAGATCTTCCGGTCCCAAATACCGCAACTCGGTGCGGATTTCCACAACGCCACCAGCCGACACGGCCTCAAAGGCGTTGTTTAGCAAGTTCATCACCAGCTCGCGTATCTGGCCGATGTCTCCGCTTATCGGCGGCAGCTTTCCGGTGAAGTTGGTCACCAAGCGCACCTCGCGGTCGAACGCCTGACGCTCCAGCACCGCCGCCAGACTCTGCAGCGACGAGGACAGGTCCAGCGAGGCCATCGAGGAACTGTCCTGGCCGGAGAAGGAAAGCATCTGCCGTGTCAAATCCGCGGCGCGCATGGCGGCCTTCTCGACCTGCTCCAGATAAGGCGCCGCGGGCGAGTTGCTTCCCGCCTCCTCCAGCGCCAGGCTGGAATTGCCCATGATGCCAACCAGCAGATTGTTGAACTCGTGCGCGATGCCGCCGGCCAGGATCTCCAGACTCTCCATGCGGCGTTCCTGCTCTGCCCGTTCCAGGGCCCGCGCGCGATCCACCTCTGCGCGCTTGCGCATCGTGATGTCCCGCTGGATCAACACCCAGTTCGTATACGTGCCCGTCTCGTCCGACACGGGGAACAAGCTCAATTCCACCCAGATCGGCTCGCCATTGCTGCGATATTGCAGCAGCTCCGCCGTGATGGAATCCCATCGCCCCATGGCATGGTCGATCCGCGCCAGGGTCTGCGGATCCGAGTCCTCCCCACACAGAAACCGCGGCGAGCGCCCGATTGCATCCGATGCCGCATAGCCCATCGTCTTGGTGAAGCCGGCGTTGACGTAAATTATCTGGGGAGAGTTCTCCGAGACGGGCTCCGCGTTGGTGACGATGACGCTGTCATGGGTATTCACGACCACGCTGCGCATCAGGCGCAGTTCATCGTAATACTGGCGCTTCTCCGTCGCCTCGCTGGTACGGTCGCGCAAACGTTGCTGCAGTTCGCGGTTCACGCGCAGCAACTCCGCTTCGCGCTCCACGCGTTCCATGTGGATGGAGAACATCTCGCCCAGCATGCCCAGCAGCTTTAGGTCTGCATCCGGCCATGTACGCGTCCGCCCCACGACATCCAACCGCAGAAACCCGTGCGTGTTGCCGTCGATCCCCGTGACCGGGATGATGACGAACGAATGAATCTCGCCGCGTAGGAACCACTCCTTCTCGTTGCGAGCCTCCTCGGGCAGGGACTGCACATTCGAGACGGCAAAAAGTGCATCGTCCCGCAGGCGCTCTCCCCACCACGGCAGGTGCACAAGGCTCAACTCGCTGTCCAGCCTCAGGGATGTTGCCTTCGGCCCGATCCACGATTCTGACAGAACAAATAGTGAAAGCCCCGAATCCCGGGCATCGTAAAGCACCACCCGGTCGACTCCGAGCGCCTGGCCCACCTTCCCCAAAGCCTCGCCGATGCGATGGTCATCGCGGATCAGCAGGATCGCCGAGGTCATCGCCAATGCCGATTCCAAGGCCAAGCGCTGGCTGAGTTGCTCCTCCGCCAGGCTCTGCTTCGTGACATCAATGGATGTGGCGCAGACAAAGGTACCCTCACCCGGCAGCTCCAGGGGAAAGCGCAAGGTCAGCCATTGGTGATTCCCGTCGACGAGTGGTAGCGACTCGATCAGGTGCCGGGCTCCTCCGGAACGGAGCACCTCCGTATCACTATCCTGGATGCGCTTGGCCGTCTCCTGAGACCACAATTCGATGTCGGATTTGCCGATAATCTCCCCCGGCTTGCGCCCCAACACCCGCGCAAGCTGGTCATTCACGTACACATAGCGCCCCAGGCTGTCCTTGATGGAGGTCGCCGCCGAGCTGTGCTCCATGAACGCATTGAAGAGCTTTTCGCTGCGTTCCAGCGCGCGCTTGGCGCTGATGACCCGCGTGATGTCGCGGTAGACAGCAATGTCCAGCGACTTGTCCGAGGGCAGGGTGAACGACTTGACAGTGGCAACGCGCTGGCTGCCGTCCGGGCGGAAAATGATTTGCTGAGTCGTGGAGCTGGAAAGCCGACGGCCCTGGCCAGGCCCCTTGGCCCCCCATGCCTCGTCCGGGAATTGTCCGACCAAGGCCTCCACCGGCCGGCCCGTCAGCAGGCCCATGGCCTGGTTGCAGAAGACTATGCGCCCATCGCGATCAAGGGCCACAACGCCGTCTGACATGTTGTCATAGATCAGGGCCAACAGGTCCGAACTGGGGGTGTTTCCTCCGGGGGAAATCGATGTCATGATGGGAAAGGTGCTGGCCTGGGTGGAGGTCGCTCAATTGCGGGGATGATAGCCGGATTTCAGGGAACAAGGAGGGACATTGGGGGGCCATGACGGTCAAGCAAGATGGCAGCCAGAAGGTTGACATCGGAGGTACATCCCTGACCGTGAGAGGCAAGTGGCCAAGGAGCGAATTTCCGATTTGCGTTCCGCGCCCCGCGCGGGCTCAATCCAGACCCATGCCGCCCGCCCCACGTGTGGTGGCTGCTCCAGCGCCGGCGAGCACCCGACCAGGCGCAATCAACCAGATTCAAAGGCCAAGACTCATGGCGGATCAACAAGGCAACCAGAGCGACGCTCGCAAAGAGATGGAGATGCTCATCAAGCTGGAGGCCGCCACCACGGTGCCCAAGGCCCCCATCGGCCGCGGCGGCCGCGCCATTCACCAGGCTGGAACGCCGGTCGGTGGCGGGGGGTCCTGGATGCAGTCCAAGGGCGCAACTGTTCCCGAGGAGGAGGAAGAGGAACAGACCACACCCCGCGAGGTCTCCTCCGCCGAGCGCGACCTGATCCGCACCATTACCGAGAAGGTCGGCCTCGAATACGTCAACATCCGTGATTACCAACTGGACAGCGCCGACGCCCAGCGGCTGCGCTCCTACATTCCAGCCGCGGAGGCGCGCAAGCGCCGCATCTTCCCTTTGGCCGAGGAGACAACCCCGGGCTTCCGTCCTCGCCTCACCATTGCCATTGCAGACGCCCTCGACATCACGATCGTCGATGATCTGGCCCATCTGCTTCCAAATTACGAGATTCACGCCGTGGTTGCCGACGAGCAGGAAATCGTCGACGCCATCGACAAGTTCTACGGCATTGGCGATGAGTCCATCCAGGAGGCCGTCGAGGCCCTCAACGAGGACCTCGGGCGCTCCCAGTCCTTCACGAAGGGCGGCGAGGTTGAGATCGACATCGAGCAGCTCGCCAACGACCCGCCCGTCATCAAGATCGTCAACCTGCTGCTGATGGAAGCCATCCAGCAGCGCGCCTCTGACCTTCACATCGAGCCATTTGCCAGCAAGCTGCGAATTCGCTACCGCGTGGACGGCCTGCTGCGCGAGATCCAATCGCCACCCAAGGCCTATCAGGTGGGCATCATCAGCCGCCTGAAGGTCATGGCCGGCATGAACATCGCCGAAACCCGCATGCCGCAGGACGGCCGCATCCGCCTGTCCATCGCCGGCAAGGAAGTCGACCTGCGCGTCGCCTCCGTCCCCATCGTCCACGGCGAGGCCATCGTCATGCGCGTGCTCGACAAGAGCACCATGATGATCGGCATCCGCCAGCTCGGCTTCCAGCAGGAGATCCTCGGCGATGTGCTCAAGGAAGCCAGCAAGCCCAACGGCATCGTGCTCGTCACCGGTCCCACCGGCTGCGGCAAGACGACGACCCTGTACTCGATCCTCAATGAGATCTTCGACTCGGGGATGAAGTTCATTACCACCGAGGACCCGGTGGAGTACGAGTTGGCCGGCATCGTGCAGGTCAACATCAACGCCAAGGTGGACCTGACCTTCGCGCGCTGTCTGCGCGCCATCCTTCGCCAGGACCCCGACGTGATCCTGGTCGGCGAGATTCGCGACGTCGAAACCGCGCAGATCTCCATCCAGGCCGCCCTCACCGGCCACATGGTGTTCTCGACCCTGCACACCAACTCCGCTGCTGCCACTGTCACGCGTCTGATCGACATGGGGCTGGAGCCGTTCCTGATCTCGTCGACGCTGCGCGGCATTGTCGGCCAGCGCCTCATCCGTACCATCTGTCCGTCCTGTCGCGATGAATACCATCCCACCGACAAGGACCTGGCCGAGTTTGCCGTCACCCGCGAACAGGTTGAGGACATCACCTTCTTCAAGGGTCGTGGCTGCGATGAATGCAACAAGACGGGCTACAAGGGCCGCCTGGGCATCTTCGAGTTCTTGAAGATCACCGATGAGATCTGCGAGCTCATCCTCCAGCGCTCCACCACCGACGAAATCCACGCCCTCGCCGTGCACCAGGGCATGCAGTCCATGCGCACCGACGGCTGGATGAAGGTTTGCATGGGCGTGACGACGTTCGATGAAGTGGCCCGCCAGACTCCCAGCGAGTCCGAGGAGTCCATCCGGCTGGAAATGGAAAGCGCCCAGAAGTCCCTCGAGAAGATCGAGGAAGCGCGCCGCCGCCGCGAGATGGAAGACACCCGTCAGGCGGCCGAAGACGAAGGGGCAGGGCAGTTCGGCGTACCAAAGGTCATCTCCTCCGGACGCGAAGATACTGCCACGGAGGAATGAAAGGCCCAAACCCTCGCGGCCCGTCCGGGTCGGATTAGGCAGGCTTGGACCCAAGATCGGTGGCGATGGTATGATGAAGAACAACATGCGGTGCATCATCCGGCTCATGGCCCTGCTGGCGATTCTGCTGGCCATGGGGTCGGGTCCACTTGGCGCCCAGCAGGAAGAGAACCTCTCCCGCGAGGAGCGGCTGCGCCGCCATGAGGAGCGCGTCCGCCAGATCCTGAAGGACCGGCAGCAGGCCACCGCCGAGCAGCCCGCACAAACCGATGCGCCTCCGGAACAGACCCAGGAGCCCGAAGAGACCATCAAGCTCCTGGGCAGCGTCCTGCTCTACGTGCGCTTCCGCCCCCCGTACGAGGACGAACCTCCCTCCTCGGACATCGTCGTGCGGCAAGGCGACCGCTTCGTTTCCGAAATCGTCATGGACAACGAATCGGCGGCCTCCTTTGACCGCATCCAACTCGCCTTGCGTTACGACAAGCGATTCATCCGCCCCATCAAAGTATTTGACGACACCATCCGTCCCAATGTGGCCGGCGATCCCACATTCGAGATCAACGACCGGGACAACGTCCTGATCTACGACGCCACCTTCACCCGGCCACGGGTCTCCAAACAACTCACCATCCTGAAGATCGTGTGGGAGGCTCACCAGCGTACGGAGTACACGGACCTGCAGTTCGTCTTCTCCCCCAATCGCCCGGAAGACCAACCCAACACCGCCGTCTTCATGCAGGGGCAAAACGTCCTCGGCCGCCCGGAGGACCCGATCGATGGCGTTCTTGGCGGCGCGCTCCTTATCATGCGCCCGTTCGATCCTGAGGATGATGGGCCGGAGATCCTCCAAGGCAAGAAGGAGGAATTGCGCGACATTTATCTGGGGAGCATGGGCTCGCAGCAGGAAGTCGGCCTGCGTCTGGTCGGACCAAACGGCACACCATCCGTGGGACAGGAGTTCGATGTCGACGTCCAGCTTTTCAACCCGCGTGGCGCCATCATCGATGTGGTGCGCTTCTATGTGCTCTTCAACCCGGACGTCCTCCAGGTCGTCGATCATGATCGCAACAACTGGATACGCAACGGGGTGAACGTGCTCGATGGCCCCTGGCGCGAGGAGTATCCCTTCGACTTTCACACGCGCAACGAAGTGGACAACAAGCTCGGCCGCATCGCCTACGCCATGGGCCTGGGTCGTGGGCGCGCGCTTCGCACCGGCACCTTTGCGCGCATTCGCTTCCGGGCAATCAAGCCCGTGGCCGAGACAGACATCACGCTCGCAGCCGCCCGCCAAGGCACCAGCAGCCTGACGGCAGTGAATTACTTTGGCTACAACCTCCTCACCGATAACCCGGATTTCACCCACCCGCAGGTGAAAGTACGCATCAACCCCGAGCCGTACGTCGCGGCGACGGGATCCAGCGGAGGCCTGACCCGGTCACTGCCCGCCGACTTCAATGAGGACTTCGGTTACGATACGGGTCTTCCCGCGAAGTCACCATACTGAGCATCCGGACTCTGTCAGTCTCGCTTCGCGTCTCCAATTGAGAACACGATCGAGAACCGCGACTGAAGACATTTATGCACAATACTGATTCTACCGCGCTTGCGATTCAATGAGCATGCCGCCTTGGACTTCAAAGGGCGGCATGTTCCTTTCTATGAGGGGGCGGCAAATGGGGCCCAACCACTCATGAATCCCGACATCATCGAATACGAGGTAAAATCCAGGCAAGTCACCACGCTGCAACTACCCGAGTTTCGCGAAGACCTGCTGAACATTGCCCGAGAAGCACCGCACGGAGTCATCCTGAACCTCCAGAACGTGGAAACCCTCGACTCGGCCGCCTTTGGCGCCATCATCATGCTGGTCCGCCAGCTTCCCTCCCCGGGTCGCGTGTGCCTGTTCGGCGCGCGACGGGAATTGCGGACCTTGTGTGAAGTCCTTCGCCTGAACAACGTGGTCGGTTTGGCCGACACGCGCGATGAGGCTTACTCGGATATCGAGAACTACCTGGCGCGCAAGATGCACCTAACGGCGAGGGTGGACTAGGCCATTCCGTCCGCCCGCCGATTCTCAAACTTCACGCGAATCAAGTCGCCCTGCGACTCCAGCACCACGTCCGCCTGAAGTCCATTTCCGGTCACCCCGATCATCACCATTTGCGCCTCGCGCCGGGATGGCGCCATGCGTCCCATGACGCGCAGCCGGGCGATCATCTTCTCGGCTTGGACAGGTTCCATTGGCCGCTCCTCCATGCAACGCCCCTGCCCATCCAGAAGGCGCACCCAGCCAGCCTCCATCTCCATCCGGCCGATCTCCAATCCCTTCATTCCACTGTAGAAGACCTCGCCCAACAATTCATAGAGTCGCATGACCAAGGGGATCTCTTCATGATCGCCCAGGTCAAACGTCGCGACTCGTTCCAGAAGCGGTGCGCCGGATCCTGTGGAGGCACCCAGGGTTTCAACTGACGGATGTTCCGCCCCGCGAAGCACCTTCTGGTAGTCCAATGGATCGACGAGCGGCGTGCGCCCCAGTGCTTCCTCCAGCGAGGCACCATGCTGGATCGCGCGGGCAACGCGTCGGCCCTGGCTTTCGGTCAGGAGGCCTTCCCGCAGGATCGCCCGCAGCAGTCCTTCCTCGTCTCGACTCATTGTGTAGCTCCCAGCCGGGCCAGAAACTCCGTCTCGTCCCACACTTCCTTCCCGAGTTCCCGCGCCTTGGCCAACTTGCTCCCCGCGCCCTCCCCCGCCACGACGACATCCGTCTTCTTGGAGACGCTTCCCGTGACTTTGCCACCGCGCTTTTCGATCTCGGCCTGGGCTTCCTGTCGGGTGAACTTTTCCAACTCTCCCGTCAGCACAAACGTCCTTCCCGCGAAATCCGCCGCTTCCTCCGCCTTTGGCGTTGGCGCCGCTTCCTCCGGTTGCGGAGTGACACCACGCTCCAGCAGGCGATCCACCAGCTCGCGGTTTTCCTTCTTCGACCAGAAATCAAGGATCGCGTCGGCCACCTTCTCACCAACGCCATCGACACTGGTCAGATCTCCGCGCGTGGCATCGCGAAGCGCCTCCAGCGTTCCGAATGCCCGGGCGATGTCCCGCGCGGAGGTCTCTCCAACGAATCGAATCCCCAAGCCAAACAGGAATCGCGACAGCGGCCGCGACTTGCTCTCCTCAATTGCCTCGACGAGATTCTCCGCCGACTTTTCGCCCATCCGCTCAAGGGCGGCCAATTGCTCCACCGTCAGCAGATACAAGTCCGACACATCCTTCACCAATCCCGTCGAAACAAGCTGGTCCACCAACTTCTCGCCCAAGCCATCGATGTCCATCGCGCGACGGTGGGCGTAGTGCTGCACGCGTTCGCGCACTTGATGAGGGCAGGTCACGGCAACGCATCGCAGAGCCACTTCACCGGGCAACCGCACAAAGTCTTCCGTGCAGCACCACAACCGCTTCGGGATCTCGATCTCCTTCTCCTCACCCGTGCGCAGGCTCTCCACGACGCGCACGATCTTCGGGATGATGTCGCCGCCCTTCTCCACCATCACCGCGTCGCCAATGCGAATCCCGAGTCTTTCCAACTCATCCAGATTGTGCAGTGTCGCACGTTGAACCGTCGTCCCTGCCAATCGCACCGGTTCCAGGACCGCAACCGGCGTCACCGCTCCCGTGCGGCCGACGCCCCATTCCACACTTAACAGCCTCGACTGCCCCTGCTCGGCGCTAAACTTGTAGGCAACAAATGCACGCGGCGCCTTCGCTGTCGCACCCAATCGCGCCTGCCAATCGCGCCGGTTCACCTTGATGACGAGTCCGTCGGTCTCATACGGCAGCTTCTTGCGCCCGGTTTCCCAACGCTCCGTCTGCGCAATCACTTCATCAATGCCCGTGCAAACGGTCCGCTCCGGATTCACGCGAAAGCCCAACTCTTCGAGGTACTTGAGGAAATCCGCGTGCGTGACCGGCAACTCGACGCTTGCTTCTCCCGACGCATAGGCGAACATCGTCAGCGGCCGCTTGGCGACGACGCTCGAATCGAGCATCTTCAGCGTCCCTGCCGCTGCGTTGCGCGGATTGGCAAAGGCCGCCTCCCCCTCCTTCAATCGCTCGGCGTTCATCTTCTCGAAAGGCTCGCGCTCAAAGAACACCTCGCCGCGAACTTCCAGCGCGCTCCCCTTTGGCAGATTGATGCGTTCGGGGATGGCCTTGATGGTCCTCAGGTTGCGCGTGATGTCATCGCCACGCACGCCGTCTCCGCGCGTCGCCCCCAACACAAACCGGCCGTCCTCGTACCGTAGCGACACGGCGACGCCATCGATCTTCAGCTCCACGATGTACTCGATGGGTTGGTCGCTCCCGATTCCCAATCCCTTGCGATTGCGCGCGTCCCAATCACGCAACTCCCCCGCGTTGTA
>CAZVAQ010000034.1:0-1947 GCA_964625145.1 uncultured Candidatus Sumerlaeota bacterium
AAACTCAACAGGCGCTCTTCTGCCTGAAGCATCAGGTCATCGAGCTGAAAGTAGATCCACGCGCCGACCGCGAAAGTCATCACCGCCATCCCAACATAGCACCAGAAGAGAATCCGCAAGTCACGTGCGTCGGCGGGGCTGGGGGTGGGGCGGGGGGAGGGCATGGGTGGTTGATGACAGTAGGCAGGATTGTAGGGAGGAATGGAATGCCAAGAGTAGCAGGGACGGCAAGGAGAGAGACGGGCATCCCCAAATGCACTGCAGCTTGCGCCGGGGGGAAAAATGGGCAAGGGTTGAGGATGACCCGGAGCTCCCAGCCATGACCTTCGCCCCTCGACGCGCCATTTCGGCCAAGGAGATCCTTGTCCTGCTGGCGGTCATCGCGCTGCTCATGGCCGTCGCCATTCCCAATTTCATGCGGGCTCGGACCAGAGCGAAGATTGCGATGGTGAAGGAGGATCTACGGATGCTGGCCGCCGCCGTGGAAACCTACAGGGTCGATTCCGGCCATTGGGTCCGCGAGTATAGCAGTCGCCCGTTGTTCTACGGCGATCCTGTCATCGCTCCCGGAGATCAAACCGTCGACATTTTCCACCCGAATCTTTCAACACCCATAGCCTATGCGCGCGACGCATGGATCCAGGATCCCTTTGCAGCCGCCTACAAACAAGTGCGCTTCGATCGGACCAGATACACATTCCACAAGTACGAAGACCGATGGGCCGTCTTCACACGCTATCCCGAAAGGGCGCCCTTCCACGCACCGCATTTGAAGGGAATCTGGCCGGCCGAAGGATCCGACACGGATGCACCCACCACACACCGACTCCACTTCGAGTTCTACGGACCGTACAGGATCGGCAGCGTCGGCCCCGATGGTTCATACTACAACAACCCGGACGACCTGGAAAGGCCGCTGACGACACTGGCGGAAAACATTGTCTACGACCCAACCAATGGCCTGCATAGCCAAGGGAACATCTGGGTCCAGAGTGACATTCGTATGCAGAAGGATCATGAACTGCTCGGCGACACCGAGCAACCACCAATCCTCCCCGGGTTGCTCGGTGCGCATTGAGATATTGCAATCAACAGCACCCAATGCGACCGTGAGAGCTCACTTGCACAACTGCCAGGCAGGATCCTGGCGCTCCCAGCGCATTCTTCATAATTCATAATTCACAATTCATAATTCATCCTTACTCTTCCTCCTTCTCCCCATCCGCAAACCCGTACTCCTCCAGCTTGCGATACAGCGTCTTCCTGCCCAGGCCGAGGATACGCGCGGCCTTGGCCTTGTTGCCGTTGTGCTCGGCGAGGGTCGCGCGGATCAACTCGCGTTCGGCGTCGCGAACGGTCATGCCGACGGTCAGGCGCAACTGCGGGCCGGCTTCGGGATCCTGGCGCACGTCGTCGGGAAGTTGACGCGGCGTGATTTCCTTGCCGGGAGTGAGGATGCACACGCTCTCGATCATCGTGCGCAACTGGCGAACGTTGCCCGGCCACTTGAAGGCCTGCAGCAGCGACATCGCCTTGGGCGAGATGGTCAGCTCGCGGCCGTGCTCCTTGTTGAAGTGCTGCAGGTAATGGTGCACCAACAGCGGAATGTCCTCGGGGCGTTCGCGCAGCGGCGGGATGTCGATGCGAATGACGTTCAGGCGATAGAAGAGGTCCTCGCGGAAGCGGCCCGCGTCGACTTCCTTCTTCAGGTCGCGATTGGTGGCGGCAATCACGCGCACGTCCACCTTGATGGGCTTGCCACCGCCGACGCGCTCGAACTCCTGTTCCTGCAGGACGCGCAGCAGCTTCACCTGAAACTCAGGACTGATCTCGCCAATCTCGTCGAGGAAGATCGTCCCCTTGTCCGCCGCCTCGAACCGGCCGGCGCGCTGCTTCACCGCGCCGGTGAAGGAACCCTTCTCGTGGCCGAACAGGATGCTCTCGACG
>CAZVAQ010000034.1:1957-28950 GCA_964625145.1 uncultured Candidatus Sumerlaeota bacterium
ATGGCGCGCGCGATGAGTTCCTTGCCGGTGCCCGTCTCCCCCTGGACCAGCACGCTGGCGCGGGTGGGGGCAACCTGCCGCACCATCTGGAAGACGCGCTCCATGGCAGGCGAACTGCCGATGATGTTGTCGAAGCCGTAGCGCTCGTTGACCTCGCGGCGCAGGTGCTCGTTCTCGCGCTTGAGTTCGCGCTGCTCGAAGACACGGCTGATCAACATGCCGAGTTCCTCGAGGTTCACCGGCTTCATGAGGTAGTCGAACGCGCCGAGCTTCATGGCCTCGACGGCCGTCTCCACCGTGCCGTGCCCGGTGAGCATCACAAACTCGGTCTCGGGGTATTCATCGCGGACGTGCTGGAGCAGCTCCATGCCGTCCATCTTGGGCATCTTGAGGTCCGACAAGACCAAGTCCACGGGCTGATTGCCGAGCAGCAGGAGGGCCTGCTCGCCATCGGGGGCGAGGAAGACCTGCTCCGCCTGGCTCTCAAGGGCCCACTTGAGGCCCTCGCGGGTGTTCTTTTCGTCGTCTACGATCAGGATCTTATGACTCATTATGCACCGCCGTTATTGAGAAGAAAGGGGCAAAGTGACACAAATGCGCAAAAAGCCCCTTTGCGACTCAATCACTGCACGAATCGTGACAAAAGGAGTCAAGACCCTCCCCTGCCCTTGCTCCCCGGAACCGGAAAGCGCCATATCGACCCCTGCAAGTCCCCTGACCAGAGGGCTCCATGGCCGATTCCACAGCATCCACCGCCACCCCTCCACCGCCGACGCGGGAGAGGATCCTTGTCTGTGATGACGAGCGGAACATGCGCCAGCTCATCGTGGACGTCCTCACCGACGCCGACTACGAGGTGGAGGCGGTGGAGAACGGCCAGCAGGCCCTCGACCGGCTGTTGGGCGACGGGCCGTCCATACCGGTTCTGATCCTGGATCTGGCCATGCCGGGAATCGATGGCTTCGAGGTGCTCAAGCGGCTGACAGCCTCCGAGGTGGACACCGCCGTCATTGTCATCACCGCATTTGGAACCATCGATACTGCCGTGCGCGCCATGAAGGAAGGTGCGGCGGATTTTCTGGTGAAGCCGTTCGACAACGAACGATTGCGCAAGAGCGTACGCCGCTGCCTCGAGCGCCGGGACCTGATGGCGCAGGCCGAGTTCAGCCATCCCAAGTTGATGGGCGCGGACCGCGCGCCGCTGACCATCATCGGCGAGGACGCGCGGCTGCAGACCATCTTCACGATGATCCGCCGCCTGGCCGACATCAAGGCCACCGTCCTCATCACCGGCGAGTCCGGCACGGGCAAGGAACTCGTCGCGCAGGCGATCCACTACAACGGCTCGCGGCGCGACAAGCCGTTCGTCGCCGTCAACTGCGCGGCGCTGCCGGAGGCATTGCTCGAATCGGAATTCTTCGGCCACGAGCGCGGTGCCTTCACCGGCGCGCACAGCCTGCAACGCGGCAAGTTCGAGCTCGCCGACAGCGGGACGTTGTTCCTCGACGAGATTGGCGAGATGCCACTGGGCCTGCAGGCGAAGTTCCTTCGCGTGCTCCAGGAGGAGAAGTTCACGCGCGTGGGCGGCGAGAAGGAAGTGAAGGTGGACGTGCGCATCATCGCCGCCACCAACCGCAACCTGGAGGAGATGGTCCGGCGACGCGACTTCCGCGAAGACCTGTATTACCGCCTCGCCGTCCTGCCGATGCAGTTGCCCGCCTTGCGCGAACGCCGAGGCGACATTCCGCGCATGGTGGAGTACTTCAATCGCCGTTTCGCCCTGAAACACGGGTTGGACTCCATCGTCATCAGCCCTGAACTGATGGATCATATCACCAACCGGCCGTGGCATGGCAACATCCGCGAGCTGCAAAATGCAGTGGAGAAGGCGGTCATCCTGCAGGATCCCAATGTCCTGACCGAGCCAGGCATCTCCATCGGCAGCCCCGAGAGCCAGGTCGAGGAGTCGCCAGAAGCCCATCCACTTCCCATTCCACCCGCTGAGACCGCCCACCCGGCGCCACTATCCGCGGAGGAGTTGGGTGCCCACGAAGATTATGTGCTGGTGGAATTGGGCCACGACGAAGGGATCCGCCCGCTGGCCGACGTATCCGCCGAGGCACAACGCAAGGCCATCATCCGCGCGTTGCGATTGTGCGATGGCAACAAGATGGAAGCAGCCAAGCGATTGAACATCTCCATCAAGACGCTCTACAACCGTCTCGCCGAACTTGAAATCTCCATCTCCACAAGAGTCGAGGGCCCACAGCAACCATGAACAGCAGCATCCGCATCCCGGAATCGGGACTTGTCTTGTTCCAAGGCGACAGCATCACCGATGTGCAACGCGACCGCACGCGACCACTGTCAATGGGTGGCGGTTACGCCGTGATGGTCGCGGGATGGTATCTGCTGCAGCACGAGAACAGCCGTGTGAGCTTCCTCAACCGTGGCATCAGCGGAAACCAGGCGCGTGATCTCCGTGCGCGGTGGAAGGAGGACGCCCTCGACCTCAAGCCCGCGCTGCTCTCCATCCTCGTCGGCACCAACGACGCATGGCGGAACTTTGACTCCACCACCGGCCGTACCGATGCGGAGTTCGAGGCAGACCTGCGCGCGCTCCTCGAGGACAGCATCAACGCGGGAATCGACAAGATCGTCCTCGGCGAGCCATTCCTCCTGCCTGCGAAAAATCTCAACGTTCCCTTCGAGCCCATGTTCGATGACATCAGCCGCAAGGGCGCCGTCGTGCGCAGGCTTGCCGATGAATACAACACGGCCTTCGTCCCCTACGCAACCATGTTCGCCGAAGCCTGCAAGCGCCGCGAACCCGAGTTCTGGGCCCCCGACGGCGTCCACCCCTCCCCCGCCGGACACGCATTGATGGCGAGGGAGTGGCTAAGAGCGGTAGGGGAAGGATAAATTGGAAGGATAAAGGCTAAAGGATTAAGGAAAAAATTGAGGGGCGAGAGTGGTTGGTGAGGTTGAGGATGACGTGATGGCCACAGCTTCATCGGAATGTGCAGTGGCGATCCAAATTCTTGACGCAAGGCCCCGAACAAAAACACCCTTTATACTTTATCCTTCCTCTATATCGTCCTGACCAACCCGCCATCGACCAGCCAATTCTGGCCGGTGAGGTAGCTGGCAAGGGGGGATGAGAGGAATGCGGCGAGGCTGCCGAGGTCGGCGGGGGTACCGAGGCGGCCGACGGGGATTGAAGCCACCATGGATTCGCGAATGTCGTCCGCGGCAACCTGCGCGCGCTCGGCTTGCATCTTGATCACTGCTGCCAGTCGGGAAGTGTCGATGCGGCCCGGCGCGAGCGAATGGCAGCACACTCCAACAGGGCCCAACTCAATCGCGAGCGTCTTGATCAATCCCATGACGCCTGGCCGGTAGGTGTTGGACAGTGTGAGTCCGTCGACCGGTTGGCGCGAGGAGCTGCTGGTGACGACGAAGAAGCGTGGCGCGGGGCTCCTCTCCAAGTGCGGCATGGCGGCGCCAAGCAATGCGACGGGCGAGACAATCAGCAGCTCCGCCGCGGCGCGCCATTGATCCATGGTCAGGGTGGAGAAGCTGCCCGGGGGCGGCCCGCCACTGTTGGCGACGAGAATGTCGAGCCGGCCGAATTCCTTCGCGGTGCGCGAAACGGATTCCTCAACCTCGGCGACGCTTGAGGAATCCGCCACGAGAGGAAGCACGCGCACGCCGTGTGCGCTGGTGATCTCTCCGGCGGCCTTGGAGAGACTGGCTTCATCGCGCCCGGTGATGGCAAGGTCGCAACCCTCTGCCGCGAGGGCATTGGCGATGCCGCGCCCGATGCCGCGGCTGGCGCCCTGGATCAGGGCAACGTGGTGTTTGATCTTCAGGTCCATCAACACTGCTCCAAGGGAGTGGGATTGTCCGGTCGTTCCATGCGCTGCCATCCGCCCAACATGTTGCCGTATTCACTGGGTTGGAATCGCGCCTTGTAGTTCATGCGCCTGCAACCAGCAATGTAGTAACCCAGATAGTAATGCTCGATCCCCCGCAGGCGCGCGTACTCAACGGACTTCAGGATGGCGAATGTCCCCAAGCCACGGCGCGATTCCTCCGGATCGAAGTAGGTGTAAACCGCGCTGAGTGCCTTGGGCTCCACATCCACGATGGCCGCGGCGACGAGTCGCTCGCCAACAAAGAACGCCAGCTCACGTGTGTCCAGCGGAGAGGCGTAGAGCGATTCGGCGAACTCATGCCATTCGGTGCACATGTCACCGGTGTGTCGCGACTGCTGGTAGCGCACAAACAAGTCGAACCGCCCGCGATCGGGTTGCAGGGGCCCTTCGGTCATCCGCACGTCCCGGTTTCGAGCGAGGACCCGTCTCTCCCACCGCGACGGAACGAACTTGAAAGTCGGGATGCGCTGGGGAACGCATTCCGCGCATCCTTCGCAGAATGGCTTGTAGATTACGTTTCCGGTGCGCCGCCAACCGAATTCCAGCAACCGCTCGTAGATACCCGGTGGCAGGTCCGAAGCCATGAAGGCGCGTTCCCGCGTCATGCGATCCGGCAGGTAGGGGCACTCGTGCTCCGGTCCAAGCGGGAGGCCGAGGTCGATCAGTCTTGGCAGCGGCGAGGGATTCATGGAAGACTTGCTCAAGTCCCGGAAATCCAAAGGGACAACTTCTGTGGTGTATGGCAAGGGACACGGTCAGAACCGCCGGGCAAGGACCCCTTGACCCCTCCCCCAGCAGGACGCCACACCCACCCCCTCTCCGTCAAGGAGGGGTCCAGATCAGCCAAGGGTGCAGGCATGGAATTCGAACCCGTCATCGGATTCGAAGTACACACGGAACTGAAGACCCGCACGAAGGTGTGGTGCGGATGCTCGACGGAGTTCGGCGCGCCGCCCAACACGCAGGTCTGCCCCGTTTGCCTCGGCATGCCGGGCTCGCTCCCGGTTCTCAACCGCGAGGCGCTGCTCATCTCCTTGCGCGTGGCGATGGCACTGAACGCGGACATCCCCGAGGTGTGCTGGTTCGACCGCAAGAACTACTACTACCCGGACCTGCCCAAGAATTACCAGATCAGCCAGCAATACGAACCACTTGGGCGCGACGGCTGGATCGACATCGCGCTCCCCGATGGCAGCACCAAGCGCATCGGGATGGACAACCTCCACCTGGAGGAGGACGCCGGCAAGAACCTTCACCCGGAAGACCAGGCCCATGTGAATTACTCGCTGGTGGATCTCAACCGGGCGGGCACTCCGCTGCTGGAGATCGTGACCAAGCCGGAGATCCGCAACAAGGAGGAGGCCGAAGCCTTTATGAAGGGCATGCGGGCGCTGCTTTTGTATGTGGACGCGTCCGATTGCAAGATGGAGGAAGGGCGGCTGCGCTTCGAGCTCAACATCTCCGTGCGCGAGAAGGGGAGTGACAAGCTCGGCACCAAGGTCGAGATCAAGAACCTGAACTCCATCAGCGTTGTCCTCAAGTGCATCGACGCGGAGTTCGAGCGGCAGACCGAATTGATCCGCAACGGCCAGCGCGTCGAAGCCGAGACGCGGTTGTGGGACGAACAGAAGATGGTCACGCGCGCGATGCGCAGCAAGGAAACCAGCCACGACTATCGCTACTTCCCGGATCCCGACCTGGTCGACATTCGCGTGACGGAGTCGATGCGTCGCGAAGTTGAAGCAACTCTGCCCGAGCTCCCCCTGGCGCGTCGCGCGCGATTCATTGAGCAGTATGGCCTGTCCGAATACGACGCCGGCGTGCTGACCGCGCAGAAGGCCATGGCGGATTACTTCGAGGTAGCGGTGAAGCTGCACGACAACCCGAAGTCCATCGCGAACTGGATGATGACGGAAATGATCCGTCGCCTCAGCGAACTGGGCGAGGACGCCAGCCCGGCGGATTTTCCGGTCAAGCCGGTGGGACTTGCGGAGTTGGTCCGGCTGATCGACGACGGCACCATCACCGGCAAGATCGCCAAGCAGGTCTATCCCGCGATGGTGGAGGAAGCCAAACTCCCCTCGGTCATCGTGGAGGAGAAGGGCCTGAAGCCGATCGACGACTCCAACCTGGAACCCATCGTGCAGAAGGTCCTGGACGAGAACCCGCAGATGGTGCAGGACGTGAAGAGTGGAAAGATGAAGGCCATCGGCGGCCTGATGGGCCAAGTCATGCGTGCGACCGGCGGCAAAGCCAATCCGGCAACTGTGCAGCCGCTGATCAAGAAGCTGATTGGCGTCGAGTAATCACCAAGTGTCATTCACCTGACCCGAGTATCTTACTTCAAGGCTTTCCTCTCGCTGCCGTCCCTGATGTACCTGCCGTCACTTTCCCATCAAGCCACCAAGGATCCATCCCATGCGTATCGACAAGCGCCAACCGGAAGAGCTGCGCGAGATTACCATCGAGGCCAATCCCCTGCGCTTTGCCGAGGGTTCGTGCGAGATTCGATGGGGCCGCAACCGCATCCTGTGCGCCGCCACGGTCGAGGGCGCCGTCCCCCGCTGGCTGGCAGGACAGGGCAAGGGTTGGGTCACCGCTGAGTACGCCATGCTGCCGCGTTCCAGCCGGCAACGCATCACCCGCGACTCCCAGCGCCAAAAGCCCAACAGCCGCGCCTTGGAAATCCAGCGTATCATCGGCCGGTCGCTGCGCGCCGTGGTTGACCTGAAGGCATTGGGCGAACGCACCATCACCATCGACTGCGACGTCATAGAGGCCGACGGTGGAACGCGCTGCGCCAGCATCACGGGCGGCTTCATCGCATTGGCGCTGGCCGCACGGCAAATGCGCGAGCAGGAACAACTCGGCAAGAACGCCCGTCTGCTCAAGGACTACGTCGCGGCCGTCAGCGTCGGCATTGTCGAAGGGCGCCGGGTCGTGGACTTGAACTATATGGAAGACAGCCAGGCCGAGACGGACATGAACATCGTCATGACGGGGTCGGGCAATTTCGTGGAGGTGCAGGGCACTGCGGAGGGAGAGGCCTTCCCCCGTGAGGACCTCGATGCGCTGCTCGACCTGGGGTCACGCGCCGTCGCCCGGCTGGTGGAAATCCAAAAGTCGGTTGTGAACATTGAGGGCCTGTGAGGCCACGCCCGGATGGGGGAAACTCTTGCATTGGCGTTGGACCTCCACTAAATGTCCCTGCAATTGGAGCGGCAGGCAGGAGGCCCACGAACAATGATTGAGATGGAACTGCGCGAGATTCACATCAGCCACGCCACGCCGTATCACCTGGTCGTGCTGGAGGAGAAGAACGGCGAGGGACGCGCCTTTCCCATCTACATCGGCGAGGGCGAGGCCAAGGCGGCGGACAATGCGATCTTCCAACGCAAGACCCCGCGCCCGCTCACCCATGATCTTATCATCAATGTGATCGAGGGGTTGGACTGCGAGCTGGAAGGAATCATGGTCGACGCGCTGGACAACGACACGTTTCACGGCAAGTTGTTGCTCCGCACATCCGAAGGCAAACACATCAAGATCGACTCACGCCCCAGCGACGCGATCGTCCTCGCCACCAAAGCCGGCGTCCCCATCTTCGTCGCGGAAGAAGTGTTGGAAAGCATGCACAGGGAGGAGGGGGAGGAAGGATAAAGTATAAAGATGAATCTTGTGTCAGACCTACTGCCAATCGCCGAAGCCAGTCTTACCTTTGTCCTTTATCCTTAAGCCTTTGTCCTCTTCTTTCAGTCGTCCTCGAGTGTGAACGGCACCGTCCCGTCCGCGTTGAGTCGCTTGGGTGGATTGGGGCCGTAGAGCTCTTCCTCAAACTCCTCGGCACGGGTGATAGGGCGGGTGGTTCGCGTCTCGCCGCTACCGGGGGTGGGGGTCTCGGTGCCCAGGAATGGCTTGCCGAGCTTCGGGAGTGTGGAACTGGAGCTGGAGGAAGTGGAACGCGAGCTGAACGGCGCCATTCCACTTGGAGTGCGGTCGCCCAGCGGAGTCACGCTTCCCTCTGAATGATAGCGCAGGATGGTGTGCAACTGGCCGGCCACGACCAAGGCATCCTTGAACTTGATCGTGCGCGGGATCATGTCCGTGAAACCCTCCAAGGCGCTGACGCCCGGATACACTTCGCGTGCCTGGCGCAGGAGGATGTTGAACAGGCGCGTGGTATCCTCATCCACGGCCATGGTGGGGGCATTGGCCGCGTTGAAGCGAATGTCGTCGTAGAACTGGCGCGCCAGCGCCGTCAAAACCGTCTTGTCGGGACGCATAGGAGCAGAGCCTTTCGTGCGCCGGATGTCGGGGATCAAAACTTCAGGGGACGCTCGGCGTTCTCCTGCAGGGCGACCCGGATCTCACATGCGGCGTCCTTCTTGATACCAAGCGAGACCAGCTTGCCAAGGGTTTCCTCGCGCTGGTCTGCCGTCTGCACCGGCAAGGACAGGAAAACCGCCCCATCGGTTTCCGCCACCACCTGCCTTCCGAGGGATTTCGCCACCCCTGCAGAATCGCGGGTCAGCACGCGCAGCAGGCGCGCCGGGTGCGAAACCTCGGCCAGACGGCACTCCTCCTGCCCCACGGGACGCGGCATGCGCAACGGATTCATCCTTTGAAGAGTCGCGCAGTCTGCCGCCAAGGCGATCTGCATCAGGTCGCTCATGACGCCGCTGGACGTCGACCCCTGTCCGGCGCCGGCGCCCATGGCAAAGGTTGGCCCGATCGGCTCCGCATCCACCATGACTGCGTTCACCACTCCACGCGTGCGCCCCATCAGGTGGTCGGTGGGCACCAGGGTCGGCCAAACTGAAAGGGCCAGCGCACCACTTTCGTCGAGGCCGGCGGTGGCGAGCAGCTTGATGGTCTGGTCGCGCTCGCGGGCGAAGGCAAAGTCCGCCGCCGTGATGCGCGTCACACCCTCGCGCACGACGTCTGCGGCCCGGGCGTCGATGCCAAAGGCCAGTGCGCCGAGGATCGCAATCTTGTGCGCTGCGTCCACACCTTCCACGTCCAGCGTCGGGTCGGGCTCGGCATATCCCAGGCGCTGCGCGTCGGCAACGACTGCAGCGTAATCGGCCGACGCGTCATCCTCCATCCGCGAGAGGATGTAGTTCGTCGTGCCATTGAGGATGCCGTGAATCTTGTTGATGCGATTGGGGAGCAGCGCGCCCTGGAATGACTTGATGATCGGGATGCCCGCACCAACGGCCGCCTCGAACAGGATGGACACCTTGTGCTTGTCAGCCAGGTCAAACAACTCTGCGCCATACTCGGCGATGAGAGCCTTGTTGGCGGTGACCACATGCTTGCCGGCCTTGAGACATGCCTCAACGATGCGGCGTGAAACGCCCGTGCCACCCACCAGTTCGACGACGGCTTCGATCTCCGGGTCGGCGGTGATGTCCTGGTAATCGCTGGTCAGCTCGATGCCCCTCGTCGACACTCCGCGGTCGCGCGTGATGTCCACGTCACAGATCGTCTTCAGGCGGATCGGCCGGCCCAGACGCGATTCCAGCACCTCCTGGTAGTCGCGCACATGGCGGACAACCCCGGTGCCGATGTTTCCAAAACCGATGAGGGCAAAGACGAAAGGACGCGAGGCGGACATCAGGACAGCTCCTGGATTGAGTAAAGGTATCTTAGGACTTGGTGACCAGGCCGCGGGGCTGGAGCGTCTCGCGGTCCAGCTCCGGCACCGTCATCATCTCGATGATCCGGTCCAGACGGTCATGCACTTCCTGCGGAGAGACGGACATTAGGCGATCGACGCTGAACTCCTCCACCACAAAGCTGGCCATCAGGGTTCCGACCACCAGCGCGCGGCGCACGTTTTCCGGCGTGGCACTCCCCAGCCTGGACAGATAGGCCACCAGCGCGCCGGCAAACGTGTCGCCCGCGCCCGTGGGGTCCTTCACGGTCTCCAAGGGGAATGCCGGAACCGAGAACATCCCGTCCTGCTGGAAGAGGAGCGCTCCGTGTTCGCCCTTCTTGATGACAACGCTGGAGGGGCCCATCTCCAAGAGCCTCCGCCCCGCCTCGACGAGGCTGTCCACACCACAATACTGCCGCGCTTCCTCCTCGTTGAGCAGGAGAAGGTGAACGCGCTTGATGACCTCGGTCAGCTCCTCACGGTTGCCGCTGATCCAGAAGTTCATGGTGTCCAGCGCCACCAGCTCAGGGGCTTCCAGTTGGTCCAGCACCGAGAGCTGCAGGGCGGGATGAATATTGGCCAGGAACACGAAGCGCGCGGCGCGGTGCTGGGCGGAAAGCTGGGGGTTGAAATCCAGCAGGACGTTCAGGTCCGTCGCCAGCGTGGTACGCTGGTTCATGTCCTCCTCGTAGCGCCCGGCCCAATGAAACGACAGCCCCTCGGCGATCTCCAAGCCGGAGATGTCCACCTCGCGGCTGGTCAGCCGGTCGATGTATTCCTGGGGAAAGTCCTGCCCGACATTGGCCAAGACCGCCACCGGCGCAAACCACGACCCGGCGATGGCACCATAGGAGGCCGAGCCCCCCAACGCGCGCTCCACGCGACCGTGTCGCGGGGTTTCCACCGTGTCCAACGCAACGGTGCCGATCATCAAAGCATGAGACATGGAGTAGCCTTTCCGGGCTGGTCTTTGGACGGGACGACTGGATTTCCCTGTGAGAGTCCGGAATCCAGCGAGTGCCCGTCCGGCGGGGCAAGGAAAGGATCAGTGCCCCCACCGGCCCTGCCGCCCCAGCCACCAAGAAATCGCCCGGGCCAACGCGAATCGGCCCGGGCGGGGGGTAGCTTGATGGCTTGTCAGCGGCCTACTTCCTCAGGCGATCCGGCAGTTTCGCAGGGTCTTCCTCGCCGTCCTCACCGATGATGATCAGGGTGCCGAGATACTCGAACTGCACCTTTTCACCAAGCTGGAGCACGTCGCGGATCTCCTCATGCTTTTCGTGCAGGGCGAACCACGCATCACTGAGATATTTGATCTTGATGGTCGACAATTCATCCAGCTTCTCGCCGGCCTGCTTCCAGCCGCCTTCCTGGAACTCGAAGCGGCGCTCTCCGATCCGGCGCGTGGCCATGTCCTTCTCCGACGCACTGACCGGGGCGTCGGCGGACTTCAGGGCTGACATCTCACGGGCAAAGCGGACGGCCGACTCGCCGGAGGTCGCGCTGGCCGCCGGTGCGGGAGACCGAAAGAGATCACCGCGAGAGGTGGTACCCGGTGCAGCGTCGAAAGCACCAGCTTCCGTATCGATCATACTCCAGTTCGCCACGGTGCTCTGCCTCCCTCGGCCATCAGTCATTGCCAAAGCTGGCTGCATGATCCTCATCTCGTCCTCGCGCACGAGGAAGCTGGTGTAGGGGGTGACCAGACGATGCTTCTCGGCCAAGGCGATGACTTCGTCCTTCAGCTCCGCCGTCTCGCCATTGCGGCGGATTTCGTCGAGGAGGAACCCAACCTTGCGGCTGGCCCAGAGGCTCTCGATGGAATCGTTCGTGGTGTCTGTGCGCGTGGGGAAATCGAGGTCAAACGTCTGGGACCACGCCTCGCCCGCCAGCTTGCCACTCACGGTCACCTTCCCTTTTCCGCCGGTCGCGTACTTGCCCAGGATCCGGATGTCGCGCCCTGCAAAGAGGTCGGGCATCGGCCGTGGGAACACTTCACTTAGCGCGACGCCCTCAACGGCCAGCTCGATATTGGTCAGCATGGGTCGCGCGACCGAATCGTAAAGCGTGGACACCGCGATTTCCAGATCCTCCTCCGGCGCGACATAAACCGAGAGAGCCCGGGTGGAATCCGCCACCGAATCCAGCAGGCGCGTGTTCACGTCAAACCCGACACCGAAAGTGAAGACACGCAAGGAAGCGCCGTTGGCCTTCTGCAGGTTGGCAAGGATTCGGTCAGGATTCGTCTCCCCCACTGTCGGCTGTCCGTCAGTCAGGAAGAGAATCTGCGTCAGTTGATCGCTGACCTGCTGGGTGACGGCCTTGGTCAATGCCTCGTCAAGCGCGGTGCCGCCGCGGGCGACGATGGCGTCAATGAACCGGCGCGCGTCCTCCAGGTTGGAGCCGCTGGCGGGCATCGGCTTGTCGAAGAGCGACTCCACGGTAGTGCTGAAGGTCAGGATGTTGAAGGAATCCTTCTCCGGCAGCGCGGCGATGAGCTGGCGGGCAGCCTGCCGGGCCTGTTCAATCTTGGCGCCGCTCATGGAGCCGCTGACGTCCATGACCAGGACCATCGTCTTCGCCGGAGTCTGGGCCGATTCGATTTCCGACGGCGCTGCGAGAACCATCATGAAGGTGCCGTCGCGGCCCTCCAGCGGCTTGTTGGTCAGCAGATAGATGGACGGGCCACCCTGCTCCGGCGCGACCAACAGGCGGAACCGTCCGGTGTGGGCGGTGTTCGCCTTCAGGCGCACACTGGCCTCGCGGCGCGCTTCCTTGAAGTCCACATCAATGCCATGCGTCGGCGACAGGACCGAACCGAGAGCAGTGTTCCACTTCACGGTCGCGGTCAAGTCCGACTCGCGCGGCTTCATCGTGTCCGAAGCGGTGGAGAGCATGAAGTCATACGCATAGAGCCCACCTTCGCGCTTGAGAGGTTGCGTGAAGGAAATCTCGATGGGCATGTCCCCATTGGCGGGAATGGGATAAACTGAGACGCGGAATGTATTGCCGTCCACGTACTCCAGCAAGCCCGGGTCGACCATGCGGCGGACGATCTCCGTGTAGATGCGCTTGGCCTCGTCCTTGGGGAGCGCCTCGGCCTTTTGCACGACACCATTGATGACCATCTGGAAGTCGCTGACCAGCGCATCACTGGGAAGCGGCAGCAGGAATGTCCCCTCCAGATCCCGGGGATTCGGATTATGAAAGACCTGCTTCAGAGTTGTGACAGCCTGCGGACCTTCGACACGGATATTGATGGTCTGGCTGCGCAGTTCAAAGGGTTGGTTGTTGGGTTCCACCGGGATCAGTATTCGAGCATCGACGGCGGTGGCGACGGCCAGCAGGGCACACAGCGCGCCGAGCCAACGGATGAGGAACTTCATGTATACGGTCCTCCCTGGGGAATTGATGGGACTCACCGATGGACAATTGAGGGCGCCGTGAGGTTCCCGCCGTTCAGATGGCCATTGACGGAGGCTGCAAGCAGGCGGCATAAATCCAGCATCCTCAACGAGGTCTGAACATGGCCGCCGGCGACGCTGTGGCGAGTCCCCATCAGAATAAGCCGCGCATTTATTCAATCGGGCCCTTCTGGCCGGGGTTGGTCATCTCCGCCATCGTGGCGGGGGCCATGCTGCCGTGGATCCACGCCGAACATGCGGTGGAAATCAGCATTCCGTGGATGGAGGTTTGGAGGCTCCCACAGGGCATGCCCCTCTGGGTTCTGATCGCGGCGGGCGTTGGGGCATTCCTGTCCTCGATCCGCAGCCGGGTCAGTATCGACGAGCAAAACCGGACCGTTACTAACTGGCGCTGCATAGGGATCTTCGTCCCATGGTCCAAGGAAACGAGGCCCTTCGAGGAAGTGCGCGCAGTTTGGTTGGGGGTGTATGGCGGGCTCACAAGCATTTCGGCGGGTGAACTCTTGACCGAAAGCGAGAATGACGGCACTCAACCAACGCCTTCGAATGCCCTGAGTGTGCATCTGGTCTTTCACGACCGGTGCCGATTTGTGGTTGGTCAAGGTAGTGACAATCGAATGCTGGCGTTGTGCGAGGAATTGTGCACTTTGTTTGGCGTGAGGCGTATCTGACTACTGACGCCTGCCGAATTCCCCCCATTGACATCCGGCAGGGCATTGCCATCCTCGCTTATTCCCACCGGAGTATTTCCCCATGAAGATCCGCCCCGCTTTCGCCCTTCCGATCCTTGCCCTTTTGTTGATGGCCTTGGCTGTCCCGACGCTTTGGGCCCAAGTCCAACCGCGCGTCAGCCCCCACAGCGCCACCAGCGCCGTTGTGGACGGCAACCGCGTCAGCATCTTTTACGGCCGCCCGTACATGACTCACCCGCGGACGGGGGAGGCGCGCGTGATCTGGGGAGGCTTGGTCCCCTTTGACCGCGTCTGGCGCACGGGCGCCAACGAGGCAACGCTGCTGACGACGCAGCAGCCAATCCTGATCGGCGAGACGCGGATCGAGGCAGGCGTCTATTCGATCTGGACGCTGCCCAAGGAAGACGGCTCCGCCACCCTCATCATCAACGCCCAGGTCGGCCACTGGGGCACCCAGTACGACGAAAGCCAGGACCTCGCCCGGATTCCGATGTCCTCCAAGGATCTGGAGGAACAGGTGGAGCAGTTCACGATTTCCGTGGAACGCGGCAGCGAGGAAAACACCGGCGTGATCCGCATGCTGTGGGACAAGAAGGAGTTCTTCGTTCAGTACCGGAAGGCGGAATAGAGCAGGGACAGCAGGGACTCCAAGGGCAAATGGGACGCCGGGGACGGGGGGTACAACCGTCACTGGCGTCCTTGCTTTTTCTGGAGTCCCTCTCCCCCCAAAAAATTCGTCAAGTCCCTCTAATTGGCCTTCACCCCGCGGATTCTGTTTGCGCGCCGGGGGCTGCCGCCTACCCTTGTCCCCCCGGAGAGTGGGCGTCTTCCCAACCGCGACCCAATCCCCCGGCCCCACGCTCCACCCCCCAGTCCGCGCAGGAGGCCCTATCCTTTGCAGGAAGCCGAAGTCGAACTCCGCGAGCAGTTGAAGGATTTCATCCGTCACAAGAAATGGGAGCAGGCCGACGATCTGTGGCTCCAGGTAGTTGAAGGCGAACGCCGCTCGGCAGCCTTTCACCAATCCGTCGCCCGCTTTCTCCTGAACAAGAAGGAAATTGGCAAATTGCAGGAGTTTTACAACCTCCTGCTCTCAACACGAAATGACAACGGCGACCACGCGGCGGTGATCGATGTGGCCGAGGCGTTGTTGGACCTCGAGCCCACCCTTGGGTTTCTTCGTCCGCAGCTCATCCGCGCCGTCGAAGGTCTCCACAAGGACCGCGACCCGGAACGCCTTAAGGAGATCCTGCTCATCTCCGGCCTCGATGGAGAAGCGCCGGATCTGGGCAAGGCCCTCGCACGGGTTGACGAGTTGCTCGGCGCCTCCCTCGGCCAGGTCTTCAAGCACCAGCAATGGGGTCTTGGCGTCGTGCAGCAGCTCGACGCGCAGGCCGGTTGGGCGATCCTGGATTTCCCCAAGAAGCCCAACCACCGCATGACGCTGGAGGGCCTGAAGAATTTCCTCACCAAGGTCCCCAACGATCACATCCTGGCGCGCATCGCCAAGGACGCCGAGGGCCTGAAGAAGGAAATGAAGTCCGACGCCTGCGGCGGGCTTCGCCTCGTGCTGAAGTCCATGGGCGGCACGGCCAAGGCCGCGGAGATCAAGCGGCTCCTGATGGATCGCTTCCTGGACGAGAAGGAATACAAGAGTTGGTGGAACAAGGCACGCGAGGAGGCGCGCCTGGATCCGTACATCGACATCAAGGGTACGGGCGCCTCGCTGGTGATGATCCTGCGCCGCGAACCGCGCAGCTTTGTCGATGAGATCCGCGTACGCCTGCTGGAGGCGAAGAGCGTCGAAGAGCGCCGCTCCGTGCTAAAGGACGTCGCCAAGCATGGCGACAATGCGGATTTCAGCGCCGACGATCGCACGGCGCTGTACGCGCTGTTCTGCAAGCCCATCGAAGATGGCCGACTGACCAACGACCAGGAGCGGCTCGGTCACGGGCTGCTCTATCAGGAATATCAGGACCTGTTCGGAGAGGATTGCTGCAATCCGATCGACGTCGACGAGCTGATTCGCAAGAGCCCGCTGGACGCCGTGGAGTGGATCACCTCGCTGCCGGTGTTCGAGCTGCAACGCGTCGGCATGGAGCACTTGCTGGAGGCGCATCCCGAAAGGGCGGCTGAACTGCTGGCCGAGGGTTTCTTCCGTGCCGATTCCAAGTTGCTCAAGTGGATGGAAGACCACGCCGACAAGAAGGGCCACGAAGATGTGTTTGACCAATGCATCGAGCGGATCCTGGCGCGGCCGGAGCGCAATCCGGAGGTCTTCGCCTGGGCGGCGAGGGCAACCCTCGACGGCAAGTTCCCGCACGTGACCGAGTCGGTGCCCCGCATTGAGATCCTGACGCAGGTGCTGACCGTCCTGGACAGCATGGAGCAGGAAGCGCGCATTGATGGCGACAGTGTGGCCGCACGGCGCACGGTCCCCGGCCTTACCCGCCTGAAGGCAATCATCCAGGACGGGCACAACAAGTACGTGAAGGCGATCCTGAAGGAGGCGAAGCCCGACGAGGCGCGCCGCTTCCAGGCACGGCTGAACTACATGCCCAGCCTGACCGTGCAGGTGCGCTCGGCCATCGAGATGATCATGGCGGGCATGCACCCCGACCTGAAGAAGACGACGCGGGCGGAGGACGAGGAGGAGAAGCGCAAGGCCTCCTTCCACTACGCCACCGCGGACGCGGTGGAACGCAAGCGCCGCGAGTTGTCGAACCTGGTGCAGGTGGAGATCCCGAAGACGAGCGAGGCCATCGGCATCGCGCGCGAGCTGGGCGACCTGAAGGAAAACGCCGAGTACCACGCCGCAAAGGATCGCCAGAAGCTGCTGATGCAACAGGCAAAGGAACTCGAGGACCTGATCGGGCGTGCCCGCATCATCGACCTCAAGACCGTGCGCACCGATTCAGTTCGCTTTGGCACCCGCGTGCGCCTGAAGCAGATCGCCACCGGCACGGAGCAGGAACATGCCCTGCTCGGCATGTGGGAGGCAGATGGCGACAAGGGCATCATTTCGTACCTGACGCCTTTCGGCTCGCAGCTCATGAACCGCACCATCGGCGAGGTCTTCACCGTCAGTACGCCCGATGGCCGCAACGAGGAGTACGAGGTGCTGGCCATTGAGGCCATCGCCGAGTCACCGGCGGTTTCCTGAATACCCACGATGGGGGCGGCGCAACGTGTCCACGCAGGCCGAACAGGACGATCGCACACCGTTCCCCTCTGACGTGGAGGAGGAGGCGGAAAGCACGGCTCCCGCCCCGAGCACCAAACGCGAGCCCAGCGGCGAGCGGCGCCCCCGCCGCCGCCGCAAGGCTCCCAACTCCGGCGACTTGTTCTTCCTCGTCGCCGTCTTCACCATCATCCTGCTGCTGGTGCTTGTTGGCCTGCGCGACCTGACCGGGTTGCTCTACAGCCGCGAGGCTGGCATCGTCCTGATCGTCGTCGTAATTCAATACCTTGTGCTCAAGAGCATGGACCGCACGCGCGTTTACCAGATGGAGAACCAACGCCTGCGGGACTTGCGTCGCGCAGACCGTCTGCTGCTGCGTCGCGCGCGGGATGTCATTGAGGACCGGCTTGCGGATTCAACCACGCCCAACCCCGACATGCCGGAGGACCAAGTCCGCTGGCGCACGCGCGCCGAGGAAGTGGTGAAGGAAATCGCCTCGAGTATTTGATCCGGCGTGTTTGGTGCAGTGCTTCGCGCTGGTGCCTGCGAATGTCACAAGCGCACCGCAGGATGCTCCGCCATTACAGGCCGTACAGTTCCCCATACTTCTTCTCAAGATAGCGCAGATACGGTTCCGCTTCGGGAGCGCGGCCGGTGGCGTCCTCGACGATTTGCGGGCCGAGGCGGCGGCGGCCGACGCGATGAACGTGCTCGCGCAGCCATGACAGGATCGGGCTGAAGTCGCCCGACTCCACGCGCTGCCACACGTCCGGCGTGTCCGCCTCCAGCTTCTCCCACAATTGCGCGGAGTAGAGGTTTCCCAGCGCGTAGGTCGGGAAGTAGCCGATCAGGCCCTCCGACCAATGGACGTCCTGCATGCAGCCGTCGGCGTCGCTGGGCACGTCGATGCCGAGGTAGTCACGGTACTTCTCGTTCCACGCGGCAGGGAGATCGGCCACAGAGAGATTGCCTTCGATCAAGGCCGTCTCCAATTCAAAGCGAATGACCACGTGCAGGTTGTAGGTCACTTCGTCCGCTTCCACACGGATGAGCGACGGGCGAACCTCGTTTGCGGCGGCGTAGGCGTCCTCCGCGGTCAGGTGTGCCATCTCCGTGGGGAACTCGGCGCGCAGCATTGGGAAGAAGTGACGCCAGAACGGACGGCTGCGCCCGACGATGTTCTCCCACAGGCGCGATTGCGATTCGTGGATTCCCAGGCCCGGCGCGGAGCACAGGGTGGTGCGGCGCCATTCGCGCGGCAGGCCCATCTCGAACAGCGCGTGCCCGGCCTCGTGCAGCTCCGCCATGACCGAGGAGAAGAGCAGGTCTTCGCAATGTCGCGTGGTGATGCGCACGTCATCGATGTCGAAGTCCGTGCAAAAGGGATGCGGCGCGGGATCGCGGCGGCCGCGGTTGAAATCGTAGCCGATGGCCTCCAACACCTTCCGGCCGAAGTTGCTGCAACCCTCCGCAACCCAGTTGCGATGCACCCACGAGACATCGGGCGCATTGGGCGAGGCCATGATGCGGGCCACGAGATCCTTCTGGCGCTGGGCCAGGGGCTTGAACACTGCGCGAACATGATCGCTGGAAACGCCGCGCTCGTAGTCTTCGAGCAAGGCATTGTAAGGCGAGCCTTCGTAACCGCAGTATTCCGCCTTCTGGCGTGTCAGCTCCAAGATGCGCTCCAGCGCGGGGCGGAAGGCGGGGAAGTCATTGGCCGCGCGCGCATGGCGCCACGCGTCGAAACCGGCGGAGCGGGCCTCGGTGAACTCCTTGACGAAGCTTTCCGGCAGGCAGCGCGAGCGGTCGTAGTCGTACTTCGTCTCCTCCACCAGGCGCTTCTCATCGCCGGTCAGGTTCGACGCGAGCAGATCGTTGAGCAAGCCGCCCATTTCCTCGGTGGTGAACAGCCGATGCACAAGGCCGGCGAGCGTGGCCAGTTGCTCGCCACGGGCGCGCGCGCCGCCGGAGGGCATCCAGCATTGCTGGTCCCAATTGAGCACGGCCATGGCCTTGCCGACGTCGTTCACCTCCGCGAGGAGTTCGCGAAGGCGATTCAGCTTGGAGTTGCTCATGGTAGCTTCCTTTCAGTCTTCCGCGATTTCCGTGCACCAACCCACCAAGAGGGCGTCATTGTCGAAAAAACGCCATTCCGCATGCTTGAGTGCAACGGCTTGTGTCATCGCAAGCGGCGGGGAGGACTGCAGGAGTGCGCCGAGGTGGTTTTCTCCCCCGCCAAGTAGTGTCGGCGCTACGAATGCGACGACGCGATCCACCAAGCCCGCGGCAAGGAAAGCGCCGGCCACGCGGCGTCCGCCTTCCACCAGCAATGACTGCACGCGCTCCTGCTTAAGGCGTTCCATCAGTGCATTGAGATCAACCCGCCCTTCGGCGTCCGCATCGACGCGCCAGACATCCGCACCGGCGCAGCGCAAGCGGTCTTCCGCTTCATTCGAAGCCGCGTGCGTGCAGACAATTGTGGCGATGCCTTGTTGTTCGGACAGCAACACGTGATTTGCAGGCAGGGACAAACCCGAGTCGAGCACCATCCGGCGGCGCGGGGGGCCGAGGTCGGCACCAGGCACGCCGCGAACCGTGAGCCGTGCGTCGTCCTTGAGCGCGGTGGACACGCCGACGAGGATGGCGTCGCACTCGGCGCGGAGTTGGTGGACGTATTGGCGTGAGGCCTCGCCGGAAATCCACTTTGAATCGCCAGACGCGGAGGACGTGCATCCGTCGGCGGTCATGGCCCATTTCAACGTCACCATCGGCCGGCCCAAGCGATGGAATAAGTGAAAGGCGGGATCGATGAGGCGGCATTCATGAGCCAACACGCCGGCCGTGACTTCGATACCCGCGGCGCGGAGTCGCTCGATTCCGCCGCCGGCAGTGGGGTTGGGATCGCAAGTGCCTATCACAACGCGCGCAATGCCTGCACGGATGATTGCCTCGGAACAGGGCGGAGTGCGGCCGGTGTGGTTACATGGTTCGAGGGTGACGTACATCGTCGCGCCGCGCGGATCGACGGTACAGTTGGCCAAGGCCATGGCCTCCGCATGGGGGGCGCCGGCCCGGGGGTGGAACCCCTCTGCCAAGACGGCGCCGTCGCGCGCGATCACGCACCCGACGGCGGGATTCGGACGCGTACAACCCACGGCACGGCGCGCCAGCGTGATAGCGTGGCGCATCCATGTCGCGTCGTTGGTGCGTGTGGGCTGCATGAGTAACGCCCGGCTTACATGCCGTGGGCGAGCCGCTCGGACAGCTCCCGGGGCAGGCCCGCTTCGATGATCGCCTTCTGGGCGCCCTCGAGGTCGTACTTCAACCGGCGGATCTCCAGATACTCCTTGGTCACATCGATCACGGCGAAGCATGCGTCGGGGTTGTGGTCGCGCGGCTGGCCGACGCTGCCGACATTGACGAGGTAGCGGCGATCGCGGCGCATCTTGATCTCGCCACGGCTTGCGCAATCAAGGTTCCCCCGGTCGTTCTCGATGATGAACGGCTGGTGGCTGTGACCGATGAAGCAGACCCATTCGTTGAAGTAGTTGAAGTTCGTGCGCGCGTCCCCCATGGTCAGGACATAGTTCCAATCGTTGGGGTCCTTGGGTGAGGCGTGGACGTAGAAGATGCTGTTGGATTCATCACGAATCGACATGGGCATCTGGCGCAGAAACTCGATGTTTTCCGGTGTGAGCTGGTTGCGGGTCCACAGGACGGCGGCCTTGGCGATCTCATTGAAGTTTGAGATGTCGGTGAGGCTCAGACAGGCGTGATCGTGGTTGCCGGCGATGACCGGGATGTTGCGGTCGCGAATGACCTGGACGCACTCGTTGGGGCGGGCCCCGTATCCCACGATGTCGCCGCAGCAGACGATGCGCGGGATGCGGTCGCGGTCGATGGCCTCGAGGACCGCCTCAAGGGCGTGAAAATTACCGTGGATGTCAGAGATGATGGCAATGCGACCGTCTATGAGTGGCTCGGTCACATCGTCATCATTCAGGTTCGGATTCCCAGTCATAGTCGTTTCCGGTGAGTTCCTTCAATTTTCGCGCTGCTTCCCGCCTGACGATGCGGCTCTTGTTTCGCAGGCCGCGGCTCCACTTGCGGAATTCCCGGGGGTCCACCCCCGGCGGGGCCTCTGGAAGATTCGTGGCATGCCCCCCGGCCGCAATGGACTTTGCAGGGGCAATTTCGGGGGTGGCATCACCTGCGGCCGGCTGCAGGGACCCGGGCTCCACCTCCGAGACGGGGCCGCCAAAGAGGCTGGCTTCCTCCTCGGCGTCCTCCTGCTCGACGTCCACCGATTCATGCTCGTCGCCGTGGTGATGCGGGTCGGGCCGGGGCATGAGCGCCTCGTCCTCCGCATCGGTGTCGAGGGCGTTCTTCCGCCATCCACCGCCCTCGGCCATGAGTCGCTCGGCTTCGAGCTGTTCCCACTCGGCCCGGTCGTGGGCTTCAACGTCGGCCTCGGACAGGCCGGCGATCTCCTCGTCGTGTTCCAACTCCAGTTCGGCCAGCTCCTCATCGGTCAGGGGAGCGTACTCGTCCTCTTCCGATCCTGATTCGGATTCCACTGCCGACCTGGCGTCGGACTCGTGTGCGGAAGTGTCTTCCGGGTGCGCGGCAGTCTTTGCCCCCATGGGCCCTGTGTAATCAGCCGGTTCGCCGGTGGAGAAGCCTTCAGGTGCCTCGGGCATCTGAACATCGGAAGCGACTTCGGTGCTGAGCACGGCACCCTCGACCCGGTAGTCTTCCGGTCCCACATGAAAGCGCACCACGGTCGTGCCGAAGACCAGCTCATCACCGTGCTTGATGCGGGACTCGCGGATGGGCGCACCATTTAGTGTGATTCCGCGCCATGAACCGAGATCCCGAACGAAGAACCCATCCGCGTCGCGAATGATCACCGCATGGCGCTTGGAGACGAACCAATCGTGAAGGCGGATGTCGTTTTCGTTGGCGCGGCCGACGGTGGTTTCTTCTGCCTGAAGGCGGAACAGGACATTGGCCTGTTTGCCGCGCGTGACCAGCAAGTATCCCCAATCGTCGAAAGCGGCTCCGCCAGCGCCCCGGGCCACAAGATCCGCGGAAGAGATGTCCTTGGCGACGCGGGCGGACGGCAAGGGCTCCGGCACTTCGACCGGGCTGACTTCACCGGCGAATGGCGACAACTCATCGGCACTCATGTGAAAGTGCAGCTTGTGCTTGCCGATGGAAATGATGTCGTTATCTTTCAGCTCGGCCGTGCTGACCTTCACACCGTTGAGGAAGCTGCCGTTGGCTGAGTTGAGGTCGGTGAGGACAAACTTGCCCTGCTCGCGACGGATGCGCGCGTGGTTGCGCGAGACCGAGAGGTTCTCCACCACGATCTGATTGTCGCGGGCCCGGCCGATGGTGACCGTCTCCGTGGTCAGGGGGTAGGTCTGGACCACTTGATCCCCGAGTTTGACAATGATCTCCGCCATTACACCTCTAGCCCTGAGTCTTCAAGGTTTGGCCCCGTGAGTTGACGGGGTGTGCCGCTCCAGCGTCCGGGGGCATTCTCTGCGTCCTGCCGCGCTCAATTCCACTTCGGAAGGCAAGCCCACGCTTCCTACGGGTGCAACTGCTAACCGCGCGCCGACTGGGCACTCAAGATCACTCATCCTGACTCCGAAAGGTCCAACCCCGTGTCCCCCATCCTTTCGCAACTGTTGATGCTTCTGGCCTTGGCGGCCATCGCCTGGGGACTCGCCCATGTCTCTGTCCTCTTGGTGCAGCCGGGGGGAGGAGAATCTGGCGGGACGAAGCGGCATCGAACGGGGGGGATCGGTCTGGTTGTCGCCCTGTTGGCCACGGGTCTGGCCATTCACTTCTTTTCCGAGCGACTCCACTCCTTGGCCGGTCTGTCGAGCGATGCCATACCTCCCCTCCGCCTAGCCGGGTTTGGGATGCTGTTGATTGGCGGCTTTGTGATTGGCTGGCTGGATGACCGGGGGGGTATTCCCCGGGCGGTCAGCGTAGGGCTGTTGGCGGTCTTGGCGGTGGGGGCTGCCTTGATGGATCTGCACCTGCGGCAGATCGCCCTCCCCCGCCTTGGGCCGCTGGACCCACCGCGGGTTGTAGGGGTGGTGCTGGCGGCGGCCTGGCTGTTAGTGGTCATGCTGGCGGTGAACTTTGTGGATGTGCTGGATGGCTTGACGGGCCGGTTGACCAACTGGACGGCGCTGGCTCTACTATTCTGCACGATCAATGCGCCTTGGCGATTCGAGTTGGCCTTGTTGGCTGCCGGGCTGCTGGGGGTTTCCGTCGCTCTGGTCCGGATCAACTCGCCTTTGCGTGAGCCATCCATCCGGCTTGGAAATAGCGGCAGCTTTGCGCTGGGTGGCGCCTTGGGTGGGGCGCTGCTGCTGCTGGTGGCCGATGACCTGCGATACACTGGTGAGCGCACCTACCATAACAACCTGCTGACGGCTGGCCTGGTGCTCAGCCTGCCCATTTATGACTTTGGGCGGACAATGATCGGGCGGGTGTTCCATGGCAGGCCGCTGTTCGGTTCGCAGAGTGATGGCTTGGTCAGTCGGCTGCATCGCGCGGTGGGGGGAAATTGGGCGGAGACGATGAATGTAGTGGAGCCATTCCTGATCACGTTTGCGATTCTGGGAGCTGCGGCGACGCGGTTGGACAATCCATCGAATCCGTCAGCAGAGCGCATTGTTCTGGCGGTGCTGTTGGCGGCGACCGCATGCACGATTTTCCGCCTGAAGGTTAGGCGGGCGGAACACATGGCCGAGGAGGGGAAGTGAGGGTGGTGGAGCGTACCGGGGTCGAACCGGTGACCTTCGCACTGCCAGCGCGACGCTCTACCAGCTGAGCTAACGCCCCACAAGATCGGGTGAAGAATCGCAGGCGGCTGGTACGTCCCGCGACAGGGGCGACAGGAAAGGGGGGAGCCGCGGGACGCGTCAAGGGCTTTTGGGTAGTATTCGGCAGTCTGCTTGATGGGATCGCCCAATAAGATGATGCTTTGCCAATGCCCCTTGCCGCCGGGGCGGCTGGTCGGATTGCCTGTTCGCCATTCCAAATGACGCGATTGCCTGCCTCCATGCCCGTTGATTATCATAGCCACACAGTCCTCTGTCATCACGCCTGGGGGACGGTGGACGAATACATTGCCCGTGCCCGGGAGATTGGTCTGCGCGAGTTCGGCTTTGCGGAGCACTCCCATTGGATGGTGCCCGTCGACCGCCGGTGCCTGTTCCCGAGCGATTACGAGATGGGTCGCTATTTGGCGTGGATGGACGAGGCACGGGCGCGGTGGAACAAGCCGGGTTCGGATTTCACGCTGCGTGTTGGGATCGAGGCGGATTGGAATCCCGCGCGGTTGGACGATGCGATGGCATTCCTGAAGTCCTATCCGTTTGATTTCGTCCTGGGGAGTGTCCACCATCTGGTGAATCCCGAGACGGGGAACTGGACAAACGCGTGGTGGTTTGAGGCGAAGAATCTGGACGCGTACTACACGGCGTACTTCGATGAAGTGGCCAAGCTGGCACGAAGCGGGATGTGCGACATCCTGGCCCATCTGGATGTTCCGGTGCGCAGCCGCAAATTGCCGCCTTCGGGCGTGTTGGCGCATGTGGAGCGCATCCTGCCGGATTTGGTGGAAAGTGGTGTCGCCATAGAGATAAACGCCAGTGGGCGCGATCACGCGAACGGGCACTTCTTCCCATCGAAGGATGTGTTGCGCGCGGTGGTGGCTGCGAGTGTGCCGGTGACGATCGGTTCGGATTCGCACCATCCGACGCATGTGGGGCGTCATCGGGAGGATGTGTACGCGACACTGCGGGAAGTGGGCGTGACGAAGGTGTTGCGGTTTGAACGGCGCGAGCGCGAGCTGATCGACTTGCCGAGTTGATCATCATCTTCACGAACAGGATTGCTGGACCATGGTACTTTCCGGTCTCGAGATCAAGCGACTGCTGGGCGAGAAGATCTTCATCGAGCCCTATGACGAATCGTTGCTGAATCCCAACAGCTACAACCTGCGCCTGCACAACGAGTTGATGGTTTACGACAACCATGACCTGGACATGCGGCGGCCGAACCCTGCGCATCTGGAAGCGATCCCGGATGAGGGGTATGTGATCCAGCCGGGGCGGCTGTACCTGGGGCGGACGCTGGAGCACACGCGGACTGAGGGGTTGATCCCCATGCTGGAGGGCCGGTCGTCGGTAGGGCGACTGGGCCTGTTTGTCCATGTGACGGCTGGGTTTGGAGATGTGGGTTTTTCGGGGTTCTGGACGTTGGAGATTTCGGCGATCCAGCCGGTTCGGATCTATGCGGGGGTGCCGATCTGCCAGATTTTCTACCACTCGATTCAGGGGGATTTTGTCCCTTACAAGAGCGGGAAGTACCAGAACAACACGGGTATCCAGCCGTCATTGTTGTATAAGGACTTTGAAAAGCAGCACGGTGGATGAATGGAGCGGAGTGGCGGAAAGAAGGGTGAAGGGTGTAGAGTGAAATGGAACGGATGGCCCGGGGCCGGGGCTTCGGGATACGGGCGCTTCGGGGGGTAAGAGTGAGGCGGATCGGCCGCGAAAAGGCACACAAGGCACAAGCAGGGGGGGAATGGAGGGGTAACAGCGTCAGGGCCAAGATGGCCATGTGCCTTTTTTGGGGGGGCGTGCTGGAGTTTAGGCGATAATCTGGGGGTATCGGGCTTGCGTCGGGCGGGGGGTGGCTGGCAGAAGTGTTAATTGTAGGACCGAGACCGGAAATTCCGGATATTTACAAAGTGAGCGGACAATCCGAGGCAACTCGCCCCACCATTTTGGCGTTTGGGGCTGGCAAGTGGCTCTGGCCTGAGGTGGCGGGATCCCCGCGTTATCACCTGTGGTCGCTGGCCGCGCGGGGCTGGCGTGTGATTTATGTGGAACCCCCGATTGCATTCCGGATGCAGGAAGAAAAGATGTGGACGGCGCCGGACCGGGAGTTCCATGTCGTGCGGCCGGCACGAGTGGTGCCGTTTGCCGTGCGCATGGTGTCGAACTCCTGGCTGGGCGAGAAGTGGCGCAGCCTGACGTCAGGGGAGATGACGCGGGTGGCGCGCAATGCGTTGGCCGCGTTGAAGCTGAAGCCGGATGTAATCTGGTTCGGCGCGCCATGGCACAACAAGCTGATGGAGGATTGGCGCAACAGCGGGGCATTGCGCATAGCCCATGTCTATGACGACCTGCCGCTGAGCCCGATCTACAATCCGGCGCAGTCGAAGCTGCTGTGGGATTGGGAGAAGGAACTGCTGCGGAACTGTCACCTGGTGTTTTGCAGTTCCAAACCGCAATTGGACCGGCGGCGGGAGTTCAACAAGCGCACGATCCTGCTGGAGAATGCCGTTAGCGACGAGTTTTTCCTGGCGCGCATTCCGAACTCGCAGAACCCAAACACGCCGGACCGGCGCACGTTGGAGCAAATCGCGCGACTGGAGCAACTCCAGCGGCCGCGCATCGCGTATGGCGGAGTGGTGGATCACCGGCTCGACACCGAGTACCTGCGCGCGATGGCGAACAGCATGGACAATGGCGCGGTGGCGTTGCTTGGGTTGATGGGCGAGGACTTTGACGCGGACTTCAAGCGGGACTTCGAGAACAGCCCGCGCGTGAAGTTCTTCGGGGATACCCCGCTGCGTGCCTATCCGCATTTGTACGCGCTGGCGGATGTGCTGATCATCGTGCACAAGCGCACGCCGTTCACGGACGCGATGCTGCCGGAGAAGTTGGCGGAGTACCTGGCGACGGGCCGGCCGATTGTGTCGGTGCGGCTGCCGGAGGTATGCCGCATTGCGTCGGAGAGCCTGCAGCCGGGGGCCATCACGTTGGTGGATTCGCCGGAGCAGTTTCCGAAAGCCATTCGTCATGCGGTGGACAACAATTCGCCGGCGCGGGAGGCCGAGCGTGTGCGGCTGGCGCGGCGGCGGACATGGAGCGCGACGGCGGCGAAGCTGGAGGCGGATCTGCTGGAGGGGATTGTGGCTTTGAGATTGGGGAGCGCACAGACGGCAATTGGGTGAGTGAGTAGACAGTGGACACAGTGGACTAAAGTGGACAGGGT
>CAZVAQ010000035.1:0-25394 GCA_964625145.1 uncultured Candidatus Sumerlaeota bacterium
AAAGAAATCGCCATGGCCATCAGCTATTGCTCGCCGAGGGAGCATCGCGACCTGCATCGCCTGACGGTGTGGACATCAACATTCCATGAGGATGCCGTCGAGCCTGCCACTTCGACCACAGTGTTGCCGAATGTAAGCCCCGAGGAAGGATAAGAGAATGAAGCGGAGCCGCCCAGCAGGAATCGCGGGATGCCATGCGTTGGCAATTGTCGCCAGTTTCATCATGGCGGGCAGTCCCGCGCGATCCTCCGATGATCTGCTATTCGCGGCGCGCTTCGACGATGGATTTGACGCGGACTTTGCCCGCGGCAATCCGGTTTCCACGCATTCCGACCGTCTTGCACCGGCGGCAGGGCATAATGGCGGCGGACTCATTGTTCCGCGCAACGAGTGGATCCGGTACGACCTGCCCAGCAATCTGTCGCTCCGCGAAGGGACCATCACGTTCCTGGTGAAGCCGCACTTCACGCCCCCTGCATTCAGGCCCGATAATGCCGAGGCATTGCAGTGCCTCTTTGGCATGCGCATTCGTACGGGGCCTGTCTTCGAATTGCGGCTGCGCAATGGAGAGAAGGGCTCCAACCTCGAACTGCTTACAGGGAACAAACCCGGCGAGCAGACGACGCTGCGGTTGCCGGTTGAGTGGCGCGAGGGCGAATGGTCGCGCGTGACGGTGAGCTGGCAACAGCCCGGTCGATTGGCGCTTTCCGTGAATGACGGTGATCCGGTGATTGTGAATGACGCAAAGTTGCCGGATCTCCCCGAGCACATGTTCTATGACCTGTTCCTCGGCACCAACACCAGTCAATCCGCCCATGCGCGCATGGAGCACTTTGACGGAACGTTGGACGATTTTCAGGTGTTTGGCCGCTGGATGGCGTCACCCATTGTGGGTGAACTTCCGCCGACACCGGCAGTGGCAGCGGCGGAACCACCCGCTGTCATGCCGCAATGGATTGGCCCGGCTCCGCATCGAATCGATTTTGTCGTTGGCGAGGGCGACGAGCGGTTCGAGCGGTTCCCAATCCGCTTTGATGTGGAGCTGGGCCAAAAGTGGTCGCAGTTGACATTCTCGCAGCGGCGCGAAGCCATCGGTGGATTGCGGCTGGTCAAGTCGGATCCGAAGACCGGCAAGCCAATCGCATGGAACGAGCAGCTTTCCGGAGACGAGCGCTACTACATGCCGTTCCAACCGTCGGAGGAGCTCCTTACTTCCTCCCGCGGTGTTGTTCGATGGATGCATGAGGGACGCGAGTCGGCGGTGTACTCGCTTTACTTTGATCCCGACGCACGGGGTGTCGCGCCGTTCCCCGATGAGATCCCGATGGTCGGCAACGGCGACCGGCTGCGCACGGGAACCTGGACGACTCCCGGGCGGCTCGCTGTCGGCGCGTGGGGGAACTTCGATGTCGTCGACCTCAATGGCGACGGCGCTATGGACATCTGGATGGCCAGCGGCTTTCAGACGCGCTCGTGCTATCACTTGATGAACGGGCACTACTACTTCGAGAACCTTGGCTCAGCCGGCAACACGTCGGATATCTACGCGCAGCCCGCCCTGATCATGCGGGGAAACACGCCCACGGGTTATCTTGAGGGGCAGGTGGTTCCGCAGTTGATCGACCTCAACGGTGATGGCCGGTTGGATCTGGCATTGATCGGCCGCTCCAATCATGAGTGGGCCGAGTTCGAAATGCGCGGCGGTGTCCCGGTCATCACCGCGATTCATGCGGTCGAATATCGCGGCGAACATCCGGCCCGAACCTTTGGACGCACAAGGCTCCATGATTGGAATGGTGACGGCCTTCCCGATATATGGGCGGAGAAAACTGTCTATCTGAACGTGGGCGAGACGGGCCGACCCGTGTTTGACATGACCACGCCGATTGCATTGCCGATCAAAGGCGAGACGATGGGCTATCTCTTTCAGCCCGTCGATTGGGATGGAGACGGTCTGGTTGATCTCGTCTCCGCGCAATGGCAGCAGCGCATCGAATGGCACCGCAACATCGGGACAAGCGATGAGCCCCGCTTTGGCGCCGCGCAGGAGATCCGCACTTTTGACGATCACGCGATCTTCCTGGCGAATCAGCTCTTTGACATGAAGGTTGTCGACTGGGACAGCGATGGTGACCTGGATCTGCTATGGGGGTCGGAAGATGGCTGGCTGGGAATGCTGGAGAATATCGCCGGCCCCGGTCGCCCGCCGCAGTTGCTTCAGACAGTCTTCCTGCAGCAGATGTGGGCCCCCGTGGATGCCGGAACGATCGCGGTGCCGGTGTTGACCGATTGGGATGACGACGGTGACGATGACATGATCATCGGCAACTCCAACGAGTTCATCGCTTATTACGAAAACCGTGGCACACAACAGCGACCGCTATGGGCCGTGCAGCAGAACATGCAGGCCAGCAACGCGGTCATCGAGATGCGCGCGGGCCCGGAAGGGTCCGTGCAGGGCCCGGAGGAAACCGGCTGGGGATATACCAATCCCGAGGTCGTCGACTGGGATGGCGATGGACGCCGCGATTTGATCATCAGCGGCATCTGGGGAAATCACACGCTGTTCCGCAACGTGGGAACGCCCGGCAATCCGCAGTTGCTGCGCGGCCGCTTGATTGATGTGGCGTGGGGCGATCAGGACCCCGCACGGCCGGAATGGATCACGTTCACCCCGCGCGGAAATGAGCTCATCACCGTGTGGCGCACGCGTCCCGTGGCCATCGATTGGGATCGTGATGGCCTGATGGATTATGTGACCCTGGACCACAAGGGAGACTTGGCGCTCTATCGCCGCACGCGAAGTGATGGTGGCGAGGTGGTTCTATTGCCGGCGGAGTATCCCTTCACCATCGAAGGGCCGCACGCCCAGGCCATGACGTGGAATCGCCCGCCAAACGCACGCGACGGCCGCACCGGGCGCACGGTGATCAACCTGGTCGATTGGAACCGCGATGGGTTGATCGATCTGGTTCTGGATGGCATGAATGGCCGCCTGTTCCTGAACACCACTGACAATGACAACCCTGTTTTTGTCGATCAGGGTGATCTCGTGCGGGAGCGGCTTGCAAACCACAATGCAGCGCCGTACATCCATGACTGGGACGGCGATGGATGGCATGATCTGTTCATGGGAACCGAATCGGGGCAGATCTTCTACTTTCATCGGGCGTACATTGAGAACGCGATTCCCCTGACAGCCACGTTGGGCATGTCGAGCAGGCCATGAGGGTGAGCCACTTAAATATTGCAGCACTACTTGTCGCGCTTCTCGCAGGACAAGTGGCGGCTGCATCTCCCGCAGCGACACTCCCGACGGGCGATCACGCAACCGGGGTGCAGCCAACCGAGCGGCAAGTGGCCGCCCGCGCCGTCAGCCAGCAACTGTACGATGAGCTTCCCGCTGACCTGACCATTGCGCGCGACATAATCTACTCCGATGCGGATGAAGAGTTCTGCCGGCTGGATGTTCTTCAGTTGGCGGAACGCGAGGGCTCCGCGCCGGTGATCCTCAAGTTCCACGGCGGTGGTCTTTCCGGCGGGGACAAGTCGTGGCATCGCGACGTGCTGGCAATGTGGGCGCGCGAAGGCTTCACCATCGTCACCGCCAACTATCGCATGTCGCCGGAATACACATGGCCCGCGATGATCGAGGACGCCGATGCCGCGCTGCGCTGGATTGGTGCGAACGCGGAGGAGCATGACCTCGATCCTTCGAATGTCGTCATCACCGGTGATTCGGCGGGTGCGTATCTCAGCGTCGCTCTCGCAACCATGTCTCCGGAACTGTTTCCGAACATCGACACGTCCCGTCCAACGAGTCGCGCTGTTGTGGCCTGGTACGGTGCCTACACCTTTGTGCCGAGACCTGGCATCGAATGGAGCGGCTGGGGGACTTCACCGACATGGCCGGTCATGCCGGTTCCCCGCGACCAGGACGTCGCCCTGTGGGAGCTTGCAAGTCCCATCAATCACGTGGATGCGTCCGATCCGCCGATGCTCCTGATCCATGGTGTGCGCGACTCGGTCATTCCGTACTCGCAATCATTGGTTTTCGCACAAGAGGCATGGCGGAATGAAGCAAAGGTCGAGCTGCGGCTGATCCCGCAGATGGAGCACAGCTTCCGGCCGGCGCCACCCAATGACCCCACAGTGCCCACGCAGCGCGAGGGCTTGATGCGGGAGTCACGGGAGACGTTGGAGTTCTTCAAGCGGCACATCGTGCCGGAGCCGGATAAATGAAGCGCGCCCTCCCCATCGTGGCCCTGCTGATCGTTTGCGCAGTGACCTTGCTGGGTCGGTCTGCGTGGACATCCCATCGCGGAGAAAATGCAGCCGTCCCCGATCCGGAAGCAGTTCTGTATGGCATCGGTGTGGCGCATCACGGTGCGATCGTCCGCCTTCAGAGAGCAGAAGGCACCATGGATCCCGCTCTCGATGAAATCATCGCCATCGCCGAGATGAACGACAACGGCCGATGGGCAATACGGCATGCAACAACAACGGCGCAGCAGGGACTCTATTTCACCATCGCCAATTCGAATGGCGGTGTATCGGTGCTTTCACCATCGCAGATTGAACTGATACCAGCGGTGCCTTCCGCCCTGGTCGTTGTGCGACCGGCGCAGGAATCCTCCGACACCTGGAGGATCTATTGATGCGTCTCGCATCCCTCCTGATCCTTCTTGTGCTCTCGGCATCTCCGCTCCTCGCCCAGGGCTTTCACTATGGGTTTGATCGCTTTCCCCGTGGCGCCAATTCCTTGTCGGGTAGCGGGACCCTGACACTGCAAGGCAATGCGCTCATCACACTGTCCCCCTTTGACAGCAATGCCAACGGCGAGATCTGGGATGAGCGCGCGCTGTACCTGGGCATCGACAGCGGGTCGCACGCGCGAGCAACAACAGGAGGAGCGCCGGGGTTTACGGATCAATACACGGCCGAGGCATTCTTTCGTATCGACAACCCACCCGTCGGCGACGATCCGGTGGCCGCGCGTCGCGGGCTAGTTCGCATCGATCGGTCGGGCGAGATGAAGAGCACACTCTTCGTCACGCATGTCGATGGACAGACCGTCCTCGGCGCTACGTTGCGACGCTCCGGCCCATTGGGTTATGCGACCATCCATGGCGTGACTCCACTGCAAGCGGGACAGTGGTATCATGTTCGCATGGAAGTCACCCGAACGACCGGACGCATCCTGCTCAACGGCGAAGAAGAAGCTGCGTTCTCCAACATCGTGATCGATCCGGTCACCGGCTTCGATACTCTGTGGATTGGAACGGCCGATGGCGCGGCCGGCGCCTTCGAGGGCGCCTTGGATGAGGTCTCCCTGCTTCCCGGCAATACAGTGGAGGGAACCCTCGACCGCACACCCACTGCACGGCGTGCGTTGCATGCGGAGCCAAGCCTGTCTATCGAATCGCAGCCTGCGGACGGTATAGTGCGCCTGCACATTGCTGCCAAGGATAACCTGGTTCATCACATCCTCGCAACGAGCGACAACCCCGTCCACAATCCGAATGGATCATGGCAGCGCGTTGGCTCCGTCACGATCGACGATGCCACGATGATGGCCCAGTGGGAGGAATCGCTCGATCCGGCCAACGTGACCGAGCGCTACTACCGCGTGGAGACCGAACCGTGGCTCGATACGCCTGCACGCACGGTGAAGAGTGTACTCGCCGACCGGCAGGGGGACTTTGACCCATGGAATCAGGTGCGGTGGGCCGATTGGTACACCGACGGCAAGATCACCCGCACGTTTGACATCGACACCTCGGTCCGCTTTGCCAAGCGGGCCACGCCATGGGACGTCGACCTCTCAGGCCTGCCGGGCAATCCGCCGCGCTTGTTTACCATCACGATGTCGGATGGCTTCGACATCGATGGCAATGGCCTTGTCATCGATGCGCGATCTGCATTTCTCCGCAGCCAGACTGTGGCCCAATTCCATGCTACCGCGACCGATCTTGGCGCTGAGATTGGCAATCCGAGCGCCTTCTACTTCGATCAGGTCGCGCCGCTGGAAGATGGCCAATCGCCCAGTCAGATTCGCAACCTGACCATCCGCGGCTTCAACCACGCGCTCGACTTCGGTCACTCCCACCGGCGCGCAGTTCATGTCTCGGCATGTGACCTGCGCACCAATGCTTGGGGAATCTTTCCCCGTGGGACCGATGTCACGGTGGAGGACTGTGACATCCGCGAGAATTTCCAGGGCGGATTCTATGGCGAGTATAACTCCACACGCTGGATCTTCCGCGGGAATCGCTTTCGCGACAACAACCTCAACGGCGGCTTCTCCTATGCGGACGCCGTCCTGGACGCGTGCCATGGGTATCTGCTGGAAGGTAACACGTTCCTGCCCCCGTCGGCCACGCCCAAGGATTCCCACTTCTCGGTGACGCTGTATCGTAATCGCGGCGAGGCCGACGATATCCGTGAATGGGCCGCTCGCGACCACATCATCCGCGACAACGTCATCGAAGGACGCAACATCGCCATCGAGGTCGGGATTCGCTCCGGACTGATCAATGCGAATGACCGTTCGATGGAGGCCCGCAGCTACGCGGACAACAACCTGATACTGAACAACACAATCCGCGACAGCGTGGTCGGAATCAAGATCAACAGCGACAACAACGAGGTTGGCGGAAACGTCTTTGAGAACGTTCAGCGGGAGATCGTCCTGCACGCCGTGTTCTACAAGAACGCCGGCAATCTGCTGCACAACCAGCCTGGCACGCAGGTGTGGCTGTGGGGCGTACCATCGGACTTCACGGGCTTTGCCCAGTACCTGCATTACCAGAACCGGCAGGAGCGTTTCATCCCGAAGTCGGACAAGCTGTTCTTTGTACGGACCGGTGAGAATCCGCCGTCGATTGGCTCGCCCGGTACGGCAACGCTTGTGGTGGGGGATTCCCTGCTGCGTGATGACAATCCGGGGCAGTACACCGGCAACGGTGGCACACCCGTTGCACTTGCGGTGGGGGATTTCGCGCGGCATCTGTCCGGCAGCGAGTTCGCCGTCTCCCATGGCAGCCCCAACTCGCAGATCGATTCCACGGTCTATTACTCGATCATCCTCTACGACAGCACGGGCTTGGAGATTGATCGTTGCGGCCGGTCCACGATCCCTTGGTCGAGCTTGGCCGCGGGGAACATGCTGCCGGATACTGGCCACATTCTCGAAGACCTGAACGACGAGATCATTGCCGTGTCCTCACAGGTGAACAGCGCGGGCCGGCGTCCGGTTTATGTCTTCCGCAAGGGTTGGCGCGATCCGGCGGTGACGTTGGAGGAAAGCAACACGGCAATGTGGAGCGCACTGACAACGGGCGAGTTCCTGACCGGCGGTGATGGATATCAGGAGATCGCTGCTGCCCGTGCGGCCGGCGGCAGTGATGTGTCGATCGTCTTCCTGAAGCCGACGAACCCTGCCTGGCGCGATGAGCTGACCGTTTTCGCCCCCAACCTGCGCGGTGTGGTTGCGGGGGACTTTGATGGCAATGCGGTGAATGGCGATGAAGTGGCCTTGTTGGCGGAGTTCACACCCGGTGTCTTCTCCGTCCGCTTCTTCCGGCGCGGTTCCGCGGATCCGATTGGCGAGATTGCCCCCGGCGGTGCTTCGCCGGCTTGGGCCTCCATCGCCTCGGGTGCGTTTGATCCGGCGCGTCCGTCGCAATCCGGCATCGCGGTTTCCGCAAGCAACTCCGGGATTGTGACGATCCATTACCTGGGCGATGCGGAGGCGTGGGGCAGTCGTGACATTCCGTCGCACTCGCAGGCCATCAGGCGCATCGCCAGCGGCAAGGTGACGTTCAATAGCGAATCGGATCCGCTGGATTCGTTTGAAGGTGCCGGCACTTCGCCGGAAGCGACGGCATCTTGGGGCGATTGGCTGGCGATTCTGCCGACGCGTCCATCAAGCCAGCGCGTGCCGCTCGTCTGGCTCAATGCTGATCCGCAGGACGAATCGCGCACACACACGCGTATCGTTCCGATCCTGAGGTGACGTGATGAGATCTTCCGTCGCATCTGGCCTTCTCCTCGTCGTCCTTCCACTGGCCATGGGCACGTATGCCATGGCACAGACAGTCTATGTCGATCCGATGAACGCGGATGGCGAAGTCGTGTTCGCGTCGCTCAACCAAGCGGCTCTCCATCTGACAACAAATGGCCAACCCGGCGAGACAAAGCGGATTCTGGTGATGACGAATCGCTTGGAGATCGCCGCCGATGTGGACGAGGGCGGCGTGCGATGGAGCGGTGACGACGACTTGATCATCGACGGCGATGGTGACCGCGACGGCGTATGGTGCACATTGGTATGCGGCGAGAATGTCCTGTTCAATGGGACTCCGAACACGGAAAATGTGGTCTTTCGCATCCAACGATCGGCCGCCCAAGGTTGGGATGCGCGCGTCGTCTTGCGCAATTTCATCATGATCCCCCAATGGCAAGGCCCGGGAGCCGTGACGCAGGTGGCGCGAGGCCCCTTTTCGGCGGCACTCGGTTCCCACCCCGAGACGGCGGGGGAGATCCTGCTGGAAAACATCATCATCACGGCTTCCCTGCCTGACGGCACGCCAGCCAATCCATTCCGACCGTTGCCTGCGGACGCCACGCGTTGGTTCCGCGGCCTTCACACGGGCAGCAAGGCCAGCACGCCAACGCAGGCGCGAACGCGGTTTGACTTCCGCAATGTCGTGATCAGTGGGACATCACTATCAGCGGTCACGTGGTTCGGCGACAACAGCGATGTCCGGTTTGGACCAGGGTTTGTCGTCACAAACTCTGGCGCGAATCCCGTGATCTCCATTGTCAACTCGGCATTCCACAATCGATTGTCTTTCGTGGGTGATTCGCTGAACAGAAACTTGTTCTGGAACAATGGACTGGGCACCTCCAGTTCGGTCATTCAAGTAGACGACGGTGGCAGCTCGGGAACGTCCATAGAGGCCATGGCGCACTCGGACTTCCTCCTGAATAGCCAATCCGTCTTTATTGATGTGACTGGTGGAGTCGGTCCGGTGAGTCATGTCGTGACGGTGTCCGATGGAAGCGCGATATTCCTGAAGGCAATGGACGGGCAGGACGCACCCATTGTGGTGCGTCATTCAGCGTTTGTCGGCTCGTCGGCAGAGGAAGTAACTTGGCGCATCGAAGCGGATGGAGAGCGGGAAATTCTGCTGAAGGATACCTTGTCGTTCGGCGGGGTCGTGCACGTGGATGCTCTGGGTGGGGATGCTCTCGCATGGCGCACCAGTCCTCCGCCCACGGCGGTTGCCGCTTCCTTCCAATCAAGCAACTCGTTATCCATACCACCCGAAGTCGCTTCCTCCGATCCGGCCGACTTTCCGCTGCCAGCGGACATTGCCGCCTGGCGCCGCGGGCGCATCTCGCTGGAGCAGTCCGACTTCCTGCGCCCCATCGACTCATCAGCACCGCAGGGCATCCATGCGCCAGCGCGAAGCGTCGCGCCGTTGGATGGAGGAACTGTTGGCGTAGTTGGCGTGCCGGTGCAGCGGACCTTGGCCGCGATCGGCGATGTCTTGGTGACGGGACTGGATGCCGGGGCAGCGGCGCTTCCGGCCAGCGGGGATTCGCTCTGGGCATGGCGCGAGGGAGCGAGCCGCGAGCATGGCCCCTTTGCCGGTGCGGTCTGGCGGGACCTCTCCACTGGGGAGCCGCTCGCAAGCGCGCGCTCACTGGAGGCCTTTATCGTCAGGGTGATTCCGGAGGCTCCGCCAATCTGGATCCCCGGTGTGCTCAGGTCCCCCGGGACCGTCGGGTTGCCCACGGCTGCGTCCGGTGTTCAATCGACATTGCCTTGGCCCGGCCGATTGTCTGATACAGAAGTGTCTGGCGGCGATGTGGAATCGGAGTTCTTTGTCTTTGAAGATGGCACGTGGCGCGGTGCGGTCTTCGGCGATACCACTTCCGGCTGGGCCCCCTTGATGGGGGAGGACGCTCCTGGACTGGAAGCATTCGCGCCCGCTTTGCGCATACATTCACCGAGCACTCCGGGTGAGGTGTTGGTCGCTCCTGCGACAGCACCGTGAAGTGCCAGACTGGAATGCACGGCCACTTGAGGGGGAACCGTCCAAGGTGTTGATGAGGGAGCCTATAATGAGAATCGACCGCTCGGATGACACACCGGTCTACAAGCAGATTAGCGAGGCGCTGCGCCTGAAGATCATCACGGGTGAGTTCCAACCCGGCGAGCGGCTTCCATCCCTGCGCGAACTGGCAAAGCAACTCAACGTCTCCCTGCTGACCGTGCAGCAAGCCGTGACCGAGCTTGTGCATCAGGACCTTGTCGTCAGCCAGCACGGGAAGGGAAACTTCATCAGCAACAACCCATCCGGCACCGCGCGCAAGTCATTGATTGGCATGATCGGCGGACACGTTTCGAATCCGTACAATGCCCAGATCATGGAGAAATGCCGCGACATTTTGGAGGAACGCGGCTTTGGTTTCATGCCGATCCTCAGCCTGCAGACGCGTGCGGATGCTTCGCGCGCCATCCGTCAACTGATTGACGAAGGCATCGCCGGCGCGTTCGTGCTTCCCATCGAAAGTTTCTGGGAGGAGCAACTGCTCTGGGACTTTCGGCGCGAGCGAATCCCCTTTGTCTATCTCGGGACAAAGCTGGATCTGTATTACTCCGACTATGTCATCGACGAGTACGAACACGGTCTCCAGATCGCGCTCGATTTCCTGCTGTCCCTTGGACACACGCGCATTGCCTGCGTCAGCGCCGAGCCGCTCACCGCGCCGGTGAAGAAGAAACTGGCCGTCATTCGCCAACACCTGGACGACAAGGGCATCCAGCTCCCCGACCATTGGTGCCGCGTCGGCAGCGCCGAGCATCATGAAGGTGGCTATCTCGCCACGCGGGAACTGATCGCGACCGGTGACCTGCCCACGGCAATCATTGCCACAAATGACCTGATCGCCCTGGGCGCATATCGCGCCATCTCGGAGGCGGGCCTGCGTATCCCCGACGACATCTCCATCATCGGCAGCGGGGACTTCAACAACAGCAACTTCTACACGCCTCCTCTGACCACGCTTCGCATCGATGTCGGTCACATGTGCGCCATCGGCGTGGACGTATTGCTGCGGCGCCTTTCCGGCAAGGGTCCGGAAGAGTTCGAGCAGATCACGCTCAGACCCACGCTGATCGTGCGCGCCAGCACGTGCGAGATTCAGCCTGCCAAATAGCCCGCCGAATCGCCGCGTGGCATGCTGTCGACGAGCAAGGCCTGAATGCCAACAGTCAGGATAGCTGGCCGGCAGCGGATGTCCGGGCGGCCGACACCTTCAGTTGCCTGAGCACCCCGGAGGGCACAGCACCGGGTCACCCAAAACCAAATTTCGCAGACCATTGATTTTCTTGAGCTTCTGGCGCGCCCGGAGGGATTCGAACCCCCGACCTTTGGAACCGGAATCCAACGCTCTATCCAGCTGAGCTACGGGCGCGCGGACAGGACGCGGAGGCTCGGAGCAGTCGGGCCGCTGGTCAAGCGCAATGGCAACGGCGGCCGATTTCGTGCGACTTATTCGGCTGGCTTGGCAAGGTCCGGCAGCCGCTCGACGGCGCCGCGCAGGCGGCCGGCATTGGTGTGGGTGTAGATCTGCGTGCTGGCCAGCGAGGCGTGGCCCATCAGGGCCTGGATGTCGATCAGGTCAACGTTCTTTCCGTGCAGAAGCGTCGCAAAGGTGTGGCGCAGCTTGTGGGGGGAAATGTTGCGCTGCGGCAGCCCGGCCTTGAGCGCACAGGCCTTGACGATGTCTTCCACCGCGCGACCGGTAAGGCGGCGGCCCTTCAGGTTGAGGAACACTGCCTTCTCGCCAGGTGCCGGATTGCGTTCGGAATCCTCGAGCATCGCGCGCAGGGCGGCGACTACCCGGTCATTGAGCGGCACCAGGCGTTCCTTGCGCCCCTTGCCAAAGACGCGGATCTGCGCGCGCGGAAAATCGATGTCGATGGTGTTCATCCCGACGAGCTCGGACAGGCGCACGCCCGTGTAGGCGAGCGTGATGAGAATGGCATGGTCGCGGCGGCCTGCCGGTGTGGTCTGGTCCGGCGCGGCGAACAGGCGGTCCACTTCGTCGCGCGTCAGGTACACGGGCAGGCGGCGGGGGAGCTTCGGGCGCGCGAGGTCTTCCGTGGGGTTCTCCGCCAGATGGCCTTCCTGAACGCACCATGTGAAGAGCACCCGGAGCGATGCCGCGGCGCGGTTGATGGTTGGGGGCTTGCAGGCGCGCTCCGCGCGCAGATGGCGCAGGTAATCCTGCACGATTTCGGGGCCGATCCGATCGATGGCGATGCCATCGGCTTCCTCCAATGTCTCGCGCACCCACGCGTCAAATCGTTCGAGATCAGCCACATACGCGGCTCGGGTCCGCGGCGCCAGGTTTCGCTCCACCCGCAGCCAGGTGGCCATGCCCTCGATCGCGTGATGGAGTAGGAGTGCCGTGCCCATGGGTCACGATGTGGGGGAGAGAGCGCAGACCGGCAAGGCGAAATCCCCCCTCTGGCGATTCAAGGGCGGCCATTGGGATGCCTCATACTTCCGATCTCGAACGAATACCGACTTGACAGCAGCGGTGCTGGATGATTCTCGGGATCGAATCTAATGGGAGGGTAAATAATCCAACGCTGGTATTACGATCTTCGATACCCATACAAAACTTGTGGAGATGTTCATGCCAAAGACTCTCATCACCTTCCTGTCTTGTCTATTGTTTGTCCTTCAACCCATCCTCTGCCCCGCTCCGATCTACATCAAAATCGACGATATCGAGGGAGAAGTCGCTGACACAGCCCACTTCAAGTGGAGCCTTGCAGAATCAGTTGCCTTTGAAGTTGATCGCAGTGGTGGTCCCGACGCCGACCCGCAGTTCGGGGATTTTGTCTTCGTCAAGAAAGCCGACAGGGCTTCCCCCAAACTCATGGAGGCCTGCGTCACGGGAACCTTCTTCTCCAATGCCAGCTTCGACCTTACACGCGAGCTCCCCGGGGGGAGGCGAGCGTGCCTACATGCGATACAGGTTTAGCGACGTCCTTGTCTCGAGCTACTCGGTTCATGGGAGTGCCGGGGGGGAGTCGCTCCCCACCGAGGACATAACATTCAGTCACGAACAGATCAAGGTCAGCTACCGCGGCGTTCGCAAGACCTACCTCATATACGATGAGAATGGGCAACTGGTTGAAGAGGTCTCGGTGGGGTTGACTGCCCGTCTCGGTGGCACGCCGCCACCGGAAGGCAGTGCCAGCGATGCCACGGAGACCCTCGCAGAGCAGGATGAATCCATCGTAAACGAAGGTGACACGACGGAGGCGAAGTCCGTTTCCAAATAAGCAGGCTCGACTACGCCGTATGACGCATCACAATTCTGGCTTAAGTTCATACACCATGGAGATATCCAATGAAGCACAAACTGACAATACTCGCCGGATGTTTATCTCTTCTGCTGCAACCAATGCTCTGCCCCGCTGCCGGTTTCTTGAAGTTGCCCGACGTCGAGGGTGAGTCCGCCGACACTCGTCACAAGGACTGGATCGTCATCGAAAGCATGGCCACGCCGATCCACCGTTCCGGTAGCGAGGTCCTGTTTGGGGACATCACCATCGTCAAGCAACTCGACAAGTCCTCGCCAAAGCTTGCCGAGGCCGTCGCCAACGGCACGCGCCTCTCCGAAGCGACGATTGAGTTCACCAAGCTCATTGGCGAATCCCAGGAAGTGTACCTCCAATACAAGATGGCCGATGTCTTCGTCACCAGCTATACCTACAGCAGTGATCCCCCCACTGACCTTACGAATGATCGCCAGGTCGACGAGTTCTCCTTCAACTTCGAGGTGATCAAGTTCCGATATGGCGGCATTCGTCAGACAGTCATTCGCCATGACGAGAACGGGAACGAGATAGAACGCGTGACGGTGGGAGTCCCGGCTCGTCTTGGCGGTGTGATTCCGCCCGAGGATGATGTTCCGTCTGGCGGTTCCCACTTTGACAGCATTTCTATCTCCGAGAATAAGGCGGAGGCTGTTGAGCAATCGGTTGAATCGCAGATCGCTGGGTAGGAATCCGATCTCCAGAGTCCCTGCAGAACGAGACCAGAGGGGAGGCGATTTCACGTCGCCTCCCCTCACCATTTGAGTCTTCTGGGCGTCAGCATTCCGGAATGGACAGCACGGCCAGAAGGTTCCTGTTTGGATTCCGGGGGGGCAGTTGCCCCCTCTTTCATTTTGCCCCACCACAGTCTCCCGGGGTGAACTTCACCCACTTCTCTCGGGAGCCCGCATTCACATGTCCGAATACTTTCCCGGCGTTGACCACATCCCATACGAAGGCCCTGCCTCTGACAACCCGCTCTCCTTCAAGCACTACAACCCCGGCGAGATGATCCTCGGCAAACCGATGGCCGATCACCTGCGCGTGGCTGTGTGCTATTGGCACTCGTTCAAGGGGACTGGTGCGGATCCCTTTGGCGGCGCGTCGATCCTGCGCGCGTACAATGATTCCTCCGATCCGATGGATGTCGCCCACCGCACGCTGGACGCGGCGTTCGAGTTCTTCACGAAGCTCGGCGTTCCCTTCTTCTGCTTTCATGATCGCGACATCGCGCCGGAGGCCGACACGCTCGCCGAGACCAACCGCCGCCTCGACAGGATCGTTGACCGCATGAAGAGCCTCATGCGTGACACGGGCGTGCGCCTGTTGTGGGGGACGACGAACGCCTTCAGCCATCGTCGCTTCATGGCCGGCGCGGCGACGAATCCCTCGCCGCGCGTCTTTGCCTACGCCGCCGCTCAGGTGAAGAAGGCGATGGAGATCACGCACGAACTTGGCGGCGAGGGCTACGTCTTCTGGGGCGGGCGCGAAGGTTACGACACGCTCCTCAACACCGACATGGGTCGCGAGCTGGATCATCTCGCGCGATTCCTGCACATGGCCGTCGAGCACAGGAAGTCCATCGGCTTCAAGGGCGCACTCTACATCGAGCCCAAGCCGAAGGAACCCACGACGCACCAGTATGACTTCGACGCGGGCAATTGCCATGCGTTTCTGCAGAAGTACGGTCTGGCCGGTCACTTCAAGCTCAACATCGAGGCCAACCACGCCACGCTGGCCGGGCACTCCTTCCAGCATGAACTGGAGTATTGTGTCGCCAACGGATTGCTCGGATCCATCGACGCGAATCGCGGCGACCTGTTGCTTGGCTGGGACACGGACCAGTTCCCGACGAACGTGTACGACACGACGCTGGCAATGATGACGGTGCTGCGCGGCGGCGGATTCACTACCGGCGGATTGAACTTCGACGCCAAGCTGCGACGTCAATCCATTGACCCGGTGGACCTGTTCCACGCGCACATTGGCGGGATCGATGCCTTTGCCTATGGGTTAAAGGTCGCCGCGCGAATCATGGCCGACGGCAAGCTGGAATCAATCCGCCAAGCGCGATATGCCGGCTGGGATTCCGACTTGGGCAGGCGCATCGAATCCGGAAAGGCCACCTTGGCCGACATGGAGGCCCACGTCTTGCAACATGGCGAGCCGGAAGTTCAGAGCGGACGCCAGGAATTGATCGAGAATCTGCTGAATCAGTACATCACCGGCGCCCGATAGCCCATCCGCGGCGTGCGACTATTTGTCGTACGGATTGATTTTGAGTTGTCCGTCAACCCCCGCGGGTGAAGACTATTCTCTTTGCGCTCCGCATTCCCCCCCCAACAAGGCAATGAGGTTTTCAATGGCAGCAAACAAACCCAAAGGTACCAACAAGGCGGCGAGGAGCCGCGATTCCGCCAGGAACAAGCCCGGGACAGCCGGGGCAAAGCCCGTCAAGGCCGCGAGCGCCACGGTTACGCGCCGGATCCGAATCGACCTTCCCGCGGGAAAGTCCATTACCGTGCCATCCGGCACCACGGCGCGCAAGGCGCTGGAGATGGGGGGCGTCACGGCAGGCCAACCGGTCGTCGCCGTCCGCTTTCGCAACAAGGTGGCACCCCTTGATCGCACACTCGAGTACCCCGGCCTGCTGGAGCCCGTCCACCTCGGCACGGCCGATGGCATGCTCATCTATCGCCGCAGCCTGACCTTTGTGCTGATTCGCGCCGTCCAGGAGCTCTTCCCCGACCTGCGCGTCTACATCAATCACTCGCTCGACCAAGGGTACTACGCCGAGGTCTACTGCGATGAGTACAACGCCACCGGCCCCGTGTCCATCAGCCCCCAGGATGTCGCCGCCATCGAGGCGCGCATGCGCCAGATCGTCGAGCGCGACGAGCCCATCGAACGCCGCGAGTACGCCTTGGAGGATGCCATCGCCCTGTTCCGCCGGGAGGGAATGAACGACAAGGCAGACCTGCTCAGCTACAGCTCCAACGGCCCCGTCTCCATCTATCGGATGGGCAATCACCTTAATCACTTCTACGGGCAACTTGCTCCTTCTACGGGATTGCTGAAAGTTTTCCAGGTCGTCCCGGAAGCACCGGGGCTGATCCTGCGCTTCCCACGCACGTCGGACCCAACGCAGCTCCCCCCGCGCCAGAAGACCGACAGGATGATGGGTGTCCTGCGCGAGCACGAACAATGGATGCGCATTCTCAACTGGCGGACCGTCCCGCAACTCAACGCGCTCATCGAGGCCGACCAGGTCCGCGAGTATATACTCATCGCGGAGGCACTGCACGAAAAGCGCCTCGCCGCCATCGCCGACATGATCACCCATCATCCGCGACAACCGCGGATTGTGCTGTTGTCCGGCCCGTCCGCCTCGGGAAAGACAACTTCCACCAAGCGTCTGTGCATCCAACTGCGCGTCAACGGCCGCCGGCCCGTCCCCATCGAGCTCGACAACTTCTTCGTCGATCGCGAGAAGACTCCTCGCGACGAAAAGGGCGAGTTTGACTTCGAGTCACTCCATGCCGTGGACATCCCGCGCTTGCAGGAATGCGTGCGTGCCCTGATGCGCGGCGAGGAAGTCCAGCTACCGAAGTTCGACTTCAAGGCCGGACGCAGCACACCCGGCCACAAGCTGCGCATCGGTCCCAACGACATCCTCGTGCTGGAGGGCATCCACGCCCTCAACGATGAGCTGCTTCCCACCGTGCCCGACGGCATGAAGTTCAAGATCTACGCCAGTCCGCTTACGCACCTGAACATCGACGACCACAACCGCATCTCCTCCAGCGACGCGCGCCTGCTGCGCCGCATGGTCCGTGACTTCAGCTATCGCGGCTACGACGCCGTGGACACCCTGGAGCGCTGGTCCAGTGTCCGCCGCGGCGAGGAGAAAAACATCTTTCCCTACCAGGACAATGCCGACACCGTCTTCAACTCGGCCTTGCCCTACGAGATCTCCGCGCTGAAGCCATCGGCCGTCACCGTGTTGTCGCGCGTGACCCGCAACCAGCCGCAATTCAGCGAAGCCGCCCGCCTGCTGAAGTTGCTCAGCTACTTCCGCGAAATCCCGGGCGAGCTGGTACCCCGCCACTCCCTGCTTCGCGAATTTATCGGCGGTTCCTGCTTCACTTACTAACGAGACCCCATGGCCGAACCGCGCAAGCTCAACTACCGCAAGCAGATCCTGTCCCTGCTCATCTCCGCGACCCTCCTGGCAATCCTGCTGTGGAGGGTCGATGCTCGGGCAGTCCTCGATATCCTCTCGGGCATCCACCTCGGCTGGTTCCTGCTGGCCATGGTCTTCTTTGTCCCACAGACCGTTGTCATCGCCTGGCGTTGGCAATTGATCTCCCGGCCTCTGGCGCGGCTGTCCATGCGCGAATCCCTGCGCCAGGTCCTCGCCAGCAACACGCTCAACCTCGTGCTCCCCAGCAAGCTCGGCGATCTGACCAAGGGTGTCTTCCTGCATCGCCGTGGGTCCTGCCGATTGTCGGAGGGGATGCACATCGTCGTCTTCGAGAAGCTCCTCGATCTAGCCTCGCTTTGCGCCTGGATGATTGTGGGCTGGTTCATACTTCCCAGTTTCGTGCCGTGGGTATTGGCGATTCTGGTTATGGGTGCATCGCTTATCGCAGTCGTGCTTGTCGTTTATTTCTCCCGCCGCGGCTCGGCCCTGATCTTCTCTTCGCTCCCAGGCCGGGTGTTGCAGCATCCCAAGCTCGCCAAGCTGCGCGAGGTCCTCGCTTCCGGCCCGCGTGTCATGGCCCTCGTTCACGCGGACGGTCCCCGCAGGAACCTCATCCTCGGATCCAGTTTCCTCATCTGGCTGCTCCACCTGCTCCAGATCGCCTGCTTCTTCCAATGCGTGCGCGCCGATGTCACGTTGTTCCAGGTTGTCGCCATCATGCCCATCGCCATCTTCGCCGGCCTGCTGCCATTGTCGCTTGCGGGCATCGGCGTTCGTGATTGGGCGATTGTCGCGCTCTTCGCTTCACCCACGAATTCACCGGCCCTGCTTGCGAGTGTCGGCCTGCTCGTGTCCCTGCGCTATGTCGTGCCAGCGGCCTGCGGCCTGCCATTCGTGCCGCGTTATTTCCTGGCGTCGCGCCAAGCCATGGCAGCTCGTCCAGGCAAGAGGCCGCCCCGGAGTTCACCTGCCTGATGATTCGCGAGCACCATCGCCCGCTGCTTCCAGAGGAGCGCCCGCGCATCGAGCGATCTTTGAGGCGTGCACGCTTCGGTGGCCTTCTCCTGCCTCTTGGCCGCTTCTTCGGATTGATGGCGCTGTGGCTGATGGGGTTGGTCATCGCAAACGCCGCCGCGGCATGGACCGCGCCGGGTGCGGGCGAACCCGCTGACGGGACTGTGCTCCTCGCCCTGCAAATCGGCGTCACCCTTGTCGTGCTCGGCGTGGGTATCCCGGTCCTGATTCGCTCCACGCGTCGCGCCCTACTCGGTCGCCGCGCCAACATCGCGCTCTATTCGCAAATCCTGAAGTCAGGACAGCTCCCCGTCATCGAGGTGGAAACCACCCGCGTGGTGCGCTTCATCGACAATCTGGAACTGGGTGACAGTTTTCTGTGCGAGGTGGAGCCGTGCAAATGTCTCTTCCTCATCGGTGGCCCCGACGAGGAAATCATCCGCCACGGCACCTTCCCCACGCGCACCTTCGAGGTTGTCTCCCTTGGCCGCGGCGAATTCGACACCCACATCCGGCCCACCAGCGAGGTGGTGGAGCCCGAGGAATCCCTGTCGGTCAAAGAAATCCATTGGCCCGACTGGGAGCACGCCGAGCTGCTTGAACAATCCCTCGACGATTGCATGTCCCAGCTTTGCCGCGATCACCGAAAGGCAGCACTCTCATGAGCACCACCATCTCCCAACTCGCCCCGGAAGCGCACCTGCGCCTGGTACCCGTCGCAGAGGGACTCACCGACAGCCTCGCCACGCCGCTGCTCGCTGTCCTGAGAGAATTGATCGCCCATTGGCAGAACAACCGCGCCATCATTGACGGCGCAGTGGAGCTGATGGCAGGCGGTGCCTTCATTGCCATTGCCTACCAACCGAAGGCGGACGACCTCTCCGGCTGCACAAAGGACCAGCTCGCCCACACCCTGCTGCAGTTCGAGAAGCAGCTCGGCATTCCAATCCTCAATGCGCCAAACCTCGCCGTCGAGATTGATGGACGCGTGCGCCTGCTTGATCGCGACGAGTTCCGCCGGCTTCGCGCCGAAGGCACGATCAACGAAGCCACCATCGCCTACGATCATCTCATCGATCGTGTTGGCGACCTTGGACGCTTCCGCACAACGGTGGGGGAGAGCTGGTACTATCGAATCGGCAAACCGAAGACACCGACGGCCTGAACGGCTTCAATCCTCTTCCTCGGTGATATTCCTAAGGTAATCCGCCGGGCTCCGCTCGGGCGGTGGTTCTTCCTTCCGCTCCTGTGGCTTTGCAATGCCCTTGGGGAGAGGCAATGGAGCGGCCTTCACCCGCTGCAGGCCCTTTGCGGGCTGGAGTGAATCCGGCTTTGCTGCCGGTGTCGCGTCCAACCGCATCGGTTCCTGAAAGTCCTCCTCTGGCGGGGGCGTCATGTTCTTGTGGGCAAAGGGGAATGGCTTCACTGTCCGGTTCTGCCTGGGAGGTGCGGGTTGAGTGTCCGCCGCCGCTGGATCCCGTTGCCCTCCCTTGCCATCCGACAGGCTCACCGGCTTCACATTCACCTGCTCGACGTTCAGCTTGTGCGATTTCCCCGCCGCTTGATCTGTTGGTCCTGACAAGTTTTGCGCCACCTTTACCTTCGAGCTGGACACTGAAGGCGCCTCCTTTTCGGATTCCTTGACGGCTCCACGAACTCCCACCACTTCGCAAAACTTCTGAACGCCCTGCGTTTCGATGAACTGAATGATCTGGCGATGATCCGCAGCATCATCGCCTTCCGGCGACATCCCCAGCTTGGTCACCAGCAACTGTACGCCGTCCTCGATCAGGCATTTCTGCAGCACGGCCGAGGCGACCGAATCTCCAAATCGTGAATAATTCTCACCGATGAACCGGACCATGCGATTCCGCTCGCGGAAGACACGGTCATTGCGCGGGGCGAACACAATCTCGTCCGGACTCGGTGTGTGCTGCCGCTCTCTGAACTTCACGGGTGGCGTCCCTGCTGCCGTGATGGGCGCCGGCGTTCGATTGGAGAAATCCTCGGGCAAGGGTGTCAGCGACCGCGAAGAGGATCCCACCACCTCTCCGATTCCTGCCACCGGAGGCGTGGTAGTCCGAAAATCGATGACCTTTGAACCATCCAGATCCCTGGTGATTCGCTCGCGCGAGGGACGCTCATCCACAGCCGGACGTGCGACTTCCATCCGCTGCTCCATTTCCTCCTTCTCCGCCTTCTCAAACCATTCGTTGAGGGCGGCCACGCTCTTGCGGATCAGGCGAGCTGGGTTCATCCGAATACTTCTCCGGTCTAAAAGCGGCCAAGATCAGGGTGTCGAAAGCGCCCGATGAATGTAATCATCACCAGGGCCGGAATGACCGCGTTGCCCTCTCATGACTCCTCTTGCCGAGTATCGTGCAGGGTCTTGGCGCGGATTTCAATTTGGCTAGGACGAAGCCGCTATTTTCAGCCGAACCCTTGAAATACGAAAATCTCATGGAATTGGAACACGTCAAGCCTCTTTCGTCGGGTAAGCGTTTACTCGGATACCGGCAACAGAAAAACGCCCATCCGGCGAAACATCCTTGCCCGACGAGCCTGCGCCTGATTGGCTCTTGCGCGGTCCAACCTTGCGGGTTCCCCGCCAGTCCTTTGAAGACAACGGTTAGACCCCAATCACGGAAGCTATCCCGGCCATGAAGAACCCCCTCGTTTTCCCATTGATGATCTTGGCAGCCGCCCTCGTCCTGCTGGTGGTCACCATCCTCATGACCCCGGAAGTCGAGGTCGTCCAACAGCCGACTTTTGAGAAGATCGTCGAATCCGCGCGCCAAGGCGGTGCGTCAAGCGCCCAGGCCCCCTCCGGGCCTTCAGGTTCGGCTACCCCGGAGCCCCAGGACGCTGGTGCAGGAGCCGCCGAACCCACGCCAGCGCCGGAAATACTGGCTGCGGATGCTCCTTGATGGCCTTCGTTGTATGCATTTGGGAAGGGCCACCGCCCTCATTTTCTTCCTGCTTCGCGTTGACAGGTTCGCTTTGAACCTGTATCCAACACGGGCTTCTCGCCCATTGGGCGAATTTTCTCTTTCGTGGATGACCCCTCGGTCGTCCGCTAACTTGGGATCGGACCGCATCATGACGGGGAGGCACAATCACCGGAAAGGCCCTGCATGTCGTACAACCCCTCCAACCCACTGATCGCCCAGTCAGACCTGAGCATCATGCTTGAGCTGAGCAGCCCGCTGTACACGGAAGCCCGTGACCAGGTTGCGCGCTTCGCGGAGATCATTGAGTCCGCCGAGTATGTCCATCGCTACCAGATCTCCCCCCTCAGCCTCTGGAACGCCGCCGCGTCCGGCATGACCTACGAGGAAATCGATCAGGCCATCCGTCAATTCGCCCGCTACCCTGTCCCCGAGACGGTTTTCATCCAGATCCGCGAACAGATCGCCCGTTACGGCCGCATCCGCCTCGTCCGCGAGGAAGGCAAGCTCTTCCTCATCTGCGAGGACGAGCCCACCATGATGCAGATCGTGCGGCTCAAGAAGGTCCAGCCCTACCTCGGCAAGCAGGTCTCGCCCACCCGTATCGAGGTCGACGACAAGAACCGCGGCCTGCTCAAGCAAGCCCTCATCAAGGAAAAGCACCCGGTCGAGGACTTGGCCGGCTACATCGAGGGAGACCCGCTTCCCGTCAACCTGCGCGAGACCTGCCTGTCCGGCAAACCCTTCAACCTGCGCGAGTACCAATCCGACGCCGCCGGCGTTTTCTATGCCTCGGGCGGTGTGCGCGGCGGTTCCGGCGTCCTGGTCCTCCCTTGCGGGGCGGGCAAGACGGTCATCGGCATCGCCACACTGGCCCGCATCGGCCAGAAGACCCTGATCCTGACCACCAATATTACGGCGCTGCGGCAATGGATCGCCGAGCTCCTCGACAAGACAGACCTGACCGCCGACATGGTGGGGGAGTATTCCGGCGAGAAAAAGGAAATCCGCCCCGTCACCGTGTCCACCTACCAGCTGTTGACCTATCGCAAGGCCAAGAGCGACGAGTTCGTCCACATGGAATTGTTCAACAGCCACAACTGGGGCCTGATCGTGTACGACGAGGTGCACATGCTCCCCGCGCCGGTCTTTCGCTCCGTGGCGAATATCCAGGCGCGTCGCCGCCTGGGTCTGACCGCCACCCTCGTGCGCGAGGATGGTTGCGAGGACGACGTGTTCTCCCTCATCGGACCCAAGAAGTTCGACATGCCCTGGAAGTCCCTGGAGGGCCAGGGCTGGATCGCCACGGCCCATTGCATCGAGGTCCGCGTTCCGCTCCCACATGCGCTCAAGGTCGAATATGCCGTCGCCGACCAGCGCGAGCAATTCCGTCTGGCCTCCGAAAACCCCGCCAAGATGGAGGTCATCCATCAATTGCTGGAGCGCCATCGCGGCGACAACATCCTCATCATTGGCCAGTACCTCGACCAGCTCGAGAAGCTCTCCAACGAGTTCAACGCGCCCATCATCACCGGCAAGACCCCCAACAAGGAACGCGACGACATCTACCGGCGCTTCAAGAACAAGGAAATGCACCTGCTGATCGTCAGCAAGGTGGCCAACTTCGCCATCGACCTGCCCGACGCCAACGTCGCCATCCAGGTCAGCGGCACTTTTGGTTCGCGCCAAGAGGAAGCCCAGCGCTTGGGCCGTGTCCTCAGGCCCAAGGGCGAGGGGCTGGAAAACGTGGCCCACTTCTACTCCATCGTCAGCCGGTCCACCTCCGAGGAGCAATTCGCCCTCAAGCGCCAGACTTTCCTGGCCCAGCAGGGCTACAGCTACAGCATTGAATTCGTCGAGCTGGCGGAGGAATCGGCACCGGTCGCCGCAAAGGAATAATTCACGACAACATCAGACGGCCACCTGCGCTTTTGGGTTGCGGTTTTACACATCGAGTCGCAAGGTAGGGTGCCGTCCAGAACAGAAACAGACGGTTTCCTGGCGCATCCGCGCCGGAATTGCATCACCAGCAGGACACCACTCCGCGATCAGCAAAGAACCCAATGAAGCTTAAGAGCATCCTCAAGCTCCTCTCCACAGACCACCTGCGCCAGATCGAGCAGCATTGGGGGATTGCGCCCGCCGAAACCGCCGACGCCAAGGGGGGGGGCGCCAAGGAAGTCCTCATCGGCAACCTCTACCAGAGGCTTCAAAATCGAAACGCCTGGGAAACCGCCACCCGCGACATGACCGGGCCCGAGCGCGATCTCATCAATTTCCTCGCCATCCACGGTGGCGACCTGGAGGCCACCGAGGTGTGTCGCCGCTTCTTCGAGGGCGACAACATCAAGATGTTCCAGATGGTCAACAGCCTCGCCGAGCGGGGCCTGGTCTTCTTTGACGAGGTTCCGGGCATTCCCGAGCAACTCACCCTCGTCGGCATCCCGGAGCCATTCCTGCGATTCATCGACCTCCCCTCCTTCTGGGAGGGCTACCTCGGCCACTTCCTCAAGGAACTTTCAAACAACGAGCTCAAGCACATCGCCACACAGGGCCTGAAGCTCCAGCCCGCCACTGCCAACAAGAACTACCTCATTCACATCATCCGCAAGTCGCTGCTCGATCCCGTCTTCCTGCGCAAGTACATCGACCGGCTCGGAGAGGCCCCCGGAGGCGTCTTCCAGTCCCTTGTCGATTCCAAGGGCGTGGCTGTCTACCGCGACCTGCTCGAACTCAACATCCAGCGCCGATATGATCAATCGCGCGGCGATGCCATCCAATGGCTCCTCAATACCAGCGGCATCGTCTTCACCGCCGTCCCCGGCGGCAACAAGTACAACAACCTGCTGATGATCCCCCGCGATGTCATGTACATCCTGGCGAATCATTTCCAGCCCGACCAGCGCACTTTCCGCGAGCTGGATTCGGTCTCCGTCGTCGAGAAGCAACGCCCACCGGCCGTCATCCTCGACAACTCCAACACGCTGCTGCGCGACCTTGTCATCATTGCCCAGATGGTGGATCGCTACCCGGTTCGCGTGCTGGCCACCGGTGGCATTGGCAAGAACGACCTCAAGCGCCTGATGCCCTACCTCAGCGCCCACAAGTCCCTCAAGTACGCCGAGTTCCTCACGCTCTTCCTCATCGAGAAGAAGCTGCTCGTCTCCACCGGCGAGACCTATCGCGTCGCGCGCAACTTCACCGATTGGATTTCGGACAGCCAGCGCGCCTACCAGGACCTCCTTTCATGGTGGCTCACCTCCAGCGCCTGGAACGAGGAGTTCGTCGAGGGCAACACCGTTCATGTCGAACCGCAGCCTTCCGGCCTCGTCTCCATCGTCGGCTTCCGCCGTGTCGTGCTCGATGTCCTCTCGGAAATGCCTCGCGACCGATGGTGCGTGGAAACCGGCTTCTACGAGCAGGTCCTTCCGAAGATCCAACAGGACATCCCGCGTCGCGGCGAGCCGCTTGCCTACGACAAGCACACCCGCGGCAACGAGCTCGTCATTGAGTCGGTCCTCGCGGAAACCCTGCACTGGCTCGGAATCCTGGCCATTGGCGTTTCCAGCGACAAGGACGTCGAGATTATCGGCACGCGATTGGGCGATGGCAAGACGCTCAAGGCCCGCGGCGGCAGCCGTGGCCGCCCCCGCAAGCAGAAGGCTCTCTCCTACACCTTCCGCTTCACCGACCTCGGCCGCTTCGTCTTCTCACGACCGCTTGAGCTGTGGGGCGCGCTCTTCGACAAGGAGAACGACGACGAGGTCCTGCCACTGAACTTCGACGTCAACTCTTTCATACTCCAGCCCACACACGA
>CAZVAQ010000036.1:0-24974 GCA_964625145.1 uncultured Candidatus Sumerlaeota bacterium
ATGTCACTCATCTTCTGCTCTTCCTTCCGTCAAATAAACTGCAGTCTTCAACTTGCACATCGGAGCCAACATCATACACCTTTATACTTTATCCTTCAGCCTTTATCCTTCGTCCTTATCGCTCTCCATCTTCTGCCGCGCTCTTCGCTTGGCCTCCATCAAGCCGCCAAGAGAGCCCCCCGGCGTCGGCCGATGGGTCGTCTCCGCCGGCGTGACGGTCTCCTTGCCGCGACGAACCGGCGGTGCGCCGGGCTTGGGCGCGTCAAAGACAGACTGGGATTGCGGCCGCGTTTCCGTGCCCTCGTCCAACCGCTTGCGGAACTCGCGGCGAACGGCGTCGTCCTCCTTCGCCTTGTCGCGGTCCTGCTGCACGCGCTGCTTGGTGGCCAGCAGGCTCCCAAGCTTCTCGTCAGCATCGTGTTTGCGCTTGGGCGCGCGGCCGATCAGGAACAGGAAAGCATACGAAACGGCCCCCGTGACCTTTCCAAACAGCTCTCCCCAATCCACGTACACGCGGCGCAGGAACACGTCCACGGGAACAAGCAACATTCCGATCAGCAACAGCAGCGGCCACAGGGGCCGCGGCCGGCTCGTCGGTGGCAGGTCATGGCGGAAGGGGTTGTAGTCGGCTTTGACGATTCGCCCGCCCGACTCCTCGGCGATGCGCTCCATGAAGGCATCATTGCTGCGGCTGGCCTCATACTCCGGCGAGTACGACAGCGCCGCGCCGCTGATCGCCGTCTCCATGCGCTCGCCGTCTCCCGTGCTCATGCTGACCATGTACGTCCCGACCTCGGACGCGTCGAACGTCCCCTCGTAACGGCCGGGACCAATCTGCCGCACCTTCACCGTCTGGGGTTCCAGGGTGGGCGACAGCACGGTTGTTTCAAACTCCAGGAAGTTGCGGAAGTTCCCGTCGTAATCCAATGCGTCGACGGTGATGATTCCCTTCCCGCCGCGCAGCTCCGTGTTCACCTGCAGGTTCGAGCTGCTCACTTCGCGCAGCGACCACCGCACCGCCTGGCTCCAGAACTTGCTGAAGCCTTCCCAATCCACCCACTGCGAGGCCCACTTGTTCTTCGCGTCGGAGGTGAACGCGACCGACTTTCCCAATCCGTAACGCCAATGCGCCAGCAGCGGATCGTCCTTGTCCGTGCGCAGCGCCACCGTCGCCAGCTCCTTGTCGGAGGTCACCACATAGCCGCCCAGTTGCGGCAAAGCCGCGATCCCCGCCATAACCTCCGACGGCAGATCCGAAACCGGGAAGAATGGCTCCTCAAAGATGAGCGACCGGCGGACAATGCTCGCCTCCTTGATGAAGATGCGCGGCAACTCATTGGCCGTCTTCGGAAAATAGAAATTGCCGCCGCCGATGTAGGCCATGTCCTGCATGCGCCGGATGTCCGATTCGTTGTGCGGTGCAATGGCCACGGCCGAGACGCTGATGCCCGAGTCGCGAATCCTCTCCAGCAGCGCCCTGCTGGCCGCCTGTGGATCGGCGTCGGAAATCACGACGATGTGCTTCGCCTGTGCCTGGATCTTCGAGACCTCGTCGTAGGCGGCCTGCATCATGGAGTTGAAGTCCTTCATGTCCATGGGCTGCACGCCATTGATCAAGGCGGCCATTCGGCGCTTGTCGCCGACCTGTTGCATGCCGGGGTCCCACAGCCATGTGTCCCCCCAACCGCCAAATCCCCCCTGCCCAAATCCACTCTGGGTGCCGGTTGCCGGCGGACTGCCATAGTACAACAGCCCGAACCAATCCTGCTCGCTCATGACGCGCAGCGCCGCCAGAGAGATTTCCCGCGCCCACGCGTTACCGTCCGGAATTTCGCAGGTGTGCAGGATGATCGCCAGCGCGCCGTTTGGCAGCACACGCTTCTGCTTCACATCCATCGAGACGGGAAGCGCCAGCTCGATCGGCGAATCCTGGTAGCCGCCCGCACCGAATGAATTTTCTCCACCCACCATCACCAATCCCACGCCGAGATCATGCACGGCCCGCTCGATCAGGCGCATCTGGTGATCGGTCATGTCGCCGGCCGCAACATTCGACAGGATGATGGAGTCGTACGCCTGCAGTTCGTCGATGCTGACCGGAATGCGGTCGGGCCCGACAACTCGTACGCGGATGTCCTCCAATTGTAGCGCCGCGGCCAGGTAGTTCGTCGTGGCCATCTCCATGGCCAGGTCGCCCTCCACGTACAGCACCGTCGGCTCGGCCTTCAGCGTCGTGAACGCCTCGGCAACGTTGTTCTGCACGCGCACGTCGCCGGGCACCTCGACGGTCGCGCTGTATCGATGGAAGGTGCCGTCCTGCAAGCGACGCTGCAGCACCAACGGCGCGTTGCGGCCCGCGCGGATGTCCACCTCCTGCTCAACTATCTGCTCGCCATCCTCGAACACGCGCAGGATCCCGCGCGTGTCGGTCTCCGAGGAGAGGAAGATCTTGATGTCGAAGGGAGTGTCCTTGATCGCCTGGTCGGGGACGACGATCTTGTCGATCTGTGCATCCTGCTCCTGGGTGTACCGCAGGGGCAGGACATCGATCGGAACGTTGCTGTTGCGCGCCAGGCGCGCCGTCTCCAGCGCCGAATCGATGTTCTCGTTCCCGTCCGACAGCAACACAATGCGGTTCATCCGGTCGTTGGGAAGCGCGCTCAACGCCAGCCGCAACGCCGTCGATATGTTCGTGCGCGACTCGTCCACGATCGAGTTGATCGTGCCATCAAACTCGAATGTCGGGACGGCCAATGACTCCAGCGAGGAATTGGAACCGAAGACGATCAGGCCGGCCTCGTCCCGCGGCGGCCGGTTGCGGTTCAGCTCCGCCACGATCTCGAGGGACGAATCCTTCAGGTTCTGCGGGACCGAGTCCGAACGGTCGATCAGGAAGTAAACCGTCAACTCGCGCGCGCGAAGCGTGTATTCCAACTGCGCCAAGGCCAGGATCAGCAGCAGGAAAATGAGCGAGCGCAGGATGAGGATCGCCATGCGCCGCCCCGGCTCCACCGAACGCAGCCGTGCCATGGCGTACATGATCAGCGGAATGACGCCCAGGATCAGCCACAGATATTCCGGCGAGAGGAAGCGGAAGGTCACGAGCGAACCCCCGCCATGGCGAAATGCCGCTCAATCGTATCAAGGACCTGCAAACGGTTGTTGTAAGTGTCCGCGATGACCATCTGCCCATCCGGCGAAAAAGTCAATCCCCACGGCGAGAACAAATCGCCGGGTTGGTAACCCGGTTGTCCCCACGACCCCAAAAACTCGCCCGTGCGGCTGAAGCGGCTGACGCGCATGTTCATGTACTCGACAACGTACAAGTTGCCATCCGGGCCAAACGACAGATCGATCGGCCAGCCAAGCTGGCCGGGCCCCTTCCCGGGCTCTCCAATGCCGCGCACCTTCTCCCCATCGCGCGTGTACACGTTCACCCGGTGGTTCCCCGCGTCGGCCACATAGAGCAGCCCCTCCTCATCGATGATCAGCGACTGCGGACGGGAAAGATCCTCGTATTCGTATTCCTGCGAACCCCACTCCTGGATGAACTTGCCGTCGCGCGTGTAGTGCATCACCCGGCTGCGCAGTCCATACTCGGAAACCCACACCGTCTCCCCGTCGGGATCGGGGCAAACATCCGTCGGGAAGACCATCTCGCCCGGACGATGCCCGTACTCACCCCATTGGGTCAGGATGGTCCCGTCCGTCTTGTATTGGATGATCCGCTGGTAGTGCGTGTCCGCCACCCACAGCGTGTTGTCCGTGCTATCGAATGCGATGCCTGTCGGCGTGCCATTGTCATGGCGCTGCAACATCCACCGGCCCTTGTATTCGCCGGTTGCAATGTCGAACAATTGGACGCGGCCGCTGCGGTCGATGACGACCACTTCACCGTCCTGGTCAACTGCGACAGCGCGGGGGCTGGTCAAGTAACCCGGATGCGGTCCGTGGGAACTGATGACGCGCACGCCATCGCCCGGTCCGCCAAGTCCTGCACCGGACCCACAACCCGCCACCAGCAATCCCAGCACCATCGCGATGGCGAGGCATCGGCTCACGTGTCTCACGTCGTGACGGTTCCCCCATGCTGTTCGTGTGCCCTGCAGCCTGCTTAGTCCGGGCGTCGGCCACTCTCGGGATTGATTGCCTCGAAATACTCGCGCACCGCGTTGCGATAGCCCATCGGGATCTCGTTGGTGCGCATCGCATCGGCGGCGCGTTGGGCCTGGCGCGTGTAGACTTCCTGATACTGCACGCTGGACTCACCGCGAGCGGCCGGCGCGTCGATCTCGATCACCGCCAGGATCTCTCCCTCGTTCTTCTCGCCGCGGATCATCTCGTCGACGAAGTCCACATTCACCAATCCCGAGTTCGGCCGCGGACCGCCACCTTGGCCGCCCCCACCGCTCATGCTCTGGGCCGCGCTCCAGTTCTGCTGCCAACCGCCTTCACCCTGTCCCTGACCTTGGCCCTGTCCCTGCCCAGGCTGTTGACCTTGGCCTTGCTGGCCCTCTCCTTGTCCCTGTCCCTGCCCCTGCTGGTTGCCTTGCTGCTGGCCCTGCTGTCCGCCCTGCTGGCCCTGCTGACCAGACTGCGATTGCGTTCCCGGATTCTGGCTCTGTTGCCCGGATTGCTGCTGCCCCGATTGCCCCATCATTCCGCCCTGGCACTCGGACATCTGCTGCTGCAATTGGGCCAACTGCTGCATCTGCTGCATCATCTGCTGCTGGTTCTGCATCTGCTGTGCGGCTTGCTGGAGCGCCTGCTGCGCCTGGGCCATCGCATCCTGCGAGCCCGGAGGCATCGACTGATCGCCCTGGTTGCTGGACTGCGGCTGCCCCGGCGAGGAGTTCTGCTGCTGCCCGGGGTCGGACTGATTCTGACCCTGTTGCTGACCGCTCTGCTGCTGGCTGCCCTGCGACTGGGACTGCTCTCCCTGCTGGCCACCGCTCTGCTGTTGCTGGGATTGTTGCTGTTGCTGCTGCTGCGCCTGCGCCAAGTTCTCCATCGCCTGCGCCGCCTGCTCCAGCGCGTTCTGCATCGCGGGGTTGTCCTTCAGCTCCTGCGCCAGTTGCTGCAGTTCCTGTGCAAGCTGCTCCAACTCCTCCGGCGACTTCTGCTGCAGCGCCTCCATGGCCATGTCCTGCAACATCTGTGCGGCGGCGGAGAAGTCCTGGTCCTTCAACGACTGCTGCAACTCGCGCGTCTGCTGCGAGCGCGACAGCCCGGAAATCTGACGGAATGGTTCCATGCTTCGCGCCATGTCGCGACGCTGCATGCGCACTTCGTCCTCCATGCGCGACAGCTCGGCGATTGTGGCCTTCCGGTCCTTCAGCCCCATCTCCAGATCATCGGCAAGCCGCTCCAGATCGCGGGCGAACTGGCCCAGGGCCTCGTCCTCCAACTCCTCGGCCTTGGCCTCTGTTTCCTTTGCCAACTCGCGAAGCTCCTGGCTCTCCTGCTGGCGCAACTTTTCATCACCCTCGAACCGGCTCTCTTCCTTCTCATCGTCCCCAGGCGTCGTGGCGAACAGATCCATCTGTGGCATGAACATGTAGACCAACACGCCGGCCATCACCGGCCAGAACAGATGCGGCAGCGTGCGTGGCGCCTTGTACCGGAAGTCCTGCCCCGGCCGCACGTTCGCGGCATAGCGCTGCGCGTCCCGCTCCAAAGCCTGGATGGCCCCGTTGGGATCTTCATGCCCCTTGAGCAACAGCGCGCTGGAGAGGCGTTCGCGCAGCCCCAGGCGGTCGTCGATGACGACCGCCGCCTCCAACATGGAGGTGCGCCGCGCGATGGTCGTCATTCCGGCCACGGCAATGGCGGCAACGAACAACCCCGCCATGGTGAGCAGGAGCCATTGTGGCGCGAACGCCGTGGTCAGGCGCGACACAATCAGCACCAGAACGCACAGCAGGGCAGCCACCAGCAGCGCCGCCACCAGCGAATCGCAGAATCGGAAAAGCAGGAGCCTTCCGCGGACTTGACGGACCTTCCGTTCGAGTTCTGCCACGGCACCAACCTCAATGGAGAGAATCTTCCGGGGGAAGCCGGCATTCCTCAGGGGGACGGCAATCCCTTGTGCAAAAGGTCCGCCAAGGCCCCGGTCTTCGCAACTCGAAATCGTGCGGCCCGCCAGCATTTCCAACCCCAGGCACCACGACTTCCTCGAAAAACCAGACGCCCGAACCCCCATACAGGATAGACAACCGATGTTATTCAATAGTTCTCCCTTCCAGAGTATCCTGGCCATGCCCCCAAAACCGGTCTGGGGCCAAGCGCCCGCCTCTAATGACACAGGCGCCCAATCCGCCCCCTTTTGCGCCACTTGGCGGCCAGACAGTCCCTCTATACACCCGCCCGCCAAAACTTCCTCACCTCAAAGGCGAGCCCAGCCCCTCCACTTCACTCTTCACACTTCGTTCTCCCCTCCGGCAGAGCCCTGCTTGACGTGGAGGCTCAACTCCCGGACCGTGATTTCCATCCAAGGGTAAATGGCCCCCTCCACCCATTCGCCGGCCAAAGACGCGATGCCCCCCATTTCCGCCCTCCAAACCGCCCCTGCTCCCGCCGCCGTCGTGGATGGTTATGGGCGCCGGTTGCGCTACCTGCGGGTCAGCGTCACCGAGCGGTGCAACCTTTCGTGCCATTACTGCAACCCGGTGAAAGGCTGTTTCGGCCACGGCGCCGACACGTTGGACTGGGACGATTTGGACTTCCTGGTCGGCACGGCCGTCGAGCACCTTGGTGTGGAAGCCATTCGAATCACTGGCGGCGAGCCGACCCTGCGACCCGGTCTCGCCAATTGGATTCGCGGCATCCGCCGGCATGGTGGCTTGCGCGATGTTTCCATGACCACCAACGGTGTGCTTCTTGCCCAGCAGGGCGAGGCCCTGCGCTCCGCCGGTCTCAACCGCGTCAATGTCTCCCTCGACACCTGGGACCCACGGCGCTTCGCCGAGGTCACGCGCGGCGGATCGCTTGAACGCGTGCTTCACGGCCTCGAAATGGCGCGCCACCTCTTCGACCGGGTGAAGATCAACTGCGTCGCGCTGCGCGGTATCACCATTCCGGAGATCGAACGCTACATCGAATACTCGCACGAGAAGGGCGTCGAGGTGCGCTTCATCGAGCTGATGCCGATCTTTGACCAGAAGGAATTCTACAACAAGCACTTCATCCCCACCGAGAAGTTGATGCAGGCCATCACCAGCTTGGGACACGAGTTGATTGCCGAGGAGGACACCGGCCCCGCCGCGCGCAACCGCACCGGTTACGGCCCCGCGACCACATGGGGCATCAAGGGCACCAACGCGCGCATCGGCTTCATCTCGCAGATGTCCAACACCAAGTGCCTCACCTGCAACAAGCTCCGCGTCACCAGCGACGGCGCGTTGAAGCCGTGCCTGCTGATGCCGGAGGAGGTGGACCTGCTGACGCCGATCCGCCGCCGCGATCCGCAGCCCCTGATCCGCGCCATGCGCCTGGCATTTCTCTCACGCCCCGAGCGCTACGACGCGCGCACGGCATTGGAAGCACCCGTCGGCCGCCCCATGCAGGCCACGGGAGGTTAGGGCGACCAGCTCCCGACGGCTTCCACCAAAGGCGAACGCCATTCCCCACGCTCCACGATGCGCCACCCGAACCGCTCGCCCGGTTCCGAATGGTTCACCACTTGGCGCGTGAACAGGTCCTGCATCACCCACTGAAAACCTTCCGCGATTTCAAGCTCCGGCACGCTGCCGCGCGGGGGCTTTGCAATGCGCCCGACAAACTCCGCCCAAATCGGGCCGGCAACCTGGCCACCGCTGCGCGTCTCCCCCAGCGGCAACGGACGGTCAAAACCCACCCACACAACCACGACATGATCAGGCGTGAAGCCCGCGAACCATGCGTCGCGATTGTCATTGGTTGTTCCCGACTTTCCCGCCACCGAGTTGCGCAGCTCTGCTGGCAGCAGCGCACGCGTGCGCCGACCGCTGCCGTGCGTCATCACGCCGACCATCATCTGCGTCATGCGGCTGGCAATCAATGGATCGAGCACGCGCTTCGGTTCTTGGTCATGGCGATAGAGCTGTCGTCCTTGTGCGTTGCTCACTTCCTCAACCATGTACGGAACCGACGCGACACCGAGGTTCGCAAAAGCCTGATAAGCAGCGGCCAACTCCAGCGGCGTCGTCTCCGTGGTGCCCAGCACTACCGGGATCTCCATGGGTAGCGACCACGCATCCCGCCCGCCCGCGACATTGAAATCCTTCACACGAGCAATGGCCGATCGCAGGCCGATCTCCTGGACCATCTTGATGGTCACGACGTTGCGCGAATGTTCCAGCGCCGTCTGCAGACTGGTCGGCCCGAAGAACCGGTTCTCGAAATTGCGCGGACGATAGCCGTTGGCGAACTCGATAGGCGCGTCATTGATGACCGATTCCGGCCGCATCCCACGCTCGAGCGCGACGCTGAAGAAGAAGGGCTTCATGGTGGAGCCCGCCTGGCGCCGCGCCTGCAAGGCACGGTTGAAGAAGCCATTGTTCTCGGGCTCGGCAAATCGCCTTCCGCCCACCAGCGCCCGCACCGCACCGCTTCGACGGTCGAGACACACCAGCGCTCCCTGCAAGCGCGCCGCGGGGAGCAAACGCCCCTTCCACAGCGGCTTCCCCCGCTCCACCTCCGTCACCTCCACGTCGACACCATCACCGACGGAAAGGCCCTTGAACAAATGCGCGGTGGCGGCGGGAATTGCCAGATCCGCCCTCCATCCACCGGGAAGCTCCACTGTCAACGACTCGCTGAACACGCGCGTGATGCGCGCCATGCGCACCTGTCCGGCCTTTGGAGGACGCAACCATCGCTCGTCATCGCGCATGTGGTTGTGGAAGCGAAGCGGCCGCTCCTCAAGCCACGAGCGTTCCTCCTGCTCCACGCCCTGCAGGAGCACCTGCTGCGCGATGTCCTGCATCGTGCGGTCCATGGTGCTCCGCACTTGCCAACCCTCGCGGCGCATCGCCCGCTCGTCCAGCCCATCAATTCCGGCAATGCCTTGTCGCACGCCATCGGCAAAGTATTGTGTCGCAGCCGAGGCAGATCCGACACGCCCGTTGACCACGATCGGCGCGCGTACGGCCTCCCCATACTCTGCTTCTTCTATCCACCCCAAGTCCAACATTCGCCCCAGCACCATGTTGCGGCGTTTCTCCGCGCGCTCGGGGCTGTTGAGCGGCGAGTTGCGTTCAGGCAACTGCGGAAGACCCGCCAACAGCGCGACCTGGTCCAGCGACAAATCGCGGACGGACTTGCCGAAGTAAAGCTGCGACGCCGCCTCCACCCCATAGGTGCCGCTGCCCAGATAAATCTGGTTCAGGTACACCTCCAGAATCTGGTCCTTGGAATAAAGCCGCTCCATGCGAAGGGCAATGAGCGTCTCCTTGATCTTCCGCTCGATGGTCTTGTCGCGCGAGATCTCCGGCATCAAGTTGCGGGGCAATTGCTGCGTGATGGTGCTGGCCCCCTGGTCGCGCGAACCGCGCATCACATTGATCGCAATGGCGCGTACGATCCCGCGCGGGGTGATCCCCGCATGGTTCGCGAAGTCCGTGTCCTCGATGGCGATGAAAGCCTCGGGCAGCCGTGTCGGCATGTCACTGAGCGGGACGACCTGGCGACGTTCCTCGAAGAGCTGGGCAAACGGCTCGCCGCGCGCGTCCTGCAAGACCGTCATCTCCGGAGGATCGTACTGCTCCATCTCCGGGATCGGGCCGGCCGCCACCAGCCAACCGGCCACTCCCCCGGTGGCATACCCAGCCACTGCCAGCATCAGACAGATGGTCAGCCCACCCACCCACCACGTCACCCTCGCCAACAGGTTTCCTCCCCCGCCGCCGCGCGCGCGCCGATCATCCACGCGGTCGCTACCGCGCAGATGGCCAAGAATCGCACTGCTGTTCTGTCGTCGACGGGCCACTGAATCCTCTTCCCTCGGAGGCCATAATCAATCCCCCCTCCCTCCCCGCGACAGCCGGACAGCAGCAAGTTGAAATGACGGCCTCAAGCAAGCCGCGGACGTCAGCAACGGGCGTGATTCAACGAATCAATCAGCCGCTTGAAAAAGTAGCTGGGACATCTTGCCTGTCCGCCGGTGCGGCCCTATCGCGAAGGCGGGCCCCGGACCGGCCGGTCTCAGACTTCCTGCAAAGACCAATATCTCACGAAAAGCGTCATGGCAAAGATGGCCATGCTAGTTTGGGAGGGTGATTCTTGAGCCAGCACTGATAACCCACTCTTGTGCCTTCTGTGCCTTCTTCCGGCTGAAACAGATTTTTTCCAGTCCGCCCGCCCACCGGTCACCGGCGTTTCGAAGGCGCCGGGCCTTTGCGGACCTGTTCGAGAAACATCTCGAAGGCCTCGGGCGGTTCCTCCCGGAAAGTCAGGTACTTTCGACCGAGAGCCGGGTGGCGGAACTTCAGGCGCAGGGCGTGGAGCATCAGCCTCGTCGGCGGCGGTTTGAACGCACCGAAGCGCCGATCGGGAAAGCGCTTCTGCGCGAGCTTCACATACAGGCCATCGCTGACGACCGGATGTCCCGCTTCCGCGCAGTGAATTCGGATCTGGTGCGTGCGGCCCGTCTCGAGTTCCAGCTCCAGCAGCGTCGCGCGGCGGCCAATGCGTTCGATGACCTTGAAGTGCGTGATCGCCTCCTGCACGCCGTGCGGGAGCTGCCCCTTGGCGTTGCGTTCCACTTCCGGCAGGTTCTGGCGATGCCCGTCTTCGCCGCGGCCCATGAAGCTCTGCCAGGTTCCCCGATCATCCTCGACGGTTCCTTCAACAATAGCAACGTAGCGGCGCTCCATGTGGCGGCCTGCCGCCTGCTTTTGCAGCTCGCGCGCAGCTTCCACGTTCTTGGCCAGCACCATTAGTCCGCTGGTTTCCTTGTCCAGCCGATGCACCAGGATCGGGTTGATGACCGGGAGATTCTTCGAGCGCCAGTAGTGCTTGAGCAACTCGACTACTGGCGGATTGCGGCCGGTGGTCTCATCCTCCACCGGCTGGACGACAATACCCGGGGCCTTGCTGACCACGACGAGGAAGTCATCATCATGGCGCACTCCAATCAATTCGCGCAGCATTGGACGCTTGGGTTTCCCCTTGCCGTGGATGCCGTGGCGCAGATCGACGCGCAACACGGTTCCCTGCTCGAAGTGTGCGTCCAGGTCCTCGAGTGTCTCCTCGTCGGCCTCCACCAGGTTGTTGCGGACCAGCATGACGATCGCGCGCGAGCCCAGCGACGGAAACTCCGCCGCGAGGATCTCCTTCAGCCGCTTCCCCTCCCAAGAGGGCTTCCATTCCAGCAGATGCAACTTCTGGTCAACCGGCGCACTCTTCATGAAGGGGTATCAACGCTCGCTTGTGTTTGATGTGAAACTATACCGCCGGTCAGTCCGGCTTGTCTGGCTTGAAGGCCACCACCGACAGCGGGGGCAGTGTGACGCAGATCGAGTGGTAGTGGCCGTGCATCGCCCAATGATCGGCCCACACACCGCCGTTGTTCCCCATGTTGGAGCCGCCATAGAAGTGCGAGTCGGTGTTGAGCACCTCCCGATAGAAGCACGGCCACGGCACGCCAAGCCGGTAGTTCAAGCGCGGAATCGGGGTGAAGTTGCAGGCGACCACGATGTGCTCGGCGTTGTCGCCCCATCGCAGGAACGAAATCACCGACTGACGCCAATCGCTGGCGTCGATCCATGTGAAGCCGCGCGGCTCGTGATCGAATCGCCACAGGGGCGGCTCATTGAGGTACAATGCGCCGAGGTGTTCCATGAGGCGCTGGATGCCGATGCGGTTCTCGTGGCCGGCCTCGTGCCAATCCAGGCTCTGGTCAAACTTCCATTCGCCGCCTTGCGCAAACTCTCCACCCATGAAGAGCAGCTTCTTCCCCGGATGCGTCCACATGTAAGCCATCAACAGGCGGTAGTTCGCGAAGCGGTCCCAATCGCTGCCAGGCATGCGGGACAGCAGCGATCCCTTCCCGTGCACGACCTCGTCATGGGAAAGCGGGAGGACGAAGTTCTCGCTGAAGGCATAGATCATCGAGAACGTCAGGTCGTTGTGGTGATAGCTGCGGTGGATGGGATCCTTGGAGAAATACTCCAGCGTGTCGTTCATCCATCCCATGTTCCACTTCAGGGTGAACCCAAGTCCCCCCACATAGGTAGGACGGCTGACTGCCGGGAATGAAGTCGATTCCTCCGCGACGGTGAAGGCCCCGGGAAACTGGCCGTGGACTTCGTGGTTCAGTTTTCGCAGGAACTCAATGGCCTCCAGGTTCTCCCGGCCGCCGTGCTTGTTGGGGATCCATTCACCTTCCTTGCGGCTGTAGTCCAAATAGAGCATCGACGCGACGGCATCCACGCGCAGCGCGTCCACATGGTACTCATCCAGCCAGAACAAGGCGTTGGTAATGAGGAAGTTGGCGACTTCGCTGCGGCCGAAGTTGAAGATCAACGTGCCCCAATCGCGATGTTCGCCCTGGCGTGGATCCGCATGCTCGTACAGGGCCGTCCCGTCGAACCGGCCGAGTCCGTGGGAGTCCTTGGGGAAGTGAGCCGGCACCCAATCCACCATCACGCCAATGCCGGCGGCATGCAGGGTATCCACCATGAATTTGAAGTCGTCCGGGTTGCCAAAGCGACTGGTCGGCGCGAAGTAGCCGGTGACCTGATAACCCCACGAAGCATCGAGAGGATGCTCGGCCAGCGGGAGGAACTCCACGAAGTTGAATCCGAACCGTTTGCAATGATCCACCAACTTCGGCCCGAGGTCGCGGTATCCCAGAAACTCCGCAGGATTGTCGGGGCTTCGCATCCATGAGCCGAGATGCACTTCATAGATGGATAGCGGTTCGTGAAGCCAATTGCGCTTGGCACGGCTATCGAGCCACGCGCTGTCGTTCCATGTATACTTGCCGCGGCGCCAGGTGATGCCCGCTGTCTCGGGGCGGCGTTGGCAGTAGAAGGCGTACGGATCCAGCTTGAGGAGCAGGTCGCCGTTGGCGGCCTTGATCTCGAACTTGTAGAGCTCGCCCTCCCCCAATCCCGGGATGAAGATCTCCCAGATCCCGGAGCTCCCCAGCCGCCGCATGGGGCAGAGGCGCCCGTCCCACCGGTTGAAGTCGCCAATGACGCTGACGCGCCGCGCGTTGGGCGCCCAGACAGCAAAGCTGACGCCCTCCACTCCGTCGATCTCCTGCAATTGCGCACCCAGCTTCTCATAGAGCCGCCAATGCCGGCCTTCGCTTGCGAAATGCAGGTCCATGTCGCCCAGCGTGGGGAGAAAGCGATATGGGTCGCGCCGCTCCCAGATGTTTCCATCAGGAAAGGTGAAACGATACCGATAGCGCAGCCGCGCGGGGATCTTCGACGCCGGGACCTCCACCTCGAACACATCGGCCGGGTGGATCCGGTTCATGGGAACCGGTGCGGAGGCTCCCTCAATCACAAGCTCAACACCCGAAGCGTCCGGATGATACGCCCGGAAAGACCAAGCGCGCGTCCCGCCTTTCTGATCCGGCAGAGGATGCAGCCCCAGTATGCGATGAGGATCCCCATGCTCGCCACGGGCGAGCGCATCGAACTCCGCCATCTGGTCATTTGCTGCCATTGGGAGCTCCCCGGGCATCGGCCTTCAAGCAAAAGAGGGTGCCAGTCCCCCACGGGCTCCGCAACGGCGAAGTCAGGCACAGGTGGAAGCAGACTATACCGAGAGCCGCGGGCCGCCTAGTCCTTGATGCGTGGCAGATCGTGCCGCAGGGCTTCCTCCCGGGTGCGGCGAACGCGCCAACCGGCGTCTCCCCGCTTTAGCTCAAACGTGATGCGCTTCTTCCAGGTCCGGCCATCGAAGGTGTCTTCCCGCTCGCAGATGACTTCCGCCGAATCCTCTTCGATCGATTCCTTCTCCACCCGAACCAACTTCTGCCGGGTGCCACCCGCTTCATTCCACGCGGTTTCGCGTCCGGCAGCGTACTGATCGAAGGGAACCCACTGCGTGGTCTCGTCTGTCAGGCAGGCATACTCGGTCTGCCAATCGCGCTGGTTCCAGCATTCATTGTAGATGCGCACCAGCTCCGCGGGGGCAGCGGCGCGGATTTCCTCCGGGGTCGCCACACGGGGCGGCATGGGAGGCTCGGGAGCGGCCTGTGCTACCGCGGGTGCGGCGCCCTTTTGGCGACGATGCGAGGCATATTGGCTCCGCCGCAGCAGATACTCCACCCGCCCCAACAGATCCAGCGGGTCGAAGGGCTTGGCCATGTATTCATCCACGCCAAGACCCGTGGCCCAGTACTCCTCTGTCTTCTCCTCGTCCGGCTCGACAGGGGATAAGACCATGAAGGGGATGGAAGCCGTCGTAGGATCGCCCTTGATGGCCTTGATGACCTGGATGCCGGAAACTTCCGGCATCATCAGGTCACAGATGATCAGGTCCGGGTTCTCTTCACGGGCCAGGCGGATGCCTTCGGCGCCGCTGGCGGTCACAAGGGTGTCATGCCCGCGCGTCTTGATGATGCTTCGGACAATGTCGAGCACCTCGGGTTCATCATCGATGACCAAAATCAATTTCATCCGGACCGGCACGCCCCCCGTCGTGGCAATGTCTGCTGGCAAAGCGGGAGATGCCAGCGACGCAGGGGGCGATAGGTCAACGCCAGATTCGGCCTCAAGCTCGGATAGCGCGGCTCCATGTTTGGGTTGCTCTTGAACCGGCACGTGTTCAGATGAAGTCTCAAGAAGAGATTAGGTATGGGACGACCATGCGGCGTTGCCCCCCAAACGTGCATCTCTATACCTGCAAACACTTGCCCGGCGCACCAAAACACCATCAGATTGGCTGCGGACTGCTTCTTGCACAGTTTGGTGGCAGCTTAGCCGGAGTCAGGGGCAATCGTGAGGATTGAGGACAGAGAAGCCAACGATGGGCAGGGGGACGCTCCCGACGCGTTTCAGGATGCCGGTAGCGAGTCGTTCCTGGCATTTCTCGCCAGTGCCTATCCCCTTTCGCCCGAAGACATCGGGCAATGGCAGGGGGACGCGTCCGATTCATGCCCGGACATCATTGATTGGTTGGTGGAAACAGGCCGCATCGACATGCGAATCGGCCATGTGCTCCTGCAGTTCCGGAACAAGACCATCGACCCCCACGAGGCCCGCTTGGCCATCGAGTCGATTCAACAGGAGATCGAAAGCGCCAACCTGAGCCTGGAAGTCGCCGCGGAGACCACGCCGGCCGAAGGCAGAAACTACAGAGTCAGCCCCGCCACCGAAGCGGTCACGGAAGGCGATGAGTTCTCGAGTTCCTTCCCGGAAGGAACGCCGCTGCCGATTCCCCTGCCATCGCCGGCAGTGACTGGGCCGACGCATTACTCAGCCGTCAGCCCGCATTCGAAGACCGAAGTCTCGATCCGCAGTGACGATCAGCCGACGCCAAAACCCGCCGGCCATCGAGGTGACCGAACGCCAACACAGCACTCCGGCAAACGCGATGCGGGCGACTATGAGAGGCTCTGCGGCCAGGAATTTGGCAAGTATCTGATCTGCACGAGCATCGGCCGTGGCACCATGGGTGCCATCATGCTCGGACACCACCGCCTGTTGGGGATCCCCGTCGCCATCAAGTTGCTATCTCCCGACTTGGCGCATGACGATGAGTTCCGCGAGCGATTCTTCACCGAGGGCCGCTTCGCCGCCAACATCCAGCACCAGGCCCTGGTGCACGTCTTTGATTGTGATGAGCGCGACGGTTGGCTCTACTTGGTGATGGAATATGTCGATGGCATGTCCGGCCTGGAGCTGATCCGCAACACCAGCAACCTGCCGGAATTGCGTGCCCTGCGCGTTGTCCGCCGCGTCGCGGAAGGTTTGGCCGAGGCTCACCGCCACGGTGTCATTCATCGCGATGTGAAGCCCGGCAACATCCTGTTCGCGAAATCGGGACAGGTTAAGCTCACCGATCTGGGCCTCGCGCGCCGGGTCACCGCACAAGCCGATGGTCAGGATGAGGACTTCTCCGGTGTGATCGTCGGCACGCCGCTGTACATGGCACCCGAGCAAACCGGCGCGGATGGCACCTACGATCATCGCGTGGACATTTATGCGCTGGGCGGCACGCTTTACCATTTCCTCGCCGGCGTGCCGGCCTTCAATGGGGAGTCGCTGATGGGACTGCTGCGCCAGCATGCAGAGTCACCAGTTCCGCCATTGAATCAGGCGGGAGTTCATGTGTCGGCCCGGACTGCTGCCCTGGTCTCATGGATGCTCGCAAAGGATCCGGCAGAGCGCCCCGCGGATTGCGCAGAGCTCATCGCGGAGCTTGACGCCTGCATCGAGTCCGCATCGCGCAGCCGTTCCAACTCCATCGCAAGTGCGCCGGCCCCGCGCAAGAGCAGGCCGGTTTCCAACTTTGATCCGCTGGGGATTGGACAGAAACTTTCGGCCATCCTTCAGGGCGGAAACACCTGACGGTCACACGGCGGGCTGTTGCTGGCTCGCGCAGTGTATCGCCCCAAGTCCCAAAACCAGATCCGTGCAATCGATCGGAATGACGCGTCGATCGGGCAGGACGCGCTGCATGGTCTCGATGGCCAGCTTGTCCGCCGCACAGTTGAACACGGGAAGCAGAACGACCTTGTTCGCGATGTAGAAGTTTGCGTAGCTGGCCGGCAGGCGCTCGCCTTCGAACTCGACCGGTGCCGGCATCGGCAACGTGACGACTTCCAGCGGTCGACCGTCCTGATCGGTCATCGTCTTCAGGAGAGCGAGGTTTTTCTGCAGGGGTTCGTGGTTCTCGTCGTCCTTCTTGTCCTCCACCACCGTGACAACGGTCGAAGGCCCGACAAAGCGCGTGATGTCATCCACGTGCCCGTCGGTGTCATCGCCAACGATTCCCTCACCGAGCCACAGGACCTTCCTGACGCTGAGATACGCGCCCAGGAACTCTTCGATCTCCTGGCGCGTCAGGTGCGGGTTGCGGTTGGGATTCAGCAGGCACGATTCGGTCGTCAGCAAGGTGCCGCATCCATTCACATCGATGCTGCCGCCTTCCATGACAATGCCCGGCTCCCACAGAGGCAGGCGCAACGCCTCCGCCACACGCTGCGGCACGACATCGTCCTGGTCAAAAGGGGGATACTTCCCGCCCCAGGAATTGAAGAGCCAATCGACCACGGCGACGGGGCCGCGGCCGTTGTCGCCGCTCCCCTTGCGTGTGACAAAGATGGGACCCGTGTCGCGTATCCAGGCATCGTTGGTGGGAATGTGAAAGAACTCCACCGAATCGGACAGGGCATTGTTTCGTGCGAGGACTTCGCGCGCCTCGCCTTCCATCTCCGGGCCGGATACGCAGATGCGCACGCGCTCCACGGGGCTGAGGGCGGCGACGATGCGGGCGTAGACGTCCGGGATTGGCTCGAACTTTCCGGGCCAGCTCGCCAGCTTGTGCGGCCACGCCAACCATGTGGCCTCGTGCGGCTCCCATTCGGCCGGCATGCGATATCCCAAGTCCACCGGGCGAAGGCCGGGAGTCTGCATCTTCTTCACCGCTCGTCCTCCTCGTCATCCTCGATCAGGTAATCCTGCGCCATGTACTCCTCGTCCTGCAGTTCCTCATCGTCCATCGGCTCGCCTTCCCAATCCATCTCCTCGCCGAGGTCGATTGGTTCGATGACGTACTCCTCCGCGTCGGGGAACTCCTCTGTCTTCGCCCCCGCACCGACGCGGGACTCGTCGGCTTTCAACTTGTAGCGGAAGATCAGCGGCGTCCCGTCCAGGCCCAATTGGCTGCGGAACTGGTTTTGGAGGAAGCGCTCGTAGCTGAAGTGCATCAACTTGGGATCGTTGACGAAGAACGTCAGCTTTGGCGGGCACTGCCCCGTCTGCGTGACATACTTCAGCTTCATCTGCTTGTTCATGCGGATGGGTGGCGATACGTAGGCTGTGGCCTTGCGCAGGATCAGGTTCAGCTCGTGCGTGGCAAACTTGCGGCGATACTGATCCGCGCAATGCCGCACCAGGTTCCAGATCTTGTTGGCGCGCTGACCTGTCTTCGCGGAGATGGTAAGCACCGGCGCCCATCGCAGGAAGTTGAACTCCTCCCGGACGCGCTTCATGTACTCGCCATAGTTCTCGCGATCGCGCACGATGTCCCACTTGTTCAGGACAATCACGCAGGCCTTGCGAGCCTCCAGGATGTAGCCGGCGATGTGCGTGTCCTGGGCGGTGATCCCCTCGGCGGCATCGATGAGCAGAATCGCCACGTCGCAACGGTCGATGGCCGCGAAGGAGGAATGCACCGAGAGCTTCTCGGCGCCGTGTTCGATCTTGCCGCGGCGACGAATGCCCGCCGTGTCGATGAGGACAAAGTCTTCGCCATCCACCTTCACCGCCGTGTCGATGGCGTCGCGGGTCGTGCCCGGGATGTCACTCTCGATCATGCGGGGTTGGCCGAGGAGGCGGTTGGTCAGTGTCGACTTCCCCGCGTTCTGGCGGCCGACCAAGGCCACGTGGACGGGACCGCCCACCTCCTTGGCGTCGGGGTCAAAGACCTCGAAGTCCGCCGTCAGATCGTCCATCAAGTCCAGCACCCCGTCGCCATGAAGCGCCGACACGGGGTAGACACTATCGAGGCCGTAGATGCTGAAGTCCGCGATGGCCTGGTTCTCGCGCGCGACGGTGTCGCATTTGTTGACCGCGAGGTAGAAGGGCTTTCCCGATTCGCGAAGGCGTTGGATGATCTCCGCGTCCACCGGATCGTCAGGCACGGCCTGCTCGGCCAGGAAGATCACCGCGTCGGCTTCGGAGATGGCGATGAGCGTCTGCTCGCGCATCAGGCGCAGCAACGGCGAATCGGTGGAGTCCTCGTAGCCGCCCGTGTCGATGATTGTGAAGGGCTTGTTCGCGTACTCGGCGTTGGCGTAATGACGATCGCGCGTCAGGCCGGGCTCGTCGTGGACGATGGCTTGTCGCTTGCCGATCAGGCGATTGAAGAGCGTTGATTTGCCGACGTTGGGTCGCCCAACGATGGCAACGAGTGGTCTACGTCTCACGTGGCATCCCTTGTCCGGGTGGTTGGCGTCTTGTCCGGGTTGATGCCGCAGACTTCCAGCACCGCACGCGCAGCCTTCTCGCTGGCGCCGGGCCCGCCCAGCCGCTTGCGCACATTGTTCAAGTCCGACACCATGCGCTCGTACTCATCGCGGTTGTTCAGGTAGTGATGCGTCTTCTCCGCCAGGTTGCGCGGCGTGAATTCGTCCTGGAGCAACTCCGGCACGATGCGATCGCCGGCGATGATGTTGGGCAGCCCGATGTGCCCGATGGTGAAGATCTGCTTGCCGATCATCCATGTCATGTAGTTCACGCGATAGACGATCAGCATGGGGGTCCCAAGGATCGCGGCTTCGAGCGTCGAAGTGCCGGACTTGACCCATGAGAAATCGCAAGCGGCGCGCAGGTTGTAGCGATCCTTGTCCGTGACGGCCGGTTCAAAGCTCAGGTCCGCCGCATCGATCAGGTTCTGGATCATGTCCATCTCGATGGTGGAGGCGCGGACGATGACGAACTGCGCGCGCGGCTCCAGCTCATGGTACCGGCGCATGCCCTCCAGCATGATCGGAAGGAACTGCTTCACTTCCTTGCGGCGGCTGCCGGGGATGATCCCGATCAGCGGACGGTCCGGATCGAAGTTGAACGCCTTGCAGACTTCCTCCCGCGTCTTGTCCACCGTGATCACATCGAACAGCGGATGCCCCACGTGGACGACGTCCACGTTCTCCTCGCGGTACAGGCTCACCTCGAAGGGAAAGATTACCAGCATCCGGTCCACCACGCGCGCCAACGTGTACAGGCGGCTGCGATGCCACGCCCAGATCTGCGGGCTGATGTACCAGATGACCGGAATGCCGAGCTTTTTCGCGCGCTCGGCGATGCGGATGTTGAAGCCCGGGTAATCGACCAGGATGATCGCGTCCGGCCGGTGCGTCTTCAGGTACTCCATCGTCTTCAGAAACAGCCGGCGGATGCGCGGGAAGTTCGCAATCACCGCCGTCACGCCAATGATGGCCAGATCCTCGACGATGTTGGACTTGAGCTTTACCCCAGCCTCCTCCAACTGCGGTCCGCCGAGTCCGGTGGCGCGCAGGTTCGGGTGCAGGCGGAACAGCGCACGAAATAGGTTCGCGCCATGAATGTCACCGCTGTTTTCGCCAGCGATGACAAACAGCCGCAGGGGGCGATCCCCAACTTCCGGGGCGCCTTCGACCGGTGTGCGCTCGTCAGCCATCCAGCGGCACCGTCATCCCTTTCCGATAGGAGTCGTGGCCTCGCGCAGTTCCAGGGACACCGGGAACAACGGGGCGTTGTTCATCATCGGCACGGTGGTGTTGCGGATGATTTGTGTGATCTTGACGACGACGTCGAGGGCCGCCATGGCCTGCTCGCCGGTGGTTTGCGGCGTGCGCCCCTGCCGGATGCAGTCGAGGAAGTGCTCGAGTTCCAGCTTCAGCGCATCCTTGCGGCGGACGCGGATCTTTTCGGTTTGGATGTAGTAGCGCGACTCGCCGGGCTTCAGCCGGCCGGCACGCTTGAACCGGCGGTGGATCTCCATCGTCTGGTTGCGGTAGTCGAGCGAGATGTACGCGTTGTCCTGGAACACGCGCAGCTTGCGCATCGGCTGCGGCGTGACGCGCGAGCAGGTCACGTTCGCGATGCAGCCGCTCTCGAACCGGATGCGGGCGTTGGCAATGTCTTCCTTCTCGGTCAGGATCGCCACGCCGGTGGCCTCGATCTTCTCGATCGGCGAGCCGACAATGCGCAGGATGATATCGATGTCATGGATCATCAGGTCGAGCACGACGCCGACGTCCTGCACGCGCGGGTCAAAGGGCCCCAGCCGGTGGCACTCGATGAAGAGCGGCGTGGTGAGGATCTCCTTGAACTTTTGCACGGCCACATTGAAGTGCTCGATGTGACCGACCTGCAGGACGAGACCGCGCTGGCTGGCCGCGGCGCTCAGTTCCGCCGCCTCCCCCACCGTGTTGCAGATGGGCTTCTCCACCAGGCAGTGCACGCCCGCCTCGAGGAAGAACTTCGCGATCTCAAAGTGCGTGGTCGTCGGTGTCGCGATGGTCACCGCATCCACCAAGCCCAACAGGTCGTGATAGTCCTTGTAATACTTCACGCCGTGGCGCTTGGCCACGGCCCGGCCCTGCTTGCCGTCCAGGTCACACACGCCGACAACCGTGGCGCCATCGATGTCCATCAGGTGACGCGCGTGGTGTTGGCCCAGATGACCGACTCCGATGACGCCGACACGTAGATTCATTGCCATGATCCAGATTCTCCCGAATGTCCGGGTGGCGGGGAGGACACGCCTCCTCGCGGGTCAGTAAGAGTCACTACCTCACCGTTGCGAGAACGGCCATGGTCGTGACGGTCCACAACAGGACGCTGATCAGGAGCGGCCGGTCCTCCAGCAGCAGGACTTCCGGCGCCCCGCCCTTCTCGTGCTTGTACACGAGCCACAGGTAGCGAAACATGCCATAGATCACGAAGGGCATGGTCGCGGCCATGAGCAACGGATTGCTGGCGGCCCCGGCAGCCGCGCCGGCCTCGCGGGCAAACTGCCCTTGGGCAGTCCAGAGCGCATAGCTGAACAGGGTCCCCGTCATTGAAATCGTCAAAGCGTGATTCAACATCTCCGGATGATAATCCTGCAACACCTTTCGGTGCGAGGCGGCGTTGTCGCCCAGCAGGTTCAACTCGCTGCGGCGCTTGCCGATCGCAAGGAACAACGCCAGGAACAGGGTGGTCAGCAGGAAATAGGACGTGATCTCCATTTCCGGCAGCGATTCGACCTGCACCACGACGATCCCCGCGATGGCCCGCATCACAAAACCCATCGCCAGCGCCAGGATATCCATCACCACCCGGTGTTTGAAGTAGAACGAGTACACCGTGATCAGCGCCAGATAGCCCACCGACAACCAGAAGAACTGTAGCGGCAGGATCAGGAACGCGACCGCCAGGGCACCGATGCAAATGAGCAGCGCGCCCGTGCCCGCAGCCGTCGGGGATATCTTACCCGCCGCGATGGGGCGGTTGCGCTTCTCGGGGTGCTCGCGGTCCTGCTCAAGGTCCGCCAGGTCGTTGACAATGTACACCACACCGCTGAGTGCGCAGAAGACCGCGAATCCCAGCAGCGCGTTCAGCAGCGCTTCGCCGTTGTCCCAACGTCGCGAAAACAGCAGGCCCGCCAGAACCAACAGGTTCTTGGACCACTGCCGGGGCCTGAGCGACCAGAAGAGCGCCATCAACATCAGTGCGTCACTCCACCAGCCCGGGCGGAATCACAACCTCAACCCGCCCTTCGGAAATGGAAACGCGCGGAACAAATTGCGGTATCAGTGGCAACAGGGTATCGCGCCCCGGCACATGGTCCAGTCGCAGGACGAGATAGTCGTGGGCCGCCCCTTCCTGGGCGGTACGGACGATCCCCAACGGCTGGCCCGTGACAGCGTCGCGGACCTCCAGCCCCTCCAACTGGTTGACGTAATACTCCTCCTCGCCCAGTTCCCAAAGGTCGGATTCGGCGATGACCAGGTCCATGTTGGTGTACTGCTCCGCCGTGGTGCGGTCGGTGACCTGCTCGAAATTGGCCATCACGATCCCCTCGCGGACCCACAGCTCCTCGGCGGTCAGGCGCGCAATGATGCGCCCCTGCTGCGAGCGCACCGCGAACTGCCGGACAGGGGCCTCCGCCAGCTCCTCGGCCGAGCGGGTCAGGGGCTTGAGCCGCATGGTACCCCTGAGGCCGTGAGGGCGCATGACCACTGCCACGGCCACCCAATCTCCGGGGGTCCCATCCGCGCTGCGAGCGGGCGTTGAGTTCATTCGATGATCTGGAGCAGTGACTTCTTGCGGTGTTTGGTGGCGGCGGCGCTGAGGATCTTGCGCAGCGCCTTGGCGGTCTGGCCGGACTTGCCAATCACCTTGCCCACGTCCTCGGGGCTGACACGCAACTCGACGATCACGCTGGTGTCACTCTCCACCGCGCTGACCGACACATTGTTCGGCTCGTCAACGAGAGCCTTGGCGATGTATTCGATCAGGTCCTTCAACTCGGGCTCCTGGTACATGTATCGGTTCTCCTGGAACGGGATGCGGGCCCACGGAACGGAACGGGGCGACGGGATCGGGCGGGAGGTGGCGAATCACGACGGAATGCAGCACCTAATGAACAACAGGATGAGCGATGAACCTTGGCGGACTTCCACCACGGCAAGGAAAAACTGGGGACAGGCTAAAGTCGGCGATCCGAGTCACCCACGTTCCCGCAGGGGGCCGGACCGGAGCGACGCTCAGGCTGAAGCCCCCGCTTCCTTGCGGGCCTTGGCATTGGCCACCTTCTGCTCGTGGAACTGGCGCAGCACTCCCGCCTTGCGCAACAGCGCGCGAACCGTCTCGGTCGGCTGGGCACCGTTGTGCAGCCAGTACAGCACGCGCTCGCCATTGCAGGTCAGTTGCTCGGCCGCGTCCTTGTTCAGGGGCTGGTAGCGACCCAGCAGCTCGATGCTGGCGCCGTCGCGCTTGCGGCGCGAATCGACAACCACGATTCGGTAGTAGGGGGCCTTCTTGCGGCCCACTCGCGTCAGACGGATCTTGACCATCGGTTTTCCCTTTCCTCTTTGGGGGAGTTTTTTTTCTATCTGTGAAGGCCCTGCAAGCGGGCCATTACTTCCGTTTCTTGCGTTTCTTGCGCGGTGCGGTATAGTTCGAACCGCGCTGATTCTGCTGCTTTTCCATGGCGGCGTACTGCTTCTGCAGCCGCTTGGGCAACATCCCCGGCGGCAACGCCGGCATCTTCCCACCACCTGTAGGCATGCCCGCACCCGCGCCAGACAGAATCGCGGACGGATCGGGCATGGACTCTGCCCCGCCGCCACCCATGGCCGCCTTTGCCCGCTCCATCAAGCCGCCGCTCGCCATCGCCTGCATCATCCCACGCATCTGTTCAAACTGCTTCACCAACTCGTTGACCTGCTTGAGCGTATGCCCGGACCCCTTTGCGACGCGTTCGCGGCGCTTTCCATCCTTCTTCACCAACTCGGGATTCGTGCGCTCCTCGTCGGTCATGGACAAGATCATGGCCTCGACGCGCTTGAGCTCCTTCGTCAGCACGTCGTTGTCGACCTCGCGCATCAGGCTACCAACGCCGGGGAGCATCCCCAGCAAGCCCTTGAGCGATCCCATGCGCTTGATCGTCTTCATCTGCTTGATGAAGTCGTTATAGTTAAACTCACCTTTGCCAAGCTTGTTGGTAAGCTCTTCGGCTTCCTTCTCGTTGATGGCTTCCTGGGCCTTCTCCACCAGCGAGACCACATCGCCCATGCCCAGAATGCGCTGCGCCACACGGTCGGGATGGAACGGCTCCAGATCCGTGGACTTCTCCCCCACACCGGCAAAGACGACCGGCTTGCCCGTGACCGCGCGGATGGAGAGCGCCGCGCCACCGCGCGCATCGCCGTCCAGCTTGGTCAGGCAGACGCCATCGATGCCAACACGCTCATGAAACGCCTTTGCCGAGTTGACCGCGTCCTGCCCGGTCATCGCGTCGGCGACGAGGAACGTGTAGTCCGGCTTGTGGGCGTCGCGAATCGCCTCAAGCTCTTCCATGCGAACTTCGTCGATGTGCAGTCGGCCTGCCGTGTCCACGATGAGCACGTCACACCCGATCTGGGTGGCATGCTTGCGGGCCTCGGCGACGATCTGCACTGGGGCGACATCGGTGCCGCGATCGAAGACAGGAATATTCAGGGCGGCGCCCACCTGCTTGAGCTGCTCCACCGCCGCCGGGCGGTAGACGTCACAGGCCACAAGCAGCGGCTTGGCCTTCTTCTTGTCGCGCAGATGCAGGGCCAGCTTGCCGCAGAA
>CAZVAQ010000037.1:0-24772 GCA_964625145.1 uncultured Candidatus Sumerlaeota bacterium
GTACCGAAGACCAAGTGACCGGTTTCCGCGGCGGTCAGGGCGGCTTCCATGGTTTCAAGGTCGCGCATTTCGCCGACGAGGATGACGTCCGGGTCCTGACGAAGGGCGCCGCGCAGGGCGTAGGCGAAGCTCGGTGTGTCGACGTGCACTTCGCGGTGCGTCACGATGCTTTTCTTGTGGGGGTGCACGTATTCGATCGGGTCTTCAACCGTGACGATGTGGACCTCGCGGTTGGTGTTGATGTAGTCGATCATCGTGGCGAGCGTGGTCGTCTTGCCGGAGCCGGTGGGGCCGGTGATGATACACATGCCGCGGTGGGCGTGAAGCAGCTCGGTGATGGACGCCTTTGGAAGGCCCAGCACTTCGAAGGGGAGCAGCTTCGAAGGAATCAGGCGCATGACGATGCCGATATGGCCCTGCTCCTTGAAGACGGCGGTACGGAAGCGGGCCTGCTCGGAATAGGAATACGCGAAGTCCGCCGAGCCGTGCTCCTGGAGCATCTGCTGGTAGCGCGGCGGCGTGATCTCGCGCATCAAGCGCTCGGTGTCATCCGGGGTGAGGATGTCGGGATCGACGGTGTCGAGGCTGCCGCTGAGTCGCATACAGGCGGACTTGCCGACACGCAGGTGAAGATCCGAAGCTTCGCGCTCCACGATGATCTTCAGCATTTCATTCATATCCATCATGGGAGGAGCGCCTCCGTGCGCAGGGAAGAATCTGGTTTGTCACCGCCAGGGAGAGTTGAGGCAACCCGAGGCGAAGATGCCTCGCGAGGGCAAGCCTTGGGAGGTCCTCACACCAGCGGCGTGTGGGGAAAACGGTTGGAACGCGGGAGAATAAGCGCAAGCCCGGAAAGGCGGGGCGATGGTGCGCGGGTTACTTCTTTTGTCCATTCTTCTGGGTCCCACGGACGTTTTCCACGACCTGGTCGATGAGCTTGTATTCGAGCGCCTCCTCGGCGGTCATGAAGCGGTCGCGATCGCTGTCCACCTCGATCTGGTCCAGGGTCTTGCCGGTATGACGTGCGAGGATCTCGTTGAGCTTGCGCTTGATGCGGAGCATCTCGCGCGCCTGGATCTCGATGTCCGTTGCCTGGCCCTGCATGCCGCCGTGGGGTTGGTGGATCATGATGCGGGCATTGGGCAGGGCGAAGCGCTTGCCGGCGGTGCCGCCCGCCAACAGGACGGCGCCCATGCTGGCCGCCTGGCCGACGCAGGTGGTGGCGATGGCCGGCTTGACGAACTGCATCGTGTCGTAGATCGCCAGGCCCGCGGTGACGCTGCCGCCGGGCGAGTTGATGTAGATGTTGATGTCCTTGTCGGGATCCTGGCTCTCCAGGAAGAGCAACTGCGCCGTGACCAGACTGGCGACGGTGTCGTTGATCGGCGTGCCGATGAAGATGATGCGGTCCATCAGCAGGCGCGAGAAGATGTCCATGGAGCGCTCGCCGCGCTCTGTCTGCTCGAGAACAAACGGTACGTCCATTGGGAGCCTTTCAGGAGGGGTCAGGAGTCAGGAATGGGGATTCAGGGAGAGGTGCCGGCCATGGGCCTTGCAGCCCCCCTGTTCAGGCCCCCTGATCGCCCTGCACCAACTCGGGGATTTGCTTTTTCGACGTGAAGATCTCGTCGATGATGTGAAACTCCTTGGCCTCTTCGGGCGTCATGAAGCGGTCGCGATCACAAGCCTTCGAGATTTCCTCGACGGTCTTCCGGCAGTGCTTCGCCATGATCTCGTAGAGACGCTCGCGCACGCGGATCATCTCGCGGGTCTGGATCTCGATGTCGACGGAGGTGCCGCGCGATCCGCCACTGGGTTGGTGGATCATGATGCGGGCATGGGGGAGCGAGTACCGTTTCCCCTCCGCGCCCGACAACAGGATCACCGCGCCCATGCTGGCGGCCTCGCCGATCACGATCGTGCTGACCTCCGGGCGGATGAACTGCATCGTGTCATAGATCGCCAGGCCGGAGGTGATGACCCCGCCGGGCGAGTTGATGTAGATGCTGACGGGCTTGTCCGGATCCTGGCTTTGCAGGAACAGGAGCTGTGCCGTGACCAGGTTCGCCAGCCGGTCGTCGAACTCGCGGTTGATGAGGACAATGCGATCGACGAGCAGACGGGAGTAGAGGTCGAAGACGCGTTCGCCCCTATCCGTCTGCTCGATGATCCGCGGGACGGGGATGTAGTAGACCTCGTCGTCATCCTGCGCGAGCGGCATGGGGATGGCCCCATGCTCGCGATCCAGCAGGCGCTCCCAGCGCGCGCGCGTGGTGGAGCGGACGGTCGACTGCATCAGGAGTCCTCACCCTCCAGCTCTTCGCTGTCCGCCATGGCCTCGCCGGCTTCCTCGATCTTGGCGGCCTCGGCGGATCCCGCTGCGACCTCCGTGATCTTGGCCATGCCGACCAGCTTGTCGTTCACCTTCTTGATGCGCAGGTCGCTGCGCAGGCCCTCGAGCTGCTTGCGCGCCTCGAGCTGCGCACGAATTGCCAGCGGCTTGCGGCCTTGTGCCTCGGCGATGCGGGCGATCTCCGCCTCCAGCTCTTCGTCGGTGATCTGGATATCAAAGTGGCGCGCCAACTGGTCGGCCAGCAGCATGTTCTTCGCGTCGCGCTGGGCGTCCTGCTGGGCCTTGTTCAGGAACTCCGAGACGACATCGCGCTCGAGGGAGCGCAGGGTCAGGCCGTACTGGTTCAGGCGCTGCTCGGTGCGGTTGATGGAGTTGTTCGCGAACTGGCGAATCAACGCGTTGGGAACGTCAAAGGAGATGCGCTCGGAAAGCTGCTCGTAGACGCGCGAGAGAATCTGTCCACGGTGGGCCTGCTCACGGCCTTCCTCCAGGCGCTTGCGGATATCAGCCTTCAGGTCGGCGAGGGACGTGAGTTCCGGTGAGATGTCCTTGGCGAACTCGTCGTCGAGCTCGGGCACGACGCGCTTCTTGATCTCATGGATGCGAATCTTGAAGGCACACTTGAGCTCGCTGCCGTCCTGCTGGCGGATGGTGACATCGTCCACCATGAACTCATCGCCGGCCTTGTGGCCAACGAGACCTGCCGCAGCCTCCGCAGGCATCTGCTTGGCGGGATTCTGCATGTAGGTCTGGTCGTCACAGAACTTGAAGAGGCGGTTGCCCTCGGTATCATAGACGGCAGCGTTCACAACGACCGCGTCGTCGGCCTGATAGACGTAATCAGCATCGACGGGCTCGAAGGTGGCGTTCTCCTTGCGCAGGTCCTGGAGGGCATTATCGACGCGCTGGTCATCGATGACCTGCTCGACGACGGTCGCCTCAAGGTTCTGGAGCGACTCCTCCGTGATGACGATCTCCGGGCGCACTTCCAGGCTGATGGTAATCGTGGCGTCCTCGCCAACGGAGCCTTCCCAGCCTTCATAAATCGGCTCGCCAAAGACTTCGTGGTCCTTCGCCTTGGCGACGAGCTGGGCGATGCGAGGCGTCATCTTGCGGATGGCCTCGTCGGAAGCGGGCTTCTGGAAGCGGCTGCGCACCAGGTCCACCGGGGCCTTCCCCTTGCGGAAGCCGGGGATGGAGACTTCGCGCTTGTAATCGTTGAGGACCTTCTCGGTGCGGGCCTTCAGGATATCGGCGGGAATGCGCACCTTGTAGCGAACCTGCGAACCGGGCAGGTTCTCCGAGGATACGACCTCATGGGGGATCGCCTCGTCCTTCTCCTCGAGCAGGGCCGTCAGAGTGGATCCTTCGCCCTCTTCCGGGGCGAGGCAGAGCTGGTCAAGTGAGTGGGTCTGGAGCATGGAAAGGAAGGGTGTCTCCTTCTGAAGTCTGGGGCGGGGATTGCGGGGGTGACCATGGGGTGTGGGCAAGCGGGGAATGGAGGTATGCGCGCCTCGGATTGGGGGCGTAGGGCCTGCCCGGCCGGCCGCCGCTGAGGTGCCGAATGGGGGTCCTGAATTGAGGTGCAGGATGGCCCCGGGGGGCAGTCTGCCGGACGACAGAGTGCGCCAAGTCACAATGCTTTACGGCAGGTAGGCACCGGACGGCCGGAGCTTTCCCTTCCCAGCCTCATTCCGCCGGGTTGGCGAGCGGGGTGTAGGTCGACTCCATCCGGTAGGTCCACTGGTCATAGTAGAGGTTCCCACCGTCCCATTCGAGCTCGCCGCGCTGGCTGTCGATGTTGTCACTGCGCCAATGCTTCTTGGGCGGGATGAATCCGGCGGCGTAGTCCATGTTGGCAATCATGCGATAGGAATCGATTCCGGCGGCGTAGAATTCGCGGACGCGGGGATCGTCGTGGTTGCGCAGGCCGAAGGACGGATCGGCCGGGATCCATCCGTAAGGCGCGACATAGAACTCTGCCCAATCGTGAAGGTTCTCGCTCCCCGGGCGCATGGACCAACCCGATTGCCAGCGCGCCGGAATGTCTGCCGCCCGGCACAGTGCGACGAAGATGAGCACATGAATGCCGCAGTCGCCCGCGCGGTCGGTCATGACCTTGTCGGTGATGCTGGTGAAGATGGAGTATTCCATCTCCGAGCAATAGCGGATGTTCGCGTCGATCCAATGGAAGATGCGCTGTGCGGCAAGGAGGGGGTTGGTCTCGTCGCCGACAATCTCCGCGGCCAATGCGCGGACCTCTGGCGTCAGGTCGACATGCGGTGGCTGGCTGCGGGTGTATTTGCTTCTGACGAGATCGTCAGCGGCGAGAGATTGCACGGCATCCGGGTCCAGCTTCGGCTTGTAGGAGGAGATGGTGTAGGCGTACTCGATGAAGAACTCGGTCGGCTCGCCATCCGGAGCAGCGGGGCCTTCCAGGTAGACAGTCCGATGGAGAGATCCATTCGGGGCGATCTGTACATCCGGGTGACTGGAGGAGATGAACTGCACGTCGGACTGCTGGCGATACTCCTGCGGATAAGGAAGCCAGCAGCGGATGGTCTCGCCCGCAGGAACAACGCCGGGGCGAACGATGACACGGTGCCGCGATTGGATGCGCATGCGGCCGGGATACTCAGTGCCGGTCTCATCCATTTCGGCAAGGATGCGTTGAAGCTCCGTGTGCAGGTCGAACTCTTCAGTGGTCACGGTGTTGGGATCACCGGCCGACGTGGATGAGGCCGCCTTTGCCGCCGCATCCCGCCGCGCGATGGCATCCTTGGAGAACCGGAACAGGTTGCGCGGTTCCTTGCGGAAATAGAACAATTCGCCATCGATGCGCACCCACTGCAGGTCGCCTTCCTCGCGCCATCGATCGAGGTCGGCCATGGTGACATTGGGGATCGAGCTACGAATCGACGCGAGCAGTTGCTCCGGTGTTTGGTTGTAGTCCCGACGAACACGCGCCAAACGCTCCCGCTCGATGACGAATGGATGATTCGGCGGGGCATTCATAGCCGACAGCCGAGTATCGATCCACGACTCTGCCTCGGCCAAGCGGCCTTCGAGCTGCAGGTCCTTGAGCTCTTGTGGAAGACTGCGGGCGACAAGATACTCCGGCAGGGCGGAGGTGCGCGTTGCTGGTGCTTCGGTAGACGCCATGAGGACTCCCCCGCCGAGGATCATTCCAAATACTAATGAGGCGATCAATGACTTCACGTTGCGATCTCCTTCAGTCGAAGTTGATTTGGTCAATGGGGAAGCCCTGGCTGAGTGCTTCCTCGGTGAACGTGGGCTTCACACCGTAGCCGTGATGACTGCCCTGGATCATGCCTTCGGCGTCGAGGCCTGAGAACTTGAATCCAAACAACGGTTGCACCTTGTAGTTGTCATCCTCGTCCAGATCCAAAACCTCGCTGATGCCGGTGATCTTGCGCGACCCATCGCGAAGGCGGGCTGTCTGGACGATCATGTGCATGGCCGACGAGACCTGGGTGCGGACGGCGTGCAGCGGCAATCCGCTGTCAGCATAAAGACACAAGGTCTCCAGACGGCGAAGGGCATCGAGTGGCGATGTGGCGTGGACAGTGGCCAAGGCACCGGAGTGACCCGACGTCATGGCCTGCACGAGGTCGAGGGCCTCGCCTCCGCGCACCTCGCCGATGACGATGCGGTCGGGGCGCATGCGGAGGGCGGAATGGAACAGATCGCGAATGGGGACGGCGCCGCGGCCCTTCTCGTCCGCGGCCTGCGCCTCAAGTCGTACGGTGTGGGCCTGCTCGATCTGCAGTTCGAGCGTGTCCTCGATGACGAGCAGGCGCTCTTCGGAAGGGATGAAGCGGCCGATGGCGTTGAGCAACGACGTCTTGCCGGAACCGGTGCCGCCGGCCACCACGATGTTGAGGTGCATCTCCACGCACAACTTGAGGAAGTCGCGCATGGTTGAGTTCAGCGCGCCAAACTTGAGCAGGTCATCGACGGACATGGGGTTCGCCGGGAAACGCCGGATGCTGAGACAGACACCCGTGTGCGAGACCGGCGGAGCGACAATGTGCACGCGCGATCCATCGGGAAGACGTGCGTCGACGCGCGGCGAATCGTTCGTCAGCTTCTTGTTCACGAATTGACAGATGATGTTGGCAGCCGACATGAGAGAATTGTCGTCGGGGAACTTGTACTCCGTCTTCACCAGCTTGCCGCGGCGCTCGATGAAGATGTCATTGGGTCCATTGACCATGATCTCCGTGATGGTGGGATCATCGAGCAACGGAAGGATGGGGGCGAGGAAGACCCGGGATGCCCCATCGACGAATGACTTGCCTTTTGTGGAGACTCCGAAACTCATGGCGGACCCTTTGCACTGGGAATTTTAAGCAGAGGTTGCAAGTAGATGGATGATAAACGCAATGGCGGCGAGCAGCGCGATGGTGACGAAGATGGAATAAATCCAAAGCACCGTCTCGATGGTTCTCCTTGTCGGCCGGGCTTTTGGGTTCGCGGCCGTGGGAGGATTCTCCACGACTACTGGCGAAGACTTGGGAGGCAACGGTTCTTCGCGCTCCCGAACGGGCCTCATCCGGCTGGTGGGCGCGTCGGAAGCGGCAGGTGCAGCGGCCTGTTGCGGCATGAGGGCCGTGGTGGCCTTGTCGAGGGTCTTCGTGGACGGGGCCGGTGAGGGGCGCACCAGCGGAATGGGAAGGCGCTCGTCGGGATCCAGGACCGGCGTGTCGCCGGGCTGGTAGGTCTTGTTGTCTGCGCGTTCGATGAGCTTCTTGAGCTCGCGCCGGGAGATGACAAGCGTCCCCGTCGGCTCCTTGACTGGTGCTGTCAATCTCCGCGGCTCGGCCGGCAATTCATCGACATCTGTCGACACGTCGGCTTGGGGATCTGGTGGAAGTGGCTCGGGCTTCGGTTCGTCCGGCTTCTGCGCGACGGAACCGAGTTGTTCTGGGGTGAAGGTAAACGTGCCGGTCATCGCGGCGCCGGAGAACGCCGGGTCCATGAGCGATTCGAGTTCGTCGAGTAGCACCTCGACGGTTTGCGGGCGCTTGTCGGGGGACTTGGCCAGCATCCGCATGATGAGGCTTTCCACCTCGCGGTCCGCATGAACGCCGAGGGATTCAAACGATGGCGGCGGATTCATGGCGTGCTGGTAACAAATCATCAACGGCATGATATTTCTGAAAGGCGGCTTGCCAGTGATCAATTCGAAGAGGATACAGCCAAGGCTGTAGACATCGCTGGCCGTCGTGGCGGCGACACCGCGAATCTGCTCGGGGCTGATGTAGTAGGGATCGAATGCGATGCCCGCGTCGGCGGTTTCTTCCTCGTCCGGGCGCGAGGCGGCCTGGGTTGGATCGAAGGTGGGGTCGGTCATGATGGCCTGGCCCGCCGAATCGATGAAGATGTTGTTGGGTTTGATGCGCGCGTGCGCGATTCCCATGGAGTGCAATGGTGCGAGCGTGGCGCAGATGTCGGCCAATTGCTTGAGGGCGGCGTAAACGGGGAGACTCTCGCGGAAGCGCCCCAGGCGCTCGCCTTCCACGTAGTCGCGGATGTAAATCGCGTTGGCCTTGCCCGTGCGGATTTCGTGGATTCGCGCCCAGCCGCTCCATTGTCGCTCGAGCCAGGCTTCATGTCCCACGCTGTCGGCCAGGGAGACTTCCTTGATGACCACCTGCCTGCCGGTCTCCTTGCTGCGGGAGAGCCAGGAGACGGCGCGTCCAGACGGCAACTTGCCCAGTATGCGTTCCACCTCATACTGGGCAAAAGGGAACAGAAGCTCGAAGGTGCCGTCCATGCTCATCGTGGATCAGTTGTTTTCCTGCTGCGGCGCTTCCTGCTGCGGAGCCTCCTGGGTGCCGCTGTCCTGGGAGCCAATCAGGTCCGTAGTGTTGATGTTTGAAAGCATCGCCTCGGGCATGAGTGGCTCGACGTCGGAGAGGCTGCGCGAGTAGGCTTCCGTCATGCTTTGGAACTGGGCGCGCTGCATGGCCAGGACATTCTGGACGGCCTCGCCGAATCGATTGAGCGCGGCCGACATGTCATCCAGCTTCTGCTTCGTCTGGGCGCGAAGGTTGAAGATGTCGTCGTTGGTGCGGTCGATGCGCTGGCGCAGGTCATTGCGCGTCGACAGAAGTTCCGCGTTGGCGTTCTGTATCGTCCCCTGCAGCTCGCGCCTCGCCTCGGCGATGCTGTTGGTGGCGGCCAGTTGCTGGTCGCGCAGCTGCTTGAGTTCGTTGTCGTATTCGGTCTGCAGACGCGAGAAGGTACTCCATGTGGCATCGTAGCGCTGGAGGTATTCCGTCACCTGCTTGTTGGCCTGCTCCTGCTGCGCGAGACGGGCGCTGAGGTCGGCGATGCGTTGTTCCAGGTTTGCCTCGCGCTCCAGGGAGGCCCGCTGCACTTCGGCGAGACGCGACTCCATATCGCCAATGCGGGAGCCGCCCTTTGCCGAGCAGCCAGCAACCGTGGCGACAATCGCCAGGGAGATGGTTAGCTTGCAAAATGTCTTCATGACTCCACCTTCTTTCGGGTCAGTGTTTCGGGATGCCAGCTAGCGCGATGCTTCCAGGTTCATCAGACGGCGGAAGCGCGGGGGCTGGCGTTGCGACTCCGCAGATTCGGGGCTTTGCAGCAGCACGGCAAGGCTTTTGATCTCAAGGCGGGACGAAACGACGGCCTCTTGTCCCGGGCTCATGGTCCAGTTCATAAGCGGTACTCGGACCACGCCGCCGCGGAACGCAACCCGTCCGCGGTGATCGGTCACCCCCATCCCGGCCAGTGGCCGGATCGCCTGCAAGGTGGTCCCATCGGAGTGGGCGATGGAGACGGTTTGCAGGCCGCTTAGGATGACGGCTGTGATCAACACATCGGTGGGGTCGGTGTCCAACGTCAGCTCCAGTTCGGCTCCACCGTTGATAGTCGGGACTAGTTTGTGGCTGGTGATCAGGCTGGGGAGCAACTGCTGGCCGGCCCGGGATTCCTCGTCCAGCTCCACCAGGAAGTTCACGATATTATCGATGGCCTGATCATTCGTCAGGGACTCCGCCCGGGCGGCGGGGCTTGGCATGGTTGGCATATTCGTTCGTGTCTGCTGGGCGACAACTTCACGCAGCGATGTCGAGACGCCAAAGGCATTCAGTCCAAAATACGTTTGAGGTGCCGACCCGGCTGCGAGGTCCGCCGTGACGTTTGCAAGGGAACTGCGCAGCGTGGCATCCGCATCCAGATCGCTCGTCATGGTGGTGAGGAGCGGACCGCGACCCGCGATGACGAGAGATTGAATTTCCACATTCGACCCCAGCAGCGGCCGGTCACCTGAAGTCAGCTCGACCAGAGGGACGTTCACCTGACTCTCGGAGGGAAGAAAGATCCGGTTTCCGTCGCCGATGAGGCGCTCCGAATCGAAGTCGCCAAAGGGACTGCCGAGATGCACGGTCACTTCCCTTTGCAAATTGTCCGACAGGCCAAAGGGCACGCGATCCACGATGGTGTCGGTGACGCGAACCGATGCGATGACCGCAACGTCCAGATCCATCTGGGTTGGGTTTTGCAGTGTCAGGTAGGCATACTCGCCAATCAGCTCCATTTCGCCGGAGATGGTGGCTGTCGCCAGCTCGTAGAGCTTGCCCGGCGGCGCGAGCCAATCGACGAGCGCCTGCCATTGTTCCTGCTCAACCGGCAGGTTACTTGGTGGTGGCACCGCCATCCAGAGCGGAACCGGCGTTGGCGTCGGAGTGGGCGTCGGTGTAGGCGTTGGGGTGGAAGTAGGTGTGGGTTCCGGTGTGTCGGTTGGTGTCGGCGATGGCGTGGGTACGGGTGTTCCCTCGGTGGCAGGCAGCTCCCTCTGGTGCGGAAGGAAGGCTACCTCTACAGGGGAGGGTGTGGGGAAGGCGGCTTCCGACGAATCCCCCGTTGGAGCCGTCGCGGGTTGGGTTGATTGCCTGGTAGAATCATCCTGCCCAGCCCATTCATCCGGTGGAGTCGCTGGTGGGTTGTCGGGCAGAATGCCGACCCCTCTCATCATGGTCGTGAGCCAGTTGTCACGCCGCAGTGGAGAGAGATCCACAGGCAAATTCAGATGCGGTCGCTCGGCCAGCTCCACGAGAACACTCATCACGACGACCAACAGCAACGTTGCCATTGCAAGGCGCAGAGGCCAGCGGCGCCGCGGTTTTGCCTGCGGCGGGTGAGTGGTTTGCTCTGCCTTGTGGCTTTCGGCGGCAATGCGCGCGCGGGATGTCGAACTGGACCCTTCCCTGCCCATGTGACGCAGGATGTGCGCGCTGCTGAGCGATGACGACGATCCGGGCTGAAGCCTCACAAGCTGCTCAATCAATGCCTCGGCGCCGGGCGTGCGTTGATCGCGATCCTTCTCCAGGAGGCCAAGGATCACCTGGTTGAGTGCCGGATCGGATTCCTCCACCAGCGAATCGATGTTGGGCAGCGGGTCATTCAGGTGCTTGATGCAGACCATCACTTCGTTGGTGTCGCTGAAGGGAACGCGTCCTGTGATGCAATGAAACAGCACACAGCCGAGGGCATACAGGTCCGAGCGGCCGTCCAGTTGCATGCCGCGAATCTGCTCTGGTGACATGTAATAAGGTGTCCCCACGACGACGCCCGTGGCGGTCATGCCCTGGCGGGTGGAATCGCGCGCGATGCCGAAATCGATAAGGACGATGCGTCCCTTGCGGTCGATGAAGATGTTGCTCGGCTTGATGTCGCGGTGAAAGACGCCGCGTTCGTGGGCGTAGGCCAGTGCCTCCGCGACGCGGATTGCGATCTCGACAATCGCCTCGCGGCGCAGGCGGCCGTCCTTGAAGAAGTGGCAGTAGGGCGCTTCGTTGAAATCCTCGCGATGCCCCTTCAGCAAGTCACCGAGGGTGAAGCCCTCGACGTACTTCATCACGATGAAGACGCGCGAATCATGCGAGATGCAATCGTAGACGGGTACGATGTTGGGGTGGTCGAGACGCGCGATGGTCAGCGCCTCGGAGAGCAGCCGGTCGAGGGTGGTGTGGAGTTCCTTGTCGATGCCGCGCTTGGAGACCTTGAGGGCGACCTGCCGGCCGAGGCTGACCTGGCGGGCCAGATAGACATCGCCCATGGCCCCACCGCCAAGGTAGTCGATGACCTCGTACCCCGGCGGTGGATTGATCAGGTCGATCGACATCCTGATGCTTCCCGTTCAGATTCCGGCCCGGCCGGTCAGGAGCGGGATCGGGCCCTCAACTGTTCCTCGCGCAGACGATCGAGCTGGCGGCGGGAGTTTTCGTCCTCCGGCAAGGTCGACTCGCGAAGCGTGGTGCTCAGGCGTTGTGAGTCCTGGCGGATGCGGTCGAACGTGGGGTTGGGATCCACGATGGATTCATAGAGCACCGCGGTCGCCCGCATGAAAGAGCTACCGTACTCTTCCAAGGCCTCGCCATAGACCGCCTGCAATTCCGGTTCTGCAATGTGCAGGACAATGTCCGGCCGGCTCTGAATGCGGCGGCGGACCTCGGGCTCGAACAGGCTGAGCACTTCAAAGGCATGTTGCCGCATGGCCACGTGGGAGGAAAGCAGTTGTTCCTTGTCCTCGGTGACGACGCTGCGCGGAGCGTCCTTCCATTTGGCGACGATCATCTCCTTGCGGAAGTCCTGGAGCCGGCGCAGATCCGTGCGGACCTCTGTCGCAAGCTGGAACTTGGGCGATTCCTCCAGCACCAGCACGTCCTGGCGGTTCTGGATCAGTTGCTGTTGCAGGCTGACGGAATCCGGCCCGGCGGGATTCGCCTCCAACTGTTCCAGCATCCTGCCATAGGCATCCTGCAGCCGTTGGATGCGTTCGGCCTTCGAGACGATGCTGCGGACATCGCGAATCTGCGGATAACCGGGGTGGATGCGGGCGTCGATCTCACGGATGCGGTCGAGGGCTCCGCCCTTGTACTGAAGGTACTCGCCAATCAGTTCCGCGTGGGCGGCCAGATTGCGAAGTCCCTGAACGTATTGGGCGAGGTCTTCGTTGAGTGAAGGCTCGGCCTCTGCCTTGCGTTCGATGTCCGCCAACAGATTCTTCACGCGCTGGGCTGTCAGCTCGTATTGGTCGATCAGCGGAGAGCGCGCGGCCAGTTGAATTTCCTCGGAAGCGCGGCGCTTGAGTTCGATGCGCTCGCGAACCTTTGACGGATTGATGGTCAATCCCTCGGCATTTCCGCGCAGGGCGTCCAGATGGCCCAGTGCATCGCTCCATCGCTCGCGCGCCTCGGCGTCGCGGATCTGAGCGATGGTGTTGTTGATGAACTGCGTGCACTCCATGTCGAGGCGGCGGATGTCTTCACCTGCCAAGTCGCGCACATCGCCTTCCGGGATGCCGGCGAGCTTGGCGCGGGCGTCCAGATACATCCTGTTCTTCACCTGGGCCTGCGCCATCAGCAGCATGTCCAAATGCTCCTTGATGGTCTGGGCGCGGCGCTTGGTGGCGGGGTCAGTGGACTCGTTCGCGATGGTTGCGGCGGTCTGCGAAGCCGGCACGAATTCCAGCCGGCGGATCTCGTCCAAGGCGCGCTGGATGGAAATGGATGCCGTCTGCGGGGCAGGAGTTGAGGTTGCGGACTGCTGATTCTGGGTCGTCTGCGATCCCGCTTCCTTCGCATCCATGAAGCTCACTTTGTACCAGTACCCGCCACCGCCGACAACGAGCAGAAGCAGAATGCCGATCACGAGAAGAGCGGGATTCAAGCCGGATGATGCCTTGTCTCCATCAGGCAGTCGAAGGACCCGGAAGGTGAAGCTGGCATCCCCCAGGTCGATGGTGTCCCCATCATTGAGCGGAATGTTTCCGGAGCGCTTGCCGTTGACCAAGGTGCCCGAGGACGCCAGATTCCGCAGGCGGATCTTCTTGCCGCCCATGAACTTGATCTCGATGTGGGTGCCTTCGATGCCATTTTCCGGGATGATGATGTCGCATCCGGAGGTGGCGTCGGACCCAATGCGAACGCTCTTCTTGGTCAGGTAATACTTTGTGGGGCGCGTGACGGAGCGCAGCTCCAGATATGCGAAGGCCGCCTCGGCGAGGGCCGCCTCGCCGGTGGAAACCCCGGCGACGGGTGTGCCGCGGGTCGCGCGTTCCCCGCCTCCCCCACCGGGCCCATCCGGCGCCTTGCTCTTCATGCCCGCCTTGATGAACATGTCGTCGAAAGGCAGGGAGCTGACATCGAGCGGCATGGTGGCATCGATGTCGTGCTTGGCGTCCGTGGTGCCCAACCGGAAGTGCAGGGCATAGGCCCCCAGGTGGACCTGGTCGCCATCCGACAGCTTGGCCGGTTCCTCGGGCGGGAGGGGTTTCTCGTTGAGGAAGGTCTTGTTGCGCGAATTCAGGTCGCGGATGGTCCACCCGGATCCATCCCAAGTGACTTCGGCGTGCGCGCGCGAGAGGCTCTTGTCACGGATCTCAATGGAGGCATCACCTCCGGCGCGGCCCAGGACATTCTTCTCGGGCTTGAGCGGGTAGGTCAATCCGCCCGCGGCTTCAAGAAATGCGGATTCTTGCTGGCTCACTAGCGGCCCTCCATTTGTCGTAACACGATGTTTCGCAGCTGTGTGTACATCAACCATTCGTCGGGGAGTAGCTCGACCTTCTGCTCTGTCCCATCGGACATTGTCAGGACCGTCTGCAGATCCGTGCCTTCATAGACGATCGCGTGCAGGGCATCGAGATTCTGGCGCACTTCCTTCAGGCCTGCCCGCCTCATGCGATGTGCTGCGATGCCATCCTCGATCTGCCAGAACAAGCGGCGGAAGATCGAGCGGTCGTCCTGCACATAGTCATGGATCATGATGGTCTTGGCAAGCAGTCTTTCGTAATCGGCGTTGTTGAGCCAATCGTCCGCGGCCTGGCGCAGTTCGAGCGCCTTCATGTAGCGGGAGAAAGTCCTGAACAGGTTGCGCTTGCGGTCGTAGCGCTCGAAATCATCGAAGGTCCAGCTTGAGAGATCGGGGACAAACGTGTCGCCTTCGCGCTCGAGGAGCAGGGCCATCTCGCGAAGCTTCTCCACAGACTGCTGGCGGGTCCTGCCCGGCAGTTCCTGTTTGGCGATCAGCTCGCGTCCAAAGGCCTCCAGGCGCGGCTTCTGGTGGGTCGGATAATCAAAGGAGACGATGTAGAGCATCTCCCCCTTCTTCTCGAAGTGGAGCAGCAGACTGCGGTCCTTGGTGTAGCTGATGTGGGCAAACTGTGCGGACTCCGACCGTGACTCCCACATATTGTCAGCCACGATGAATGGATACTGGCGAGGGACAGCGGGGCTCTTGGTGGCCACACCCTTCTCGTAGGCCGGCCGGTCCATGCCGACCCAGGCAATGTCGGCACTGGGAGGCAAGCCGTCCCAGGCTTGCAGGGCGAACTCGAAGGCGAGGGGCTCCGTGTCGGTCAGGTCGATGTTGTTGTAGGACCAATTGACGGAGCGGTAGTTGCCCAGCACCATGGTCTGGCGCAGCGTCTGGCCCCGAATGATGCGTCTGGCGCCGATCACCGGCGGGCGCGTGGTCCAGTTGCGGCTTTGGAGATACTCCCTCGCGGGCGGGTCCGGCGGCAGATTGCGGCTGATCTCCAGCTCGCTGCGCGTGGCGGGCCGTTCGGGCATCGTCCACCATGGTGTGATGGCCCGCGAGATCCGCGCGTTCGGCGTGGCCGGCTGGACCTCATCCGCCTTGGGGAAGACGGAGGTCATGACGCCCGGGAAGCGAACCGTGAAACTGTGCCCCGTGGCGGTCAGGGGCACTTCCCGCATAAATGTTTCCTGCTGGCGCTTCATGGCGAAGAGCATTCCACCAAGTCCGATCACGAGCAGGGCGATGATCGAATACAGCACCACCTTGCGCTTGCGCGCCTTGCGCTCTTTCTCCTCGGTCTCGACGTCGCGAATCTCGATGCGCGCGGCGGTGGAGCCGAAGACGATCACATCCCCGGACCGCAAGGGGGCATCGATGACCTTCTCATTGTTGACGTAGGTATGGTTTGCCGAGTTGAGGTCGGAGACCTTTGGCGCCGGATCGAGGATGATGCGCGCATGACGGGTGGACACGGATGTGTCGTTGAGGACGATGTCGCATCCCTCGTCGCGGCCAACCAACACGGCTTTGGTGAGAGTGAAGGTCCTGCCTGCCTGGGAACCAGAAATGATCGTCAGAGTGACAAGACGCTCCGCCATCATCCCCCCCCTGCTGCGGATTTGATGACCATCGGGCCGATGAGAATCAGGAAGATCGACGGGAAGATGAAGATCACCATCGGGATGAGGATCTGCACGGGCGCCTTGTTTGCCTTTGTCTCGGCCATTTGCATGCGCTGGAATCGCAGGATTTCCGATTGGCGGCGCAAGACCGTTTCAATGCGCGATCCAAGCTGCTCCTGCTGGATCAGCGCCGTGGCAAGCGTGCGCATCTGCGGGATGTCGCTGCGGTCGGCCAGCTCGTTCAGCGCCTTCTTGCGCGGCTGGCCGAGCTGGATCTGGTGCGTGAACCGGTTGACCTCGTCCTGCAGCGGGCCCTTGCCCAACTGCTGCGCGGCACGATCCATGGCGATGGAGAAATCCAGCCCCGACTCCACCAGCAGCGTCACAAGATCGAGAAAGTACGGCAGCGCCTTGAAGATGGCATGGCGGCGCTTCTTGATGATGTCGTTGAGGACGATGAATGGCATGAAGAACAGGATGATGCCCAGTATCAGGGCCAACGCCAGGACCTGCCCCGGCTTGGCATCGGGATAAAGCAGCAGAAAGAGGGGGAGGCAGACGCCCAGCAGGAACATCGCCAAGTGAGAGCCGACGTACTCCCGGGGGGAGAAATAGTCGTTCAGGCCCGAGAGGTTCAGGTTTCGCGCCGCCCACTTCTCATACTGCTGCAGCGGCATCAGGCGGACAGCCTCGGAATAATTGCCCAGCCGGCGGGCAATGGGGAGCATGATGATCAGCAGTCCGAGCTGGCGGGAGTCGAACCGCTGAGCCTCCTCGTTGAGGCTGGTGGAGATCCACGCAACCCAATAGCCGAGGGCGGCAAAGGCCAGCGCGGCAATGCCGGCCAGCATGTAAGGCGTGTAATCGGTGGTCAGGTTTGGGTCCATGGTCTCTGCTCAGACATCGATATCGGTGATTCTGCGGATGATTAGGAAGCCAATCGTGTCCAGAATGACGACGCTGATGAAGATCATGATGCCGGCGAAGGTGTTGAAGAGGATCCACACCAGCTCCGCATCAATGAAGAAGAGCATCCCCATCAGTGCGAACGGTGCGGCGGTCAGGATGTACGCCTGCGCCTTGCCCTGCGCGGTCAGCGTCTGCACGTGGCGCTCGATGCGGAAGCGCTCCTGGACGACCTGCAGCGCGCGCTCGCAGATTTCCGGGATGCCCTTGCCCATGCGATGGACGGCATTGATGGAGGCCACGAACAGGTGCAGGTCCTCAATGGCCACGCGCTTGGTCAGGTTCTCCAGGGCGCGTTCCTGCGTCTGCCCAAGGCTGACCTCCCGCAGCACGAGCTTGAACTCCCCGGCGATGGGGTCCTTCAACTCCTCGGTCATCATGCGCATGGCATCGGGAAACGCCAGCCCCGACTTCATGCTGTTGGAGATGATGGTCAACGCGTCGACCATCTGCAGATGAAACTTGGTCAGGCGCTTGTTGTAGGCCCGCTTGATCAGGATGTCGGGCACAAAGAAGGCCGGGATAGAAAAGATAATGACCGGTATCAGCAGCTGCATTGGCTCAAGGGCGCTGAACAACGCCGCAACAAACAGGGCGGCGGTCGCCGCGCACGCCATCTTCATCGTCATGATCCAGGACGGCGGCATGTAGACGAACATTTCGTCCAGCGTGGCCTCGGAAGACTTGGTGAAGCGTCGGCTGTATTCATCCGCTCCGGCCGACAGCGAGGACGTGATCACGAAGATCAGCGTGCCAATGGCGGCGGCCCCCATCACGATGAAGAGGACCAGATAAGGGTTTTGTCCGTAGAACTCGAAGATCGTCATTGTTAGTCGGCCTGGAAGATCTCAAGAGGCACATCCACACCGGTTTCCTTGAGTCGCGCGATGAAGGCAGGAATGTAGCCACAGGGGAGATAGCGGCCCTGCACCGTGCCGTCGGCGACCGAGGTGCATTCGAAGCGATAGACTTCCTTCATGTCGTACTCACCCTCGTCGAGGCCGAGGATCTCCGCGACGCTGGTGATGCGGCGCTTGCCGTCGGGGAAGCGCTCCACCTGGATGATGAGGTTGATGGCGCGGGAGATTTGCTCGCGGATCGCGGGCAGGGGCATCTCGATCCCCGCCATGAGACACATCGTCTCCAGACGCGAGAGCATCTCGCGCGGACCGTTGGCGTGGCCGGTGGTCAGCGAGCCGTCGTGACCGGTGTTCATGGCCTGCAACATGTCCACCGCCTCGCCACCGCGGCACTCGCCGACGATGATGCGTTGCGGCCTCATGCGCAGTGAGTTGCGCACAAGGTCGCGGATCGTGATCTCCGGGGTTCCCTCCGCATTGCCTGGGCGGGTCTCCAGGGAGATCACGTGTGGCTGCGGGATCTGCAGTTCCGCGCTGTCCTCGATCGTGATGATGCGTTCGTCCGGCGGGATGAAGGACGAGAGGACGTTGAGCAGTGTCGTCTTGCCGGCCGCCGTCGCACCGGAGATGAGGATGTTCAGCCGGTTCTCCACCGCGAGCTTGAAGAACTTTAGCATCGCGGGGCTCATGCTGCCACCCTTGACCAATTGCTCGGGAGAAAGCGGCGTGGGCGGAAACTTGCGGATCGTGAGCACGGGGCCCGAGCGCGACAGCGGCGCGATGATCGCGTTCACACGCGAGCCATCGGCCAGTCGCGCGTCGACCATGGGCGTCAGCTTGTTGATCTGGCGACCCAGTGGCGCCACGATGCGGTTGATGACCGTCTCAAGGCGTTCCTCGTCAATGTAGACCTTGTCGGTCTTGATGGTCTTTCCGCGCCGGGCGACGTAGATGTTGTCCGGCCCGTTGACCATGATTTCCTCGACTTCAGGATCGACAAGGAAATCCTGGATGGGGCCAAGACCCAGCGCCTCGCTCAACACGTCCTTGAGCAAGGTTTGCGGATCCACGTTGCGCGGCAGCTTGCCGTGCTGCTGCAGGTCAAAGATGATCTGGTTGGCCATGACGCGTGCCTTGGCCCACAGTTCCTTGTCCTCCAGCGTCTCCAGCGAGTTGCGGCGGATGCGGATGGCATCGATCAACTGCTCGTGGATTTGCGCGCGCAGTTCGGTGTAGGCGTCCTTGCGGGCGCCCTTCTTCTCCTTGTGCGCGGCAAAGGGCGAGTAGTTCTCGTCCCCGCTCTGCCGTCCCAGCTTTGGCGGCCCCTGCTTGATCTTCGTGCCCTCGTCCGTGGTGCCGGACTTGGCGCGCATGGGCTCCAGAACCATCGTCTCGATCTTCATGGTCCCTTCGGCAGAGGGGCGCACGCCTCCCCCGCCGTCGGCGCCGTTGGCGGCACGGCTGGAGCGCGAGCTGCGCTCCTCGACGCAGAAGATCGCCAGCACATCACCCAGGATCAACCGGTCGCCCGGTTGCAGGATGGTGGTTGTGATCTTCTGGTCATTCACGAAGACACCGACGGTGCTGCCCAGGTCGGTGATCTCGTAGGTGTCGCCCTTGCGGCTGATCTTTGCGTGGCGCTTGGAGATGGTCGGGCGCCGGAGCACGATGTCGCACCCGGTGTCCCGACCCAAAGTGTAAGCGTCCTCAACGAGCGGGACTTGCTCGTTGAGGACACCATCCAAGGTCTTTAACTGCAGATGAAAGGTTGCTGTCCTGGCAGCCAAGTCGATACCCCGTCTGTTGGATTATTCCTTTTCCCAGGGAGCCGGGGGCACTTCCTTGACGGTCTTGTTATCCTTGTCCCAGCCCAGATAGAAGCCCGGTCCCGGCACGACATACTCCGAATGCCTCTCGAAGAACTCGCGCGCTTCCTGACCGGCCTCGGCGATGGACGGACGTCCCTCGTTGAACAGCGTCGGGACGCGCGGCGTGATGAAGAAGTACGACCGCGTGTTGGCGCCACGGCGGCTCTGCTTCTTGAAGAACAAGTTGACGATGGGAATCTTGCCCAGGATCGGCGTCTCCGCCTTGCTGCGGCCATAGAGGTTCGCATTGATGCCGCTCACGACCACGGTCTGGTTGTTCTCGGCCGTGATGGTCGATTCCGAACGGCTTGTGCGCAGCGCCAGCGTGCCGGGGCTGTTCTCCCCGCCACCCGAGAAGGTCGTGCCGTCCTCGGTCGTGGAGTTGTTGTCCACCGACACATTGACCGTGATCTTCTTGTTGTCGTCGACGATCGGGGTCATGGTCAGGACAAGGCCCGTGTCGATGGTCGCAATGCCGACGCTCTCGGAACCAACCAAGGGGACCAGGATCGATCCGCCATCCTGGTAGGTGGCGCTCTCGCCGCTCTTCACGACGGTGAAGGCCTCGATGTAGTTGGTGACGCTCTCCTCGGTCTTCAGGAGGCGCAGCAGCGCGCCGCCGGCGAGCACCTGGCCGAACAGGAAGCCATCGCTCCACTCATACTGCCCGTTGTTCAGATCGCCATCGAGCGTGATGCCGCCGATGGGATCCGTCGCGGTGCCGAGATTCAACACGATGTCAGAGAAGGGTCCCTGCTCGCGGCCGCGGGTCGCCACCTTGTCCAGGTCGAAGGTGACCAGGATGATGTCGAGTTGGATCTCCGGCTTGTCGAGGGAGATCTGGTTGGTGACATTGTCAAAGTAGCTGGCAGCCAGATCTTCTGCGAATTCCCGCTGACGGTCGGTATAGGCAAAGCCGGTGAGGACGACAAAGGGTTCGCCCTTGTTGTTCTTCCGCAGGTCCGCCTTGATGTTCGTAAACTCGCGGCTCTTGAAGGCGTCCATCAAGTCCGCCAACAGGCGCTCCTGCTCGACCTGAAAGAAGCGGCGCTCCACGAGATCGACGACATCGTAGCGCTTGATGACGGTCTCGTAGCGCTTGGCGTCCTCCTGGGTCAGGATCTGCCCGCTGGTCACGATGGAGTCGCCCACGCGCTCGACGTTGACGCCAATGATGCCGGAGAGCATGCGGCGCAGCTCCTCCAGCGAGCGGTCGACATCGGCCTCGATGGTGACGAAGCGATAGACGCGGCGGTCGTTGCCACGGACGATCTGCAGGTCGGACGTCCCGCGGCCGACGAAGGTGACCTCGACGCCCGTGTCGCGCACGACGGCGGAGATCGCCTGCGGGTTGCTCACGAAGATGTCATCCACGCGCGTTTCCATGAGGAAGTAGCGCTCGCCCGGTGCACGGCGAATGACCTCCAGGACAGAATCGTCGTTCGCGGCCGGGCGGGCAGAGGTCTGTGCAGATGTCGTCGCGCCTCCGGTCACCGCCGCGGGCGCCTGCGCTTGGGCTTGAGGACCGGCGATGTGATCAACCGCCACGCTCGAGTCCGCCTCGAGCATGCGCGTGTTCTGCGCGACGGAACCAGCGGCCAACGACAGACATGACACTGCCAGAACTGCTTGCACAATCCGATTGCTTCTCATGCGGTCTCGCTCCTCAGGGAGTGTTTTGTGTTCCCAAAATGGCATCCACACCAAGGGTCCTCTCCTGGCTGTTGCGCACATTGCGCTCGAGCTGGAGATTGCCCAATTCACCAAGCTCCTTGAAGTCGTCGTAGCCGACCAACCTCAAGTCATCCAGCGTGGTTGTGTCATCCGGACGGCGCAGCAGGAGGGTGAATGTCAATTCGTCGCTCCCCATGGCCGTGCGGTTGCCGTAGCGCATGGCAAAGCTCAGGATCTGGGCCTCCTGCGGGGTCACGGCCATGGTGACGGAGCGGGCGTTGCGTCCACTGCCCGTCTCCTTCGCCGTGATGTTCGGCTGCAGGAATTCGTTCCCCACCGCCAAGACCCTCACGTTCTGGAAGAGGAAGGCTGTGGTTGGGCGCGAAATCTCGCGTTTGATGACTTGGGGCATGGCGTTGGGAACCTGGATCACATCCTCCACGACCTCCGGGAGATCCAGATTGGCCAAGATGTCCACCCGGTCTCCCGGACGCACAAAGCTGGCGACCATCCCGGTGGAATCCAGCGGAATGGAGATGGCGCGCTGGCCGGGCTGCAGGTTCGCGGTAAACTGCGCTTCGGCGCTGGTGGTATCATCATCGCGGCGCAGGTGTCCCTCAAGGATCACGTTGTTGGCGCCAATGTCCTGCGTGAGCATCTGGCCCGAGATCAGGGACTCGTTGCCGGGGGTGTAGTACCCGGTCATTCCCTGCAGCAGGCTGGCAGGCACCTGCTCCATGCGGATATCGGATCGATTGAGCACCTGGCCCCGGGACTTGTTCACGGCGGCCACGAGCACCGGCGTCGTCGGAGGGGGCTGGGCTTTGTCCCGCAAATACCTGCCAATGCCTACAAAAGCGATGATGCCGAAAAGCACAGCAATGATGATGGGGAGTTTGCCTTGCATACGCTTCCCTTGACTGGATTCTTAGGGGTACATCTGGACAAACGCGATGCAAACACCGACACACAAAGCGGTTCCAAAAGGCACACGAACCAGCAGAACGGGAGTGCGGGGAGTGTCATCCTCCTTGGGGGGCGGCTTGAGCATCCGCCATGCAATTACACCCAGCCCCATCAAGCCTCCGGCGACAACGCCCCAGCCAATGGTCACGAGCACGAAGTACGGAAAGGTGAGCGCGCCAATGGCAGCGGCCAGCTTGACATCCCCACCTCCCACGACCGGTCTTCCACGGCTCAACCCGGAAATCAGATAGGGGAGGAAAAAGATCCCTCCCCCCAAAACAGTGGCGAAAAGCGCCATGAGAAAAGGTTCGAGCCCCTCAAGCCCCGACAACAGCAAACCCAGCGCGATGGCTGGAAAGGTCATCCAGTTGTAAATCTTCCCGGCCGATAACTCGGTGTAGAAGGTGACAGGCAGGATGATGGCCAGTGCCAGAAGCTTGAAGGGCTCCATTGTCGAGGTTATTCGGCGACGGTGATCTCGGTTTCGGCTGCGCCATCGGCGGCCTGGGTCATGTCGGTCTTGTCATCGCGCAGGCCTTCCTGCGTGTTGTCGACATTGCCGGCCTTCGTCGCGGTCTCCACCTTGCCGCCGACCTTGTCGACGCTGGTGGCGACCTGTTCCTTGACCTGCTGGCCAAGCATCATGAAGGCGAGGATGCCACCCACGGCGATGAGGACGAGGATGATCACGTATTCTGTGCTGATGGCACCGAGGTTCTTGCGGGTCTTGGCGTAGCGGTTGAGATTCATGTGTACTGCTCCTTTTGTGGGGGATACTTCGATACTTGTCCGTGCAGAGGGTTCAGGTGGGCTCAGCAAGTCAAGCTCGATTTTCCAAAATCTCAAGGTCTGGATATCGACCGGTAGAGTTGCGACAGATACGCGCGATCGGCGTGCTCTGACTCGGCCTTGCCGGCACCTCCTGTGATGTAATTTATCTCCATCTCGAGGCGTGTCCCGGTGAAGTCCTCGTCCAGGGCCTCAATTTTCGCCGGATTATTGAACAGCGTGTAGGGGCTGGCGCCAAAGAGGACCGCGTCGGCGGTCTTGTTGAGCCAGATGAAGGCGACGACCATGGCGCTGAGCAGGATGACATACTCGGTCATCATGACGCCATCCTCGTCGCGGGCCATCATGGCGAATCTCTGGCGAAAGCGTGCCCAACTCATTCGGTCGTCGCCCGTTTGAACCTTACTCATTGGATCATGCTCCATCGATCACTGCTCGATTGGAACTGGGACAGACGGTGGCGTTCGGTGATCTTGTCGCCCCAGTCCGTCCCGCCGTAGGTCACGGTTCCTTCCTGGTCGTGCTGTGTGGTGTCCGCGTTCTTGTCCACCTTCCACAGGGGTTGCGCGTGCTTGGAGCCACCGGCGGGGAAGATGCTTCCGACCACGCTGAACAGGTCCATGATGCCTCCCGGGGTCTGGTTTCCAACCTCCGAGTCTCTGTCCGCCGCCCACGTTGCTGTCCGGCCCGTGCAGGTCGCGCAGGCGCAGCTCGTTGGTCAGATGCCCCGGCGCCCTGAAATTCGCGGTCATGATACCATGGAGGACCAATCCAGCAAGGTAAATCGGGTCGCTGGTGATGGTATAGCGGTCAACATTGCGCAGCCGCTGGATCTTGCCACCGTGGGGCTCGTTCTTGCCCCAGTAAATGGAGAAGGGGTCGTGCATCATTGGGATGGCGGGAGCAAGTGCGAACTCCAGGTCGCTCATCTCCAGCCCTTCATTCTCCTGGAGGTCCGACTTGCCGATGATCGTGCTGGTGAACGCCGCCACCGGCCGCGTGAAGTTTTGGTTTCGGTAGCGCGCCGGGTAGTCCGCACCTTCCGGCGCGAAGCTGTGCGCGTTGCGGTTGAACGTCTTGGGGTCGATGGACAGGTACTCCCAAACTGCCTCTCCCGGCGGCATCAGGAACATCACCCGCACCGCGTCCATCCCGGCCCCGCTGGAAGCCAGGGCGATGAAGTCATGGCCGGCGTCCTTGAATTCGCTGATGAGAAACGGCGCGCGCGGATGCATGGAGACCAGCCCGCTGGCGCCCTTGTAGCCAAAATCATCGGACCGCGACAGGCCGTTGTTGTCCTCCGCCGCCGCCACGCGCCAGGTGTGCGCGGCTGACAATTGCAGCGCGCTCATCTGGAAGCGCGTCACCTCGATGTAGTACAGGATCAGCGTGAACAGGATCGCGAGGAACGGGAAGACGATGATGAACTCCACCATCACCACGCCGTCCTCATCCTTGAGAAACTTCCTTGCGTTCATGGTCAGTACCTCACCCGGTCGAGCAGCTTGGCGTCGGTGGTGTCGAGGCCGCCACTCTCCTTGAGCTTGTCGAAGAGAGAGTCGGCATTGCTCTGCAGCAGGGAATGCTCCCCGCGGCGGTCGCCATAGATGGGCGCCAGCTTGGCCTCCCACATGGGGTAGTACATGCTGGGCTTCACGGTGTTGTCGCCGGCCCATGTGGGCTGGAAGGCGACCTTGGCGCGGCTGACGGCCAGGATCGGGGTGACCTGCTCGCCCAGCGGCACGCCGATGTTGTGGAACAACTTCGCGGGCTTGTACCCCGCCGTTCCCGGAATGCCGGAGCCGACCAGTTGGTCGCGCTCGATGCGCAGCGCCGCATAGACCGAAGGCTCCATGGCGCTGGGTTCGACATCGTTCAGCTCGTACAGCTTGAGGTCGTCGTCGGTCAGCAGGTTATTGAACTCCCCTTCCCACGGTCCCGGGTCGGCGATGGACGTGAAGATCGGCACGCTGATGATGGTCGGGATGACCGTGACTGTCTGGAAGCCGACATAGTACCGGCCGCCGGCGTTGTAATCCTTCGTCTTGGCGACGCCCTCCTCATAATCCATCGTCA
>CAZVAQ010000038.1:0-1761 GCA_964625145.1 uncultured Candidatus Sumerlaeota bacterium
ATGTACCAGACCAGATAGACACAGCCTCCGCACAGGGGGATTATGTTCAGAAGACTCAATGCCCCCGACACATAGGAAGTGCATCGAAACGTGGTCTCGAAACCCTTCTGCGCACCACCCAGCAACATCAACATGACGTGGGTGATGCCGGTGGTGATGAACAGACCGATGGCAATAAAGACGGGGGCGAGGCAGACGCCGAACACCAAGCTCATGACGACTTGTGCCCCCGCCATCGCCGCCTCCTCCTCGCTGCCGCCCGCGCCAATCTGTGCCGCAAGGCCAAGTCCATTGAACAACGTGCTCCAGAGCGTCGAGGCAATGCTGCCGATGGTGCCGCCGATGATGCCGAAGACGAGCGGGGAACCGATCCCGCCATCCAGACGCAGGTTTCGGAACGTCTCGGTCGGGCGGCTGAAGACCGCCGAAACCGTCGACCACCAACGGCCGAACAGCGGCTGACTGGTATCCTCCCAGTCCGGTCCGGAGCGCTCTGGCTGCATGTCAGCGGCAAAATCATAAGGTGAAGGCGGCGGTGTCCCTCCGCCAAAGTCGTCCTGCTGAAAACGAGGGTGACGCTCTCCGGGGATTTGAGGCGGCATGGTATGCTCCTTGGGGTGGGAACGACGCAAAAAGATGGTGGATGTCCCTCCGATGGACGGCCCCAAGTGTCAACGCGAACGACGCACAAAGGGGGCGCGAAGTCGAAACTCGCACCCGCGAGGGGCCGTTCGGCCGGTTCGTCAAGACCCGAATCGCAACTTTTCTCCCACCCGGCCGCACCTCCGGGAAGGGGCACGAAACCACCCCCCCGGGACGGCTCCACCAGGATGGAGCATCCGGGTTTCGAGGCAGCCCAATCCACCGGCGGAGGATTATAAAGTCAGATTGTTATTTATAAGTACCATTCAAAGTTTATTCACGCCATAATTATTGTGTACCAATTAGGAAGAATTGCCCGGCCCGCCCGGCCCCGTCACCGGCAGCCGTCCGGCGGCCATCCTCTTGAAACCCTGCTTACACTTTCGCAAAAGGCTGAAGGCCTGCGGGAATTGTCTTATTTCCCACGAAAAATGCCTGTTTTGGAGGAATGACTAGTTCGTTCCGCTACTTGATACATATATGATATTCGACTTCCTTTATATTGCATATTTGCTCGCCCCGCCGGGAAAGAGGACAAGGGGGAGGAAGGCGGCGCCGGACCGGAAAATGTCGCCAGGGGGAAAAAGTTGGCACGGTGTGACGGCGCGACGCTGCCTCCGCCTCCGCCTGTGTCATCTTGAAGCACGGTTAAGGATCCGCAAGCGAAGGTGTTTGACTCTTTCCTCGGACACGATGGGTAAGACAGGGGTAACTGTCGATTTTTTCCACAACATGTCTTTTTGCGGTTGACGCATTGGACCGGGTGCGGGAAGCGTCCGACCATTCCAGAGGGTCTGAGGACCCCGGTTTGAACGACGCGGGTGAAGACACCACGATTTCAGCCGCGACATTGCCGAAGTGAGGTGAGAAACTCATGGCGAAGACAGCAACGAAGAAGACAACCAAAACCGCAACCGCAAAGCCCAAGGCTCCGGCCAAGAAGAAGCCGGCGGCCAAAGCCAAGAAGCCCGCCAAGGGCAAGAAGACTGTAACCGCCTCCGCCAAGCTGGCCAAGAAGGCAGCCAAGGGAGCCAAGAAGGCCACGAAGAAGGCCGCTCGCAAGGTCGCGGCAAAGAAGGCCACGAAGAAGGCCGCCCGCAAGGGCGCGGCAAAGAAGGC
>CAZVAQ010000038.1:1861-24532 GCA_964625145.1 uncultured Candidatus Sumerlaeota bacterium
TCGCGGCAAAGAAGGCCACGAAGAAGGCCGCCCGCAAGGGCGCGGCAAAGAAGGCTGCTCGCAAGGGCACCAAGAAGGCCGCCCGCAAGGGCACCAAGAAGGCTGCCAAGAAGGCTGGCGCCCGCAAGGGCACCAAGAAGGCCGCCAAGAAGGCAGGCGCTCGCAAGGGCACCAAGAAGGCCGCCCGCAAGCGCGCCGTCAAGAAGGCCTGATCCTTCACACGCATAGCAGTCACATGCCACGCCGGGCGCGGGAGTTTACTCCTGTGCCCGGCTTGCATTTTGACCCGCCCCACCCAGCCAACTCACATGGCCAGCAGCGCCAGCGACTGCGCCCCCAATCCGAATTTCCCATCCACCCGCTTGCTCCCCTTCAAATCCACCTGATCGCCGCTCACATGGACCGACCACACCTCGCCCGATAGCAGGGGGAACTCCTGCTTGTGCCGCGTCGGGTTGATCAGGACCAACACGCGATCCCACCGCTCTGCGGCATCGCCATTGGCGTCCAGCGTGAACGCGATGCACGCCGGATGAGGCAGGCCTTCGTCGTGCCACGTCAGGCGCCGCCGGATGGCCTCCGCGCTTCGCAGCCGCAGCACCGGATGCCCCCGGCGCAGGGCGATCATGCCGCGGTGAAAATCGAACACCCGCTTGTTGATCCGCTTCAGCCGCCAGTCGAACTGGTTTACTTCGTCGCCCGCGTCGTAGGTGTTGTGGCGTCCTCCCTTGGAACGCAGGAACTCCTCGCCGCCGTGCAGAAACAGGATCCCCTGCGAAACCGCCAGGATCCCGAACGTGAGCATCTGCATGCGGATGCGGGATTCCTCATCGGCCCCGTTCGTGGAGACCGCCAGCTTGTCCCATAGGCACAGGTTGTCGTGACAGGTGGCATAGTTCACCGTCTCCACGGGAGAGGTGGTCCAGTCGTCGATGGAGCCGGCGATGCCCCGCCGCACCTCCTCGCGGAAGCAGCCCGCCTGCACATAGCCCGGCGATCCGTTGTCGGGCTCCCCCTTGAGAGCGTTGCGATAGTGATCGTTGAAGGCCCCGATCCCGGTACCGCGCACGGTGGACTTGTCCGTCGGCAGGTGCACCCCCGACCCCGCCGCCATCCATGGCTCGCCGTAGATCAACAAGTGCGGATGGATATCCAACAGCTCGCGCCGCACCGTCTTCATCGTGTCCAGGTCGATCAGCGCCATCAGGTCGAAACGGAACCCATCGATGCCGTACTCCTCGACCCAATACTTGCACGATTCGATGATGAAGTGCCTGCCAAAGGGCGCCTCGCTATGGAACTCATTGCCGGTGCCCGAGCCATTCCACAACTCACCGTTGAGCCTCTGCCGCAGGTAATATCCCGGCGCCACGGCCTCCAGCGTGTTTTGCGTCCCGGTGTGGTTGTAGACGACATCCAGGATCACGCCGATGCCGGCCTCGTGCAGCGCCTTCACCAGTTGCTTGAACTCCGCGATGCGGGCCGGCCCCTTGATGTCGGTGGCGTAGATCCCCTCCGGCGAGTTGAAGTGCGCGGTCATGTAGCCCCAGTTGTAGGCGGGGTTCTGCTCGTCGTTGTCAAAGTCCTGGATCGGCAGGAGCTGCACATGGGTCACACCCAGCTCCTTCAGGTGATCGATCCCTGTGGCCATCCCCTCGCATTGCGTTCCTCTCTCGGCCATGCCGTGGAATTTGCCGCGTTGCTGCACGCCACTGGTCGGCGAGATCGTGAAATCGCGAACGCTGACCTCGTAGATGATGGCATCCGTCGGATGAATGGCGGACTCCGGTCGTCGCACGGGGCGGAAATGCGGCGGGTCTTGGCCCCGCGGATTCGTGAGCAATGCCCGGTCGCCGCGCCCGACGGTGTTGACGGCCCACGGATCGATCACCCGCCCGGTCGCGCCGTGATGCGGCACACGGATGTCATAGGCATAGTAATTCCCCTCAAGCGACTCTTCAACCCGCGCCTGCCAAATGCCGTTGCCGCCGTGCGCCATGGCGAGCCGCCGGCTCTCCCCCCCATCCCACGTATCAAACAAGACCACCTCCACCGAACTGGCCGTCGGCGCGAACAGACGGAAGCGCGTGCATCCGGAATCCAACCGCGCACCAAACCATTCGTCATCGCGGGGCTTGAACCGCGTGAAGAGCACACCGCGTGGCTGCAGCGGCGCATTCCCCCATTCGGCCGTGTGCAACGTCCACTCCACACCGAAATCGTCGATCGGCTCCTCCAACTCCCCCACCAGATGATACACATGCCCCGCCGCCTCATTGTCCGCCGACCGCAGGACCGACAAGTCCACGCGCCGCCCGGGCGATTCCACCCACACGGCCTCCGCCTTGATCGCATTCTCGGAAATGCCTTCCGAGAGACTGAAATGGATGATGCGTTGCGTATCCAACGTTGCGCGCAGTACCTGACACCCGGTGAAGGGCTGCTCCGTGAAGATGCGGCCGTGCCCTTCCATCAGCCAGACCTTGCTTCCCAAGTGTGGGCGCCATAACCGGTCGCCGCCATCCCGGTGCTCCCACGACCGGAACCGCCGGGGGATGAACCCCAGAACAGGATCCAACGCCGCTTCAAACCCAAACGCCTCCAGATTGACCTCAAAGACCGCCCCGAAATCGTCCTGCCTCGAAGGAAACACCTCGATGGACCGCCCCTGAACACCCGGCTGGGCATTCCAGAACCAGATGGATACGCCCTCGTACTCGCCGTCGAAACGGTGGTAGTGAAAGAAAACTTTTTGGTCAGGCAAAGGGGCGCTCCAGTCGGGGACGTGATCTCACGACAGCCAGCTTCAAGGTTCGATTTCGGGGCAATGGCGATGTCTCTGGCAAGGCGCCCCCCACCCATATCCCGCAACGCCGTAAGGGAGGGCGGGCATCCTGCCCGCATGACCCGCGAGCGAGACGCTCGCGCTCCCTTCCGGGATTGCCCGTCTGCCATAGCCCTATCACAACAACCTTGCTGCAAGAAGGGAGAGCGGGCATCCTGCCCGCAGTACCACCCGCGAGCGAGACGCTCGCGCTCCCTTTCCTTAAGGAGTGCGAAAATGACGTCTCCATTCCTGGATCCATACGAAGGCATCGAGAAGCACCGCCACCGGCTTCCCCACTGGCAGCAAGGCGAGGCCTGGCAGTTCGTTACGTGGCGCCTGGCAGACTCATTGCCCTGGGAAAAGCTGAGAGAATGGCAACTTGAAAAGGAGGCGTGGATCCTCCAAAATCCAGAACCCAGACCCCCCGAGGCGGAGAAGGAATACCATCGCCTCTTCAGCGATAGGATGGAAAAATGGCTGGACAGAGGCCACGGCAGTTGCGCACTGCGGGACCAGAGAGCAGCGGCCATCGTCGAACGAGCGCTCCGCCATTTTGACAAGGAACGCTATGCTCTCGGTCCATTCGTGATCATGCCGAACCACGTTCATGTGCTGTTTAGGCCGCTGATAGGGTTCGCCCTTGAGGATACATTGCACTCATGGAAAAGCTTCACAGCCAAGGAAGTGAACAAGTTACGCGGTACAACAGGGCCGTTCTGGCAGCAGGAATACTGGGACCGGATGGTGCGGAGCGAACTGCAATGGTATGCGTATCGAAACTACATTGAGCGGAATCCACGGTCGCTCAAGCCGGGGACCTATCTTCTGGGGTGCGGATCCTACGACTGCCCGTCTTGAAGGGAGTGCGGGCATCCTGCCCGAAGCACCACCCGCGAGCGAGACGCTCGCGCTCCCTTCCGGGATTGCCCGTCTGCCATAGCCCTATCACAACAACCTTGCTGCAAGAAGGGAGAGCGGGCATCCTGCCCGCAGTACCACCCGCGAGCGAGACGCTCGCGCTCCCTTTCCTTAAGGAGTGCGAAAATGACGTCTCCATTCCTGGATCCATACGAAGGCATCGAGAAGCACCGCCACCGGCTTCCCCACTGGCAGCAAGGCGAGGCCTGGCAGTTCGTTACGTGGCGCCTGGCAGACTCATTGCCCTGGGAAAAGCTGAGAGAATGGCAACTTGAAAAGGAGGCGTGGATCCTCCAAAATCCAGAACCCAGACCCCCCGAGGCGGAGAAGGAATACCATCGCCTCTTCAGCGATAGGATGGAAAAATGGCTGGACAGAGGCCACGGCAGTTGCGCACTGCGGGACCAGAGAGCAGCGGCCATCGTCGAACGAGCGCTCCGCCATTTTGACAAGGAACGCTATGCTCTCGGTCCATTCGTGATCATGCCGAACCACGTTCATGTGCTGTTTAGGCCGCTGATAGGGTTCGCCCTTGAGGATACATTGCACTCATGGAAAAGCTTCACAGCCAAGGAAGTGAACAAGTTACGCGGTACAACAGGGCCGTTCTGGCAGCAGGAATACTGGGACCGGATGGTGCGGAGCGAACTGCAATGGTATGCGTATCGAAACTACATTGAGCGGAATCCACGGTCGCTCAAGCCGGGGACCTATCTTCTGGGGTGCGGATCCTACGACTGCCCGTCTTGAAGGGAGTGCGGGCATCCTGCCCGAAGCACCACCCGCGAGCGAGACGCTCGCGCTCCCTTTCTGTAGGCTTGCCCGTCCCAAATGCCTCAGCCCAAGATTCGCCCCGTGAGCGCACTTGCGGAGGAGCCCGATGACCACCACCCTTGCCGAACCCAGTGTACAAGAGATCCTCGACGCCGTTTCCGCTGGCACCCGGCGCCTGACCGATGAGGAAGCCCTCTACCTCTTTGAGCACGCCCGCCTGCCGGAGCTGTCCGTGGCGGCCCATCGCGTTCGCGAGCGCCTCAATCCCGGCCCCGTCGTCTCCTACATCATTGATCGAAACGTCAACTACACCAACGCCTGCCTGGCCGATTGCTCGTTCTGCGCGTTCTTCCGCAAGGTCGACGACCCCGAAGCCTATGTGCTGACCCACGAGGAGCTCGCCGAGAAGGTGATCGAGACGCAGGCGCTGGGCGGAAACCAGCTCCTCCTCCAGGGCGGCATGCACCCCAAGCTCAAGCTGGAGTGGTACGAGGACATGCTGCGCTTCCTGAAGCGCGAGTTCGGCATTCACCTCCACGCCTTCAGTGCGCCGGAGATCCACGCCTTCTCGAAGATCAACAAGATGTCCTATGAGGAGTTGCTGGGGCGGCTGCGCGAGGCCGGCCTCGATTCCATCCCCGGTGGTGGCGCGGAGATCCTTGTCGATCGCGTGCGCAACGAACTCACCCGCGGCAAGGTCAACACGGAGAACTGGCTCGAAGTCCACCGCACCTGGCACCGCATGGGCGGCCGCAGCACGGCGACCATGATGTTCGGCCATGTCGAGACGCTGGCCGAGCGCGTGGAAACCTTCCGCCGGTACCGCGATCTGCAGGACGAAACAGGCGGCTTCACCGCCTTCATCGATTGGACCTACCAACCGGAGAACACGCGCCTCGCCAAGGAACGCCCCATGCGCGAGGTGGGATCCTGGGATTACCTGCGCACGACGGCCATCGCGCGGCTCTACATCGACAACATCCGCCACATCCAATCGAGCTGGGTCACCCAAGGCGGACGCATCGGGCAGGTGAGCCTCTTTTACGGCTGCGACGACATGGGATCGATCATGATCGAGGAGAACGTCGTCCGCGCCGCCGGCGCCAACTTCCGCATGGACGAGGAGAACCTCCGCAATCTTGTGCGCGAAGCCGGCTTCATCCCGCGCCGACGCAATTTCTTCTACGAGTTGCTCCCCGAACCGCAGGATTGAAATAGATCCCCAATCCTGTCCACCTGGTCCACTTCATCCACCCTGTCCACTTACTCCCCCCCCGGCGCGCTTCAGCCTCATCGAGAAATCCAATGCCGGGGCGGAGTGGGTCAGGGCGCCAATGCTGACGCGGTCCACGCCCAAGGCCGCGAGCTGCGGCAGCGTCTCCAGCGTCACCCCGCCGGTGATCTCGATCGGCACGCGGCCCTTGGCGATGGCGATGGCCCGTCGCAGTATCTCCTCGCCCATGTTGTCGAGCATGAGCAGATCCACGTTCGCATCCAGCGCGGCTTGAACCTCTGCCAAATCGCGTGCCTCGCAATGCACGGGCAGATCCGGCGCCGACGCGCGAACACGGGCCAAGGCCGCGGGCAGGCCGCCCGCTTCGTCCGCATGCGTGTCCTTGATCATGATGGCATCATACAGCCCCATGCGATGGTTGGTGCCTCCGCCGCACAGGACGGCATACTTCTCCAGATCGCGCCACAGCGGTGTCGTCTTGCGCGTGTCGCAGATGGCGCAGCGTCCCCCGGCGGCCGCAACAAACCGGGAAGTGAGCGTTGCGATGCCCGAAAGACGCTGCAGCAGGTTCAGCGCCGTCCTCTCTCCCGCCAACAAGACGCGTGTGGGGCCCAACAACCGCGCGATCTGATCGCCGCGGCTGACTGCCTGGCCATCCTCGCGGGAGAAAGCCACGGTGACGCTGTCGTCCAGCAGCTCGAATACCCGGTGGAAAACGGCGCTGCCGGCCAGGATCCCGTTCTGCTTGGCCACCAGGATCCCCGCCGACTGGTGATCATGGGGAAAGATGGCCGCGGTTGTGGCGTCCCCCCGGTCGCCGAGGTCCTCATCGAGGGCCGCGAGCAGGCGGGAATCCAGATCTTGGCGGGGTTGGAACGTGGGGGGCATGGCGGTTGATCCTTCGGGCTTGCGCTGGACCGATCGGGCCGACGGTATGGGGGGCACCGAGCAGGACACAAGGCCGCAAAACCGGAGGACTGGCAGGAGCGTGCTGCTTTTCTTGAGAATCTTCCTGGTGAGCTTCCTGAAGAAGCTCCCCGTTTCCCTCATCACATTGCTGGGGGTGGCCACCTTGGTCTTCGCCCTGATGAAATCGGCCGGCGGCGAGCTGGCATTCCTTGGCGAAGGCCGTGTCCCCTCCGAAGAAGTCCTGCGCACCCTCAAGGAGCGATACTATCTCGACCGCCCGCTCACGGAACAGTACCTGCGCAACATGTGGAAGATCGCGCAGTTCGATTCGCTCCCCTCACCGGTCCAGGAGAACAAGACGTTCCGGCAGATCATGAAGGACCACTTCCCCTACTCCGCTGGATTGGGAGCTCGCGCCCTGGTCCTGGCGGTCGTCTTCGGAGTCCCCATCGGCGTGGTCTGTGCCGTGTGGCACAACCGCTTCATCGACCAGGCCGGATCGGTTCTGGCCCTCGGCGGGGTGTCCGTGCCGAACTTCATTCTGGCGACACTGGCGATCTACGTCTTCTCGGTGACGCTGCGATGGTTTTCCGCCACTGAATGGCACAACGACTTCTGGTCGATGTGGGTGCCGAGCGCGTGCCTGGCGGCATTCCCCTTCGCGGCCGTCCTTCGTTTGACGCGCGCCTCCATGCTGGAGGCCATGCGCGAGGACTATGTGCGCACCGCCCGTGCAAAGGGCGTCGCCGAATGGAACGTCATCGCCCGCCATGCCCTGCGCAATTCCATGGGTCCAGTCGTGACGTATGTGGGGCCTGTGACTGCCGGCGTGCTCGTGGGAAGCTTGGTCGTGGAGAAGATCTTCGCGATCCCCGGCCTTGGCGACATGTTCGTCAAGAGCATCAGCAACCGCGACATGCCGATCATCCTGGCTGCCACGGTCTTCTACAGCGCCCTGCTCGTGTTCATGAACTTGTTGGTGGACGCCTTGTATCCCGTCCTGAATCCGCGCCTGCGCGATTGAGCGTCCCGCATCAAGCTCCGTTGGCTGCCTGGTCCCTGGTCAGCACCACCGTATCCTCGTTGCTAAGGACTGGCGCGGTCGGATCATCCTCGGAGGCCGTCGTGACGTCACCGGATCGCCTGGCGGAGAGTGAAACGCCGCGCGTCGGGCTCGATGGAGTATCCCGGCGCATGCCGGATTTCTCCGCGGGCTGCAGGACCTTGTCACCAATGGAATGCTTGTCCAACTTCACAGGCTTGAGGAACAGAGTCTCCTCGCTGCTGCGCTCGTCCGAACGGGTCTCGCTGTCATCGCGGGCGGCAGGTACATCAAAGGGATTGCCGGTGGCCGAAAACGAGCGCGGTGTGCTCCTCCGCGCCGAACCAGGACGGAACTCGCCATCGCCGGGCACGTCCTCCTCGGTGGGTGGTGTGTCCCCCGGGAGTGGAAGATTCTCGTCCGCCAAGCTGTCGTTGCGTAGGAGCAGTTCCATGTCCACCCGCTCGCGCATGAACGCCAGTTCCTGCTCGATCCGCACCACGTTCTTGTGGACAATCTCCATCGTGGCGACCAAATCAATGTCCATCGGCTGGCGACGGACCTGCTTCTCCAGATCGTCACAATGATAGCGCAACGGCTCCATCAATTTCTCAAGGCCGCGAATGGTCCGACGCAACCTCTCAGGCACTGGAAGAACTCCTCGCTGATGAATCAGGGCGCCCTAATCGGCATTCGAGAAAGAAGAAGAGGAGAAGGAAGCGCCATGTCGAGTGAAATCCCCACTGAACCGGCCGCACCCCACGCTTACTACGCGCAGAGACTCATCTCGTGAGCCCTCATTCTCAATCGGATTCTTCGGGTTATCCACAGGCACTGGGTGCCGGAACCCTCGTCGCGGGGGTGGCGGCGCTGCTGTATTCAGGGCGTTTGGACTCCAGCGATGAGCAAATGATGGCAGCTACGGCCCGCTCGATCGCCACCTCCGCCAGCTTGCGGTTCCCCGAAATGTACGGCCAAACATTCACGGGCTACGGCCTCGGGACCCCGCTGGCCGGTGTGCCCTTCGCATGGCTTGAGGCACTTCTGGGGATGGGATCGGGAGTCCCGGCCCTAGTCCTCCTCGCGAACGCATTCCTGCTGGGCGCCGCTGTTGCCCTGGTCGTGCTGGTGGTGAACCGGCTGGGATGGCGATCCACTTGGGTTCCATGGGTAGCGGTCGCGGTGACTTTGGGCAGTCCCGCACTCCCATTGGCGATACGTTATTATAGTGATATCCTGGCCGGATGCGGTCTGCTGGCCATGGCGGCGGGATTGCTCTTCAACCAACAAAGCCGGAGCAAGTCCGGTATCGCCTTGTCCCTTCTGGGCCCTGCCTTCGCCCTCATGGCCCGCCCATCGGTTCTGCCGCTCTTGGTGCTCGTACTGGTCTGGGGCTATCACTCGAAAGATCGAGTTCTAAATCTCATCCCGTCAGCTATTGGCGTGTTGATTGGTCTTGGCGTCAGGGCCCTCCAGAACTGGTCACTTCGTGGAGATGTCTTTGATAATGGATACGAGGGGCAGGAGTTCACGACCCCCCTTGCCACCGGTCTCCACGGCCTTCTCTTCTCCCCCGAACGCGGGCTGCTGGTTTTCTGGCCGCTGGTTCTCTTCCTTATTATACCGTCGAAATCGGAGAGCGACATCAGCCGCCGCTGGCGTCTTCTCTCTCTGGGAGCACTCCTCACCTCAGTGGCTCTGCATGGGGTCTTCTGGACATGGCATGGCGGTTGGACCATTGGCCCCCGGTTTCTGCTCCCCGCCGTGATGCTCTCCTTCCCTGCGATGATCGTCACCCTGCGCGGACTGGCCGATTCCTCGCCCGTTTCGGCAAGGGTCGCGATGCTCATAGTCTGGCTTTGGGGATTGACAATAAACCTTCTACATTCAGTCTTTCACGCCGCCGACGCCTATCGCCTCGTCTGGAACTTCCATGGCCTTGAGAGTCGCTGGCAGTTCGAGCCCCAACTGAGCCTCCTCCGCTGGTGGGAGGTCTTGGCCGCCGATGGCACCTGGTATCCGGCGGTCCTCCGCTGCTTGTTGGCTGGCGAAAAACTGGAGAGGGACGGAGCCTTCACCTTGGGACTTGGCCTCCCCCTGCTATTGGCCGTCAGTTATCTACTTTCCCATAGCTCCCCTAGTACTCATCAAACGAGGCAAATAGTTGATTTATTTCATTTTAGATCAGCGTCATGGAAGTGGTATGGAGTGGGAATCGGAATCCTGGCATTAGTCCTCGTAGGCGCGCTGCGGGGCGAGCGGGGCGTGGTCACTCAGGATGGCGACCACATCCCCTTTGTGCGGCTGCGTCAGGTCCCCGCAGGAGAATCAGCCACCATGGAGGCCTTGTTGGATCTGGCGCCTCACGGCGAGTACAAGATTCATGGGCGGGCGCAAGGCGCGTGGCAGGTTCGGGTAGATGGAGTTGTGGTGGCCGAGGGGAAGGACCGCGAGGCTCCACGGCATCTGTTCGAAGGGCGATTCGCCCAATCCGAAAGTGGCCGACGATTTCTGGAGGTGACTCTGGAAGCACCCGAAGACGATACGGGATTGATCGAACTCTACTGGACCTGGCCCGGCGAGGGCGTGGTGCTGGAAGCCATCGGTGGCGAGTACGTCCTGCCCCGCAACTTGACGGCTCTTGAGAGCCTCGCGACGCGCCTGTGGAGGCAGCGTTGGTTGGCCTTTACCATGGGAGTGTTCGTTCTGGTGCTCCTCGACTTCCGGAGCAAACCGCGGCGGACGCCGTAGGTCCAATATTTACGGGGCGGAATGGTTTTCATTGAGGGGGTTGCGGGTGGGTCCGTACCGTGCTTGTCAAATGGTTGACGGGGCGGGAGTTGGCTGGGGCTGGGCCGTGCGAGATTATGATCGAGAGTCCGAATGATCCGAGCGACGAAGAAGCAACTTGGGGCGATACTGGTCGAGAAGGGACTTCTCGACCCCGACACGTTGGACGCCGCCGTGCGGGAGAGCCGCAAGGCGGGCGAGGAACTGAACCGTACCCTGGTCCGTCTGGGGTTTTGCGATGCCGATGACGTGTTGGAGGCATTGGCCGAATCGTTGGGCGTTCCATTCCGCAAGCTCACCAATGTCCAACCGGACCCGGAACTGCTGAAGCTGGTGCCCGCCAAAGTGGCCGAGCACTATTCAATCATACCACTGGAGTTGGAAGACGGTGTCCTGAGGGTCGCCATCGAAGACCCGCTCGACATGCACACCTTCGACGAGTTGCGGCGCGTGCTGAATGTCGAGGTCGAACCGATCGTCGCCTCCGCCGAGGAAATCGACAAGGCCCGCAACCGACTCTACGGCATCGGCGGCGCCACGATGATGGGCCTGGAGGAAGAGTGGGAAGCCTCCGGCAAGGCCGATGACATCGAGCTGAGCGACAACATCGAGATTGATGACGACCTGGCGGCAGAGGATGCCTCCATCGTCCGCTTCGTGAACCAGATCATCCAGGAAGCATTCCGTGATCGCGCGACGGACATCCACGTCGAGCCGATGGACAAGGACCTGCGCATCCGCTACCGCATCGACGGCATGCTCTACGAGGCGCCCATCCCGCCGGCCATTCGCCGTTACCAACAGGCCATCATCAGCCGCATCAAGATCATGGCGGATTTGAACATCGCCGAGCGCCGCCTCCCCCAGGACGGCAAGATCAAGATCATGATGCAGGGGAAGGAATACGACCTGCGCGTGTCGACGGTGCCGACGCCCTACGGCGAATCGAGCGCCATCCGTATCCTCTCCCGCGACAGCGAATTGTGCACGCTCGACCGCCTGGGCTTCTCGGAATACCACAAGGGCCTCATGCGCGAGCTGATCAAGAAGCCCCACGGGATCATCCTGATCACCGGGCCGACGGGTTCCGGCAAGTCGACAACATTGTACGCTTCACTCTCCGAGATCAACGGCCCCGAGCTGAAGATCATCACCATCGAGGACCCGATCGAGTACCGCATACCCGGCGTGACGCAGATCCAGGTCGCGCCCGCCATCGATCTGACCTTTGCCCGCGTCCTCAGGACGATCCTGCGCCAGGACCCGGACGTCATCATGGTGGGTGAGACCCGCGATCCGGAGACCGCGAAGATCACGATTCAAACTGCCCTGACCGGTCACTTGGTGTTCTCGACGCTCCACACCAACGACGCCCCCGGCGCGGTGACTCGCCTGGAGGACATGGGTGTGGAGCCGTTCCTGATTGCGTCGTCGGTGGAAGGCATCCTCGCCCAGCGCCTCGTGCGCGTGCTGTGCAACGAGTGCAAGGTGGCCTACAAGCCGGACGGCGCCCTGCTGCAGCAGGTGAACGTGCTGCGCGAGGACACGCGCGACATCAAGTTCTACCGCCCCGTCGGCTGCGAGACGTGCCGCTACACGGGCTTCCGTGGGCGCACCGCCCTGCACGAAATGTTCAAGATGACCGAGCCGCTGCGACGCATCGTCGTCGACGGCGCGTCCGCCAACCAGATCAAGTCGCTGGCCATGAAGCAGGGCATGCGACCGATCCGATGGGACGGATGGGACAAGATCAAGAAGGGCGTCACAACCATCGAGGAAGTGCTGCGCGTGACCATGGAGGACGAGTTCTCCAACGACGACATGAACACGATGGCGGAGATGAAGGAAGCCGAGCCGGATCAGCCCACCGCTGCCGCCGAATGACGATGACCGGGGACAAAGACTGAATGCCACCGTTTAGCTACAAGGCCAAGGACCGCAACGGAGTCACCGTGCAGGGAACCATCGATGCCGATGGTCGGGCGGCAGTTGTCACGCGCCTGCAGGCCATGGGCTATTTCCCTGTCTCCATCACGGCGGGCACCGCCGGTGGCGGATCCACGGTCGTGGCAACGAAACCGGCGGCCGCAAAGGCAGCACCCAGCAAGCCGGCCGCGGCAACGAATGGGACTCCGCGCGTGTCGGTCACCGTTGCGCGCCCGGCCGGGATGAAGCCCGCCCCCGCGGCGAAGCAGAAGCCAGCCGACAAGCCGGAGTCGAAGGACAAGAAGGGCACCGCGACCGCCGGCCCGGGACTGGGGAGGCAATTGTCCGCCGCCATTGCCGCCCGTCGCGGAATTCGCACCGCCGACATCGCCTCCTTCAACCGCCAGATGTCCGACCTGCTGGGAGCAGGCGTCGCGCTCGTCAAGGCACTCACGATTCTGCAGAAGCAAACCGTCAACGACCAGTTCCGCGCCATCATTGCGGACATCAACGCCGAAGTCCAGGGCGGCAAGACATTTGCCGATGCCCTGGCGCAGCATCCCAAGCAGTTTTCCAAGCTCTACATCGCGATGGTGCGCTCCGGCGAGGCAGGCGGGAATCTGGATGAAGTTCTGAAAAAGCTGGCGGACTACAGCGAGCAGGAAGAGGAACTCCGCGGCCGCGTCTGGTCGGCGCTGGCCTATCCCATGGTCATGATCGGCGCCTGTACCGTGGCCGTTGTGGTCATGTTCATCTATGTGATCCCGAAGATTGTCGGCACGTTCCGCGAATTGGAACAAACGCTGCCGCCCGTCACCCAGTTGCTCATCACCATCAGCGACATAATCGGATCCTATGGAATCTTCATCCTGGCCGGCGTGATCGTGTTGATCGGCCTGGTGTGGCAGTTCCTCTCGACGGAGAAGGGGCGCGCCCAGTGGGATCGTTGGCAGCTCATGATCCCGATCTTCGGCGATCTCGTTGCCAAGCGCGAGGTTGCACGCTTCAGCCGCACACTCGGTTCGTTGCTCAAGAATGGCGTTTCGATTCTGGTGGCTCTGAACATCACGAAGGAAGTCGTCAGCAATTCGATCACCAAGAGCGAGGTTGACGAGGTCATCGACGAGATCACGCAGGGCGAGGGCGTCGCCGCGCCCTTGAAGCGCAGCCAGATATTCCCGCCCGTGGCGGTCAACATGATGGCCGTTGGCGAGGAGACCGGCCAGCTCGACAATGTACTCTTGCGCATCAGCCAATCCTTCGAAGTCGAAGTCGACCGCAAGCTCAAGACGATCACCTCGCTCATCGAGCCGGCCATCATCATTGTCATGGCCGTCATCGTGGGCTTCATCGTCATCGCGATGCTGCTGCCGATCTTCAGCCTGGATCCGTCGGGAGGTGGCATGTGATGCACCTCACCACTTGGACAGCCTCGCGCACAACCGGCCGGCGTGGTATGACGCTGATCGAGTTGCTGTTCGTGGTGGTGATACTCGGCGCCTTGTTGGCCGTTTCGCTCCCCCGCTTGTCAGGCTCCGGCGATCGGACCGCGCTGACCACCGCGGGACGTGACCTTGCCCGCACGGCCGCCCTCGCCCGGCAGAGTGCCGTCAGCATGCAGGGCGAAACGAAGATCGTGTTCTCCATCAAGGAGGGAACCTGGAAGCTCCAACTGCCGGAGGATGAGAGCGACCGCAGTTGGCGCGGAAGACGGGAGCGTTCCTCCTCTTTGGAGCAGTTGCACCATTTGAATCCGCGCGTTCGCTTCGCCGAGATCCTGCAGGATGGCGACTCGGTCACAAGCGACGAGTTCATCCTCCGCTTTCTGCCAAACGGTTCAAGCAGCGGCGCGACAATCATCCTTGCCAACAAGCGCGACCGGCGCCTGACCGTCGACATCGAGCGCGCAACCGGCAGGGCCACGGCCATGAACGGCGAGCCGATGAGCTTTGCCGATTACGTCGCCATGGCCGGTGGCGACCCGACAAAGTTCGCCGGTGTGGAAGCATCGACGCTCGGCATGACGCCGGGAGAAGGCGAAGAGCCCCGGTTTTATTCCGTGGAGCGCTCGAGCGATGAACGCGTCTCGGCATACAGCGACGCGGCCGCGCGCATCATGGGACGCGTCACACGCGAGAAGGAACGCGAGCTCAAGCAGAGCGGCGGTCCCGAGGTCGAGTTGGATCTGGAGCCCGAGGCAAAGAGGGGAGGCGCCAAGTGAAGGCCCTGACCTCCTGCAAGGTGTCGCGGCGTTCCTTCGTGCTGTTGGAGGTGACGCTGTCGCTGCTGATCCTCTCGGTGACGATGGGTGCGGCGCTGCGTGGGTATGTCCTGGGCATGAATGCCATTCGCGAGAACCGCATCCTGTCCGTCGCCACCATCATGGCGGAGACGTTGCTCGATGACCTGGAGATCGAGCCGCCGGTCCCGGGCAGGACCAACGGATCCTTCGAACAGGATCCACGCTTTGGCGAGGCCTTCAAGGATTGGAGTTGGGAACGCAAGGTTGAGACCGAGGAAATCCGCTACAAGGAACGCAGCCGCAATCCCCTGCAGGATCCCGAACCCCTTTACACCATGGAGTTGATCATCCGCTACGACGACGGCCGCCGGCATCGCACACCTCTGATCATCAACACCTACCTCCTCGGCGCGCAAGTCTTCTCCGAAAATGCCATCCAGCAAAACCAGCTCTTCTAGGCAGCCCCAGTGAATCACCCCGCCTCAACATGCCATGACAAGCCACGCGCCTTCACTTTGCTGGAGGTCATGCTCGCGGTCACCATCATCGGGCTGATTTCGCTGGCCGTGCTGGCGGTCTTCCGCACCGGGCTTCGCACCTACGAGGGCGCCAATCGCGAAGTGGTGCTTCTGCAGCGCGGCCGCTATGTCTTTGATTTCATCAGCAACGACGTCGCCAATGTGTTCTACCGCGACGAAAACACTTACAATGTCACCGCGCGGGAGATGATCGAGCAGTACCAGCAGGCGCTGATCGATGCCGAATTGAACAACACATGGCATGACTTCGAGCGCATGTACGGCCCCCGGGACGATGACCGCGCCTACGATGACCCGAGCTACGTCGGCAACCCCTTCGAGAAGTATCGCCTGATTGACCTCCAGTTCGAAGGCGTCGACGGCGGCATGTTTGACAGGCTCACCCTGGCTAGGCGCCAGAACCTGACGGAGAATGAACGGTACCTGCTCTACGGATTGGAACGGGTGAACTACACCGTCGAGGCCGGCCTGCTCATCCGCTCGTCGGAGAGCGTTGACGTGGCGCCGAGAAGCTGGGACGGGGAAATCCTCGAAAAGGAGATTCCCCCCAACCATGTCATCATCGCCGAGGGCATCAAGCGATTCGACCTGAGCTATGGCTTCTGGTGGGACTACCAATGGTACGAGGTGGAAAACTGGAACTCCTCCGGCCGCCAGATTCGCAATCCCGCCATGCTGCTGGGTGAGTACGATTACGACGAGCACGCGGACATGTCCGCCCCACAACCCGGCTCGCCCGGTTGGAATGACTACCTCAATGATCTGGACGAGATGCCGTACGATGGTCTTCCGACCTACATCCGCGTCAGTGTCGAATTGGAAGATCCAGGCAACGCGGACAGGACAATGGAACTGACCAAGGTGCTGTGGATCGGTTCCGCGCAGGAAACCTGGGTGCCCAACCGTGACCTGGAAGAGCGCGACCGTGAGATGGAACTTGAAGAGCGCGACCAGCGCTACACGCCCGTCATGCCCGGAGCCCTCCGCAAGAACGCGAGGTGGCGCAGATGACTTGCCGCTCTCCACAATCACTGCGACGCACAACCCACCGCCGGGGCATCATCCTGGTGCTGGTACTGTGGATCGCCGTTCTGCTCAGCTTGCTGGCTTATTCGGTCCTGTACCAGATGAGCCTGGAATCGCGCGTGACGTCACTGCGCGCGCGCCAATTGGAGGCCAACACCCTCGCCCGTGCGGGCATTGCAAAGGCCTTCACCGACCTGAAGAACGACATGATCTTTGACAACAGCGACGCCATGAACCCGCCGTTCGATGCCGAGGGCGACATCTGGGCAAAGCCCGAGGAAGGCAAGGACGCCATGCCGCTGGGCAATGGCGAGTTCTCCGTGCAGGTCATCGACCACGAGTCGCTCTTCAACATCAATCGCTTCCGTCCGAACAACAAGCTCCTCCTCGAAAAGATCATCGAGCAGATTGGATACACGGAGGAGGACTCCCGCATCGTGGCCTCCGCGATCCTCGATTACATGGACGAGGACGACGTCCCCTCGCTCGACAGCGCCCCCGCCGCCACCGAGGGCATGGCCTACGGCATCCTGCGCGCGGAGGACCTGGACCTGTCCACGCGTGAACGTGATATCGAAGAGGTCATGTTTGCCGACGAGCCTTTCCTGACCGTCGAGGCCCTGCTCGATGTCTATGGCGTGACGCCGGAGCTCTTCTTCGGTCCGGAGACGCCGGAGGCGGAATATTACCGCGCGCAATTGGGTCCCCTGCAGGGGGAAATGTTCGAAATCGAAACCCGGCGCCGTCGCCGCGATCCGGACTCACCCATCGTCGGCCTGCGCGATTTCTTCACCGTCCACGGCAGCGAGGTCCTGAACGTCAACACCGCCCCCAAGCATGTGCTCCAAGCGCTGTTCGAGGCCGCAGGCCGCACCGACAGCGAACGCGCGGCGGACAATGTGATCCGCCAACGGCGCGCAAACCGCAAACACGACTTTGACAACGACCGGGCCTTCAAGTCCTCCGGCGATCTGCAGGCCAGCGCCGAGATCGGTGCCTACATGGGACCCATGATGGCCATGTATCCCATGGGGGTGAACTCCACCGTCTTCACCGTGCGGTCGACCGGCCGGGTTGGCGCCACCCGCCACACCATCGAGGCCACGGTCAGCCGGCGCCTGGGAGAGTTCCAGCGCGACGAGGACTTTGAGAAGATGGAACGCGCCAAGGAGCGCGAACAACTATACGAAGACCGGCGGCGCCGCCAACGGGACCGCGATTCAGAGAATATCGCCCGAATCCCGCTCGTCCGGGTCATGGAGTGGAAGGAGTGACCCCCGCACCGGTTCATCCGGTCGGGAGGAGGCGGTTGACACACCCACCCCCTCAACAAACAAGCTGACGGGCCTGCGGGTCAGGTGACCGCAAGGCCCCAATCTCCGGCCAGCCCTGCTGTCCTGCAAGACGCCCTTCCCATCCACCGGCCAAGGTCCAGCATGCCCCAAGCCCTCGCCATCGAACTGACAGACGTCGAAGCCAAGCTCGTGCAGCTCTCCGTGTCGAAGAAGGCCGCGGTGGTGCTGGAGAAGGCTGCTCGCGTGAGCTTTCCAGAGGGCGAGAAGACCGAGGAGACCATCGCCGAGCGGGCGCAACTGATCCGGGCGGCCCTCAAGTCCGGCGGCTTTCACACTTCGGCACCCGCCTGCCTGGTCGTCCCCAAGCAATCGGCAACCGTGCGCCGGGTCCGGCTCCCCTCCAACGACCCCAATGAAATCGCGTCCATGGCCGCCTTCGAGGCGGAAAAGATCATCCCCTTCAATGTGGAGCGCCACATCATCAGCACGGCCATGATCGGGGATCGGGAGCTCGAGGGCTCCGATGTCCTCATCACCGCCGTCGACAAGCCGGTCATGGAGCAATGGCTGGCCCATTGCGCTGGAACCAACGTGGAGTTCATCACCGCGGACGTTTCCACACTGGGGTTGGTCCATGCACTGGTCCAGGTGCCCGGCGCGCCAATGGAAGGCTGCGTCGGCATCGTGCACATTGGCGAGATTCACACGGAGATCACCCTGCTGCTGGATGGGGAGATCGCCACCACGCGCAGTATCATGCACGGCCTGCGCACGCTGACCAAGGCACTGAAGCGCGACTTCCGCCTGGAGCGGGACCTGGTACTTTCCGAATTGCGTCGACTCAGTGTCCTGGAGCCGGACGATTGGGTACCAGATGGAGTGGCTCCAAAACCCGAGCGAAACCCGGAAGAGACGCGCGAGGCCATTGACCTGACCAACACCGAGTCCAGCGGTGCCGTGCGCGTGGAGGAAGCCACTGCGTTGAGGACCCAGGCCGCCGGCAAGCACGTGCGCGATTGGACGCAAAAGCTCGTCGTCAATATCCAGAGGACCTACGAGTTCGGCGCGCGGGAATATGCGCTTCCGTCCATGACCCGCATCTATCTGGCGGGCGAAGGTCTCCTGTTGGGTTCGCTGGACGAAGCGCTGCAACTCAACCTCGGTGTCGAAGTGCAACCGCTCGATCCCGCCTCCAGCGCCAAGTTGGCCCCCAAGGCCGTCGTCGACAAGGAGCTGCTCCCGATTTTTGCGCCCGCGTATGGCGCGGCCCTGCGTGTCGCACGGGAGGAGCACGAGTTCCACATCAACCTGCTCCCTCCGGAGATGATCGCCCGCCAAATCCGGTCGGAGCGCCGGCTGCAATGGGTCATCACCTCCTGCATTGCCGCCGTGGCCCTGGCCATCGGCTTCTATTGGTACGCCACGCGCGCGTCCCTGCTGGCCGAACAGCGCGATCTCTACCAGAGCCACATCGCGGAACTCGGGGAGATCATTTCCGGCCTGGAAGACATGAGCAACCGCATGGAGATCATCCAGCGGATACGCTCCGAACGGGCCGGCGCCCTGGACATTCTGGAAGCCATTAGTGAGTACGAGAAGATCGGCCCCGTCACGCAGCAGGGCCGGCTCGTCCTGCTATCGGTGGACTTTCAGTTGGGGACCGAGGTAATGATCAGCGGCGAGGCGCTGTCCATCGAGGACGTGAACGATTTCATCCGCTACCTCGCAGCCTTGCGCAAGAACGACCAGCCCATCTTCCGGTCCGTGGACCAGCAGTCGGTGGACCCCACAACCCTGCCCCGGCGAGACCAGACGATCTACCGCTTCCAGATCCTGGCCCGCATGGCAACCGAGGGGAGCACGGCGCGATGAAGAAGAGCGAAATGATCCTGGGCGGCGCCACCGCGCTGGCCGTCGTGGGATACCTGGCATTCACCTTTGGCGGGCTCGATGAGAGCCTCGATTCCGCGACGCTTTCCTGGGGAGCCTCCGCCGATGAGGTCGTTGCCCTGGAAAGCCAATACCACAACATGGTCGATCGCCTGATCGACGCGCCGAAGATCTACCGCGACTTCGCGTTGCTCACGGGCAAGGAAGGCGGGTTGAGCGGTGAGTCCGCTTCCGACGACCGCCCCGACCTGCGCTTCCAGGAAGACGTGGCACGATGGTGCGTCGAGGCAGGCTTCCAACAGCCCAACGTCACCAAGTCCATCGAGGACATTGGTGGTGTTGAGGATTACCAGATCGTCTACATGTTCATCCGCATCGACGAGGGCGATCTCGAACGGTTTTCAAAGCTGCTGAAGGACTTCGAGCGGCGCGGACTCATCATTCGCGAGGTGGAACTCACCGCCTATCGCGACAGCCCGCGCATGACCGCCAACATCGGCGTGGGGCAACTCGTGGAGACTTTCTTCTATGATACCCCGGCTCGCCGGCGACGCCAAACGAGGTGAAGCATGACGAGTGACCGTGTGACGCGAATGCATTGCCGCAGCATGGAGGGGCCGCATGTTTGCTGACATGACGATGGAAAAGAAGCTGATGCTGGCGAACGTCCTGCTCTTCGCCGTGATCGGACTGTTGGCCCTGTTCGTCCTGACGGAGGATCGAACGGTCCCTGCTCGCCCCCCGGTAGAGGAAATCCAGCAAACCCTGGCGCAGGTGCGCCCGGATCCCGACGCCCGCCGCGAAGTGGCGGAGTACCCCGCCTTCGGCAAGGCACCCATCTTCGACACGTTGATCCCCCTGCCGACTCCTTCGCCAACACCACCGCCGACGCCCCCGCCGGATCCAAACCTGTGCGAGGCCCTCAAGATCTGGCGCATCACCGGCGTCCTGGACACCGAAGTCATGATTGAGGATGTCAAGGCCGGGCAGTTCGTCGTGATGAACTACACGGACAGCCAGGAATTCGAAATCACCCACGACAATACCAGGATGCGCATCCGGTTGGTAGCGACGAGCCTGATGGATGGCTCGGCCACCTTCGAATGGCAAGGCCCCCAAGGGCGCCAGGAATGCAAGAAGACAATCTTTGATGAGTAATGCCGCCGCGGCCTTCCCATGCAAGAGGCCCGCACCCATGCAAACTGCTCTCTACTCGTCCACCCTAACCGTCAACCCGCGCCAACCATCGCCGCTTCCGGTGCAACGATTTCGCCCAACAACGTGTGCGCCAAACCCTCTGTAATGCGCACATTGACAAGTTGCCCCACAAGCGACTCATCCCCGGGGAAGACAACCGTCTTGTCCGTCCGGGTGCGGCCCATCATGCCGTTACCCTTTCGCGCGGGGCCTTCCACGAGAACCTCGTGAAGGCGTCCGGCCTCGGCGGCGTTGATCTCGCGTGTGATCTGCTCCTGCAGCGTGATCAGCCGGTGCAGGCGATCCTTCTTCTCCGCCAGCGGCACGTCGTTCACCATCGTGTCGGCGGCAACGGTGCCGCGGCGCGGCGAATACATGAACATGAACTGCTGGTCATAGCGAATGTCTTCCGTCAGGCGCAGAGTGTCCTCGAACTCCTCCGCCGTCTCGCCGGGGAAGCCGACAATCATGTCCGTCGTGAGGCTGCTCCCCGGACATAGCTCGCGATAGAACGCCACCAGCTCCCGATAGCGCTCGATGTTATACGCGCGCTTCATCATGCGCAGCACCTTGTTGTTCCCCGACTGCACGGGCAGGTGCAGGCTCTCCATCACCTTTTCGCATTCGGCAATGGCGCGCAGGTGGCGCTCGCGCGCGCTCTTCGGATTGCTCGTCGTGTAGCGAATCCGCCAGATGCCGTCGATCTCGTTCAGCGCGTGCAACAGGTCGCTGAAGTCATGGCGCGCGGCATCGCAATAGCTGTTCACGTTCTGGCCCAGCAGGCACACCTCACGGTATCCACTCTCCGCGAGGCGCTTGACCTCGTCGACGATCTCCTGCAGCGGCCGGCTGAATTCCTCGCCACGCGTCTGCGGCACGATGCAGAACGTGCACCGGTTGTTGCAGCCGAACATGATGTTGACGAAGGCCTTCAAGCCCGACCGGCGAATCGGAATCGTCGGTAGGCTGAGGGGCTTGTCCAGGTCCTCGATGGACACGAAGCGCTGGCCGGTGCGGCGGACCTCGTCCACCAATTGGTCAATCTTCACATAATCCCGCGTGCCGACAATCAGGTCAACGTGGGGGAACTTCTCCAGCAACTCGACGCCCTTGTCCTGCGCCGCGCAACCCGCGATGGCGATCACCCGGTCCGGGCTCGCGCCCCGCGAAGTGGCCAGCGACTGGATGCGGCCATAGGCCCGCTGCTCCGCCCCATCGCGCACCGTGCAGGTGTTGAACACGACGACCTCCGCCTCGGCCGGATCCTCGGTCGGTTCCAGGCCCCGGTTGCGAAACAAGCCCGCCATGATTTCCGAGTCGTGCTCGTTCATCTGGCAACCGTAAGTGACGATGGAGTAGTGACGGGGCATGGGAGGAAGAGTGAAGATTGAAGGGTGAAGAGTGAAAATCCCGGGCGGAAATCGCCTCGGGGGCGGGATTTCGGGGGTTTGGCCGGCGGCTGTCAAGCCTCGCGGGTCGCAAGGGGGGAACTGGCGGGTATTCCCAAGGTACTCAAGGCGCTTCCAAGGGCGCAAGATCGAGGCGCGCGAGGCGGCGGCGACGGAGGCGTATGGGGGAATACGTTGGAGGAGCCGCCGCCGAGCTGCAACGAAGAGGTTGCGACTTTGGGAGCGACCTGAGGGATTTGGCTGGTCCGGGGCCGCATTCTGGTGAAGATTTCGGGGCATGGAAAGTAGACTCCCGCATCTGGACGCCACAATGGGAACGCTCCTGCGCGCGGGAGGGTTGTCCCTGCTGACGCTTCTCTGCGGAGTGGGTCTTTGGTGGTTGCTGGCAAGAGCCGCCCGCGAACGCTGCAAGCCGACGCCTCCACTTGGACTATGCTTCGCCGTCGGCAGCGCGGGCGTCATGCTCGCCGGAACGTTGGGCCTTTCGGTTGGGATGTCGCTGGTATTCGAGATCGCCTTTCTGGCGGCGGGTGCTGTCATCTCTCTCGCAGTCATCGCCCGGCGTGGTTGCCGCCTGAACTTTCCAAAGACATGGCCCCCCGACAGGCTCATCGGAGCAGCCCTAGCCGTGGTGGCAATACTGGGCCTTCTCC
>CAZVAQ010000039.1:0-24225 GCA_964625145.1 uncultured Candidatus Sumerlaeota bacterium
TCCTGACCGGTTTTCTCGGTGCCTACACGACGTTTTCGACGTTCATGTTCGACACGACGCGCCTGTTCGACGAGTCGCAGTTCCTGGCGGGCGGGTTGAACGTGGTGGGTCAGGTCATCATTGGCTTGATGGCCACCTACGCCGGCATGGTTGCCGGGCGCCTGCTGTGACAGGCACCCGGCGGAGTGCTATTGCACTTCGGGGAGGGGAAGGATGACCTCGATCTCCTCGAGGTCTTCCTCGGTGAGGACAGGAACGGTGGTGCGTTCCTCCAGCCGGCGGATGACCATGTCAATATCGATGCCTTCGAGGTTGTCGGTTCCCTCCCCCACGTCGCCAAGCAGGCGGAAGTATTCGGAGTTTGAATCGAGCAGCAGAGTCGTCTGCGGGCCGATGGTCTTGGCATAGCTTTCCAGCGTGCGCTGGAAGGCGAAGAACTCCGGCGCGAGACTGAATGCCTCGCCATAGATGCGCGTGGCCTCGGCATCGGCCCGGCCGCGGACGGCCTCGGCAATGCGGAAGGCGTCGGACTGGATCTGCCGCAGGTCGCGCTCGGTGCGGCCCTGGATCTCGGCGCTGCGGCCTTCGCCCTCGCTGCGGAACTGCGCGGCGATGCGGCGGCGTTCGCTGATCATGCGCTCGTAGACGGTGCGCTGTACCTGCTCGATGTAGTTGATGCGGCGGATGCGCACATCGACGAGCTCGATGCCAATGCTGGCGGTGTCGCGCTGGGCGCGCTGAAGGATGCGCTGCGTGAGTCCCTCGCGCCCGACGAGGATGGGAACGCGCAACTCGTCGAGGTTCTGGACCTGGCTCTCGTCGGAGGCCACCTCCTGTACCTGGTCATCGACATTCCAATTGGTGGACCGGATGATCTCGACCAGTTCGAGGCTTGAGACCTCATCGCGCACGGCCGAGTCGATGATGTCGTTCAGGCGGGACTGGGCGCCGGATTCGTTGCGGACGCTCTCCAGGAATCGCCGCGGATCGGAGATGCGCCAACGGGCCGTGGTGTCGACAAAGATGAACTCGCGGCCCTTGGTGGGAATCTCGTTGGGATAGCCGTCGAGGGTCAGCAGTCGCTTGTCAAAGCGGCGGACGTTTTGGACAAACGGCTTCTTGAAGTGCATGCCGGGCTCGGAGATGGTCTCCCCCACGGGGGCGCCGAACTGCAGCACGATGGCCCGTTCGTTTTCGTGAACGACGAAGATGGAGTTGGCGAGCACGATGATGCCGACGAAGAGTGCGACGCCGGCGATGGCGACTGTGACGAGGGTGGATTTGCGGATGGTCATCGTGCGGCCTCCTGGGCGGCGCCGCGGCGCGCGGGGGTCGTGGGTGCATCGAGACTGAGAAGCGGCAATGGGGCGCTGGCATTATCGCCGCCGAGCACATACACGCGCTCCACGGTGGGCAGGACCTCGTCCAGCATCTCGAGATAGAGGCGGCGGCGGGTGACGTCCGGCGCGTTGCGGTATTCCTCCAGGATGCTGAGAAAGCGCACACCTTCACCCTTGGCGCGGTTGACGCGCTCGATGGCGTAGCCCTCTGCCTCGGTGAGCATCTGGCGGGCCTGGCCCTGCGCGCGCGGGATGATCTCGTTGCGTTGGCGCTCGGCTTCGTTGATCAGGCGCTCGCGTTCCTGGCGTGCCTGGTTCACCTCGTTGAAGGACGCCTGCACCTCGCGCGGCGGCTTCACGTCCTGCAACTCGACGCGCAGGACTGCGATACCGGATTCGAAGGAATCCATGATCTCCTGGATTTCCACTTGGGCGGCATCGGCGATTTCCTCGCGACCGACGGTGAGGGCGTTGCTCCCGAGGCGATTGCCGATGATCCGGCGCATGACAGCCTCGCTCATGTCGCGAAGGGCCTGCTCCGGATTGCGCGGGCCGCGGAAAAGGTACTTCTCCGGGTCGCGAATCTGGTACTGAACGACCCACTCGACATTGATGATGTTCAAGTCGCCCGTGAGCATCAACGATTCGCCGCTGTAATCGCGGTCGGAGTAGGTCGTTTGCTCGCCGACGGATGACTCGCGAAACCCGAACTCCAGCTTCTGGATCTGCTCGGTGGGGACGATGTAGGCGCGATCAATGCCGAAGGGGATCTTGAAGTTCAATCCCGGCTCGGCCACGGCGTGAATCTTCCCGAGGCGCGTCACCACGGCGCGTTCTTCGGGCTGCACGGTGAAGAAGCTGCTGAATGCGCCGATGAACAGCAGCAACGCCACCACGGCGGCAATGATGCCGGTGATGATGCCGCGAACGGGAGCGGGACGCCCGGCCATGTCAAAGATGCTGGCGGCGGGGTCGTTGTTCGGTGGCTTATAGGCCATGGTCTTGTGTCCCTTCCAATGGGTGCGAAAGCCGGCGAATGCAATCGATTGGTGCCCGCAAATGGCGGACGTTATCCTTTACCGGCATGGAACATGCCGTATTCAAGGACCATGGACATAATGGGCGCGGGCCGTGGGTGGGACAAGGCAAAGCGGTCGGGGGCGAAATAGGGGCCGGCCCCGGAGGGAAATGATCCCGCCGGGGCCGAAAAGTTCCCGCTTCGCCGTCCGGAAGTGTTTTTGAACCTCACAGATAGGTGGGTGTCCGCCGGTTGGCCTCAGGTTTCCCTCGCGAGGAGGGACTTCAATCCGCCAACCTTGAAGACTCCCGATGTGGGCACATTGGCTCAGAAAACGTCCGACCGAGACCAACGTCGCAGGAGCTGACTCATTGGTGGCACAAATGCCGGGGCGAGTCAACGGCGAAGGAAGGAAGAGGGATAAAGGATGAAGACGGAAGGCAGAAGGCGGAAGGCGGGATGCAGAAGGCGGAAGGCGGAAGCTTATTGTTCTTCGAAGTAGTCGCTATCCATCCGCTTGACCTGGTAGACGCGCTCGACTGAGACGCCGACATTGTGCTCGATCATGAGGCGGGCCAGCGTCGTGCCGTCGATCAGGCTGACGCGTACATCGAGCGCTGCGGCGTAGTCGCGGGCCTCGCGCGAGAATGTGGAAGTTGTGATGAAGACTCCCTTGCGCGCGCGGTGCCCCTGCAGCGCGCCGACAAACTGCTGGATGTCCGGGCGGCCGATGTTTCTTTCCCAACGCTTGGCCTGGACATAGATCATGTCGAGGCCCAGGCGGTCCTCGCGAATGATGCCATCGATACCGCCGTCCCCGGCACGGCCGACGTGTTCCTGTGCTTCCGCCTGGGAACCTCCGTAGCCCATGGCGATCAGGACATCGAGGACGAGCTTCTCGAAGAACTCCGGGGAGACCTGGTGAATGCGGTCGACGATCTCGCCGGCAAGTGTATCCTGGATCTGAACAAAGGCGTCATCGAGCAACTCATTTGGAGGTGCCGCGGGTTCATCATCTTCTTCGGTGCCTTGCACTTTGGTTTCGGCATCTGAACTGGTCGAGCTCTTGCGGTCCCGCCATACATTATATAGTGGGAACTGCTTGAGATCTCGCAGCCGTAGTTCTGTGGGATTTGTGGCGAGATAATCAAGCCCCAGTGCAGTAATCTCGGCCACACCTCTTTGCGGATAGTGTATCAGACCAGCCTTGCTCAGGTGAAGTTTCGCCCAAGCTGCCCGGTTGTAGAAGAGTGTCTGGCCGCTGGCCATTACTTCTGAAAGGTCATCTCTTGTCAGCTTGAAGTACTGTGCTAGTTCATCGTTCAGCTCCTTGGCGGCACGTGCGCGACCATCCTTCAGCACTTGTAGCGTTGGGAGCATGATTGCCTGAAACTTTGGAACTGCCACAGTCTTACTCCTTATCCCGGCCTGCTCCCCGGTTTCCTCACGGGAATCTCGGCCAGCCAGGCGGGGATTTCATCTTCCTTCCAGGTGCGGAAGTCGAGCTGGACGAGCGCGTGGAAAGGCGCGGGAGGGTTGAAGGCGCCCTTGCTGCGGTCGGCGACGGCGCAGAAACCGACAACGGTGGCCTTGGCCTGCTCCACCAGCGGCATGGTTTCCATGACGGACTTGCCGGTGGTGACGACATCTTCCGCGAGCAAGACGCGATCGGTGGCGCGCAGATGAAAGCCGCGGCGCAGGGCGAAGTGGCCGTCGGTGTCGCGCTCGGCAAAGATGGAACGGATGCCCAACGCACGCGCGAGTTCATATCCCCACAGGATGCCGCCAAGGGCGGGGGCGAGAACGACGTCGGCCGTGATTCCGGCCTTCAGGATTTTCGCGGCGGCGAGCTTGGCAACCTCTGCGGCGGCCGTGGGGTGCTCGAACAGGGCGGAGCATTGGCAGTAGCGGTCGCTGTGGAGACCGGAGCTGAGGCGGAAGTGACCGGTGTTGAGGGCGCCGGTTTCCTCCAGCAGCTGCAAGACGCGGTTGGAGTCCTTCATGAATGTCGGGCTTCTTTCAGCAGGTTGAGGGTTTCGATTGAACGGCGGTGGATGATCTCGACCGGATCACCGGTCTCCCCCGCCGCGGGGAGGAGCGAGCGGGTGGCGTGAATCAAAAGTCCCGATTCCGGATCGGAGATGCGGCCGTTGCGCAGGACCGCGACGGCATCGCCTCCCTGTGCGCCAACGCCGGGGACGAGAAAGACCGTCTGGGGCGCCAGTGCGCGGATCTCCGCGAGGTGCTCCGGCCGCGTGGCGCCGACCACAAAGCCGACGTGTTCGCTGCTCCCCCATTGGGTGATCGTCTTGGCGATCCGGCGATACAATCCATCGTGAATCAGGAAGTCATCGGCGCCGCGATTCGATGTCAGGACGAGGAAGAACGCGAGTTTGTCCCGATAGGCGAGAAACGGCTCGGCGCTGTCGCGACCCATGAGGGGATTGAGCGTCACCGAGTCTGCGCCCAAATGTTCGTACACGGCGCGGGCATAATGCTTGGCAGTCGATCCGATGTCGCCGCGCTTGGCGTCGGCAATGATGAGGACATTGTCCGGCAGGATTGCCCGAATGTCGTGGAGCAGTTGCCATCCGTCGGGGCCGAGGGATTCGAAGAAGGCGAGGTTGAACTTGTAGGCAGCAGCGATGTCGCGCGTGGCGGTGACGATCGCGGTAAGGAATTGGCGATAGCCGGCGATGGTGGGAGGGAAACCCTCCGGCAGGTACTCGGGGGCGGGTTCGAGTCCGACGGAGAGGAGGGCGCCGTGGCGCTTCTCGGCTTCGCGGAGCTTGCCGCGGGCGGAGGTCATCGTTTGGCAGCCTTTCGTGCGCGACGGGGCTTCTGGTCGTCGCCTGCCACTTCATCCGGGGTGGTTTGAAACACGCATCGTCCGTCGTGATAAGTGGAAACAATCCGCGCCTTCATCGTGCGGCCGAGGAACGGGCTGTTGCGGCTCTTGGAGCGCAGGTGGGCATCCGTGAAAGTGTAGCTGCAATTGGTGTCAATCAACACCATGTCTGCGGCACTGCCGGGGGAAAGCGATCCCCATGGCTGGCGGACGACGGATGCGGGTGCCTGTGTCAGGCGCTCGATCAGGAAATCGATGCTCCAGCGGCCCGTGGCGACAAACTCCGTGTAGAGGAGCGGAAACGCCGTCTCCAGGCCGATGATGCCGAAGGGAGCCGCGTCGAAGACGCTGTTCTTGGCGCTGGCGCCGTGGGGGGCGTGGTCGGTGGCGATGCAATCGATGGTGCCATCCTCCAGCGCGGCGATGAGAGCGTGGCGATCCACCTCGGCGTTGAGTGGCGGTTTCATCTTCGCATTGGTGTTGTAGCCGATGACGGCACTGTCAGTCAGCGTTAGGTGATGCGGGGAAACCTCGGCGGTGACGTGCACGCCGTTGCGCTTTCCCTCGCGGATGGCCTCGACGCTTTCCCGTGTGGATACATGGCAAATGTGGATGTGCCCGCCGGTCATCGCGGCGAGGGCGATATTGCGCGCGACCATGACGGATTCGCTGACACGCGGAATGCCACGCAGGCCAAGGCGCAGGGAGACGGGGCCCTCGTGCATCACGCCTTCGCCCGTCAGGTTCATGTCCTCGCAGTGCTCCATCACCGGAACCTCGAGCATGCGTGTGTATTCCAACGCGCGGCGCATGATCTCCGAGTTCATGACCGGGTGCCCGTCATCGCTGAATGCGCCTGCGCCGGCGGCCTTGAGAAGGCCGAAGTCTGTCAAGCGCTCGCCCTGCTGCCCGATGGTAATTGCCGCGACTGGCACCACCCGGATGCAGCCGACATTGGCCGCGCGGGACAGGACATAATGAACGCCCGTATGCGTGTCGCAAACGGGATTGGTGTTGGGCATGGCGTAGATTGTGGTGAATCCACCAGCGGCGGCCGCGCGCGTTCCCGTCTCGATGGTTTCTGCGCCCTCGCCGCCGGGTTCGCGCAGGTGCACGTGAATGTCAATGAAGCCGGGAGCGAGGACCAGCCCCTCGGCTTCGACAACGGTCATGTCGGGCTCAGCGTCGATGCGGTTGTTGAGTGCGGCGATGCGGCCGTCCTCCGCGAGGACGTCCATTGGCGCGTGCAATCCCTGCGACGGATCGACGACGGTGGCCTTACGAATCAGCAGTCTGGGCATGACCCTTGGCTCCGCGGAGGAGGTAGAGGACCGCCATGCGCACGGCGAGCCCGTTGGTCACCTGGTCGATGACCTTGCAGCGCGGGTTGTTGAGCACCGCGCGGGAGACTTCGACATCGATGTTCACCGGCCCGGGATGAAGGACCAGGGCATCGGACTTCGCATAGGAAAGCTTGTCGTCATCGAGGCCGTACAGGTGCTTGTATTCCTTGAGGGACGGGAAGAGGTTGCGGGACATGCGTTCCATCTGGATTCGGAGCATGTAGATGACGTCGGCGCGGCGGATGCCCTCCTTCAGGTTGTGGCAGATCTGCACGCCAAGGCTGCGCAGTTCATCCGGCACGAGCGTCGGCGGGCCGACGAGGGTCACCTGCGCGCCCATGCGCTTCAGGCCGTGGATGTTCGAGCGGGCGACGCGGCTGTGCAGGATGTCGCCCACGATGCACACGCGCAGTCCCTTCAGGCTGCCCTTGTTCTCGCGAATGGTGAACATGTCGAGCAGGCTTTGTGTGGGGTGTTCGTGGGATCCGTCGCCGGCGTTGATGATGGAGGCCTTGACCTGCTTGCCCAGGTATTGGTGCGCGCCGCTGGAAGGATGGCGCATGATGACAAAGTCCGCCCCCAGCGCCTCGATCGTCTCGACCGTGTCGAGGAGCGATTCGCCCTTGGTGACGCTGCTGGTGGCGACGTCGAAGTTGATGACGTCGGCGCTGAGACGGCGGGCGGCGAGCTCGAAGGAAGTGCGCGTGCGGGTGGAGTTTTCGAAGAAGAGGTTCACGACCGTCTTGCCTCGCAATGTGGGGACGCGCTTCACGGTGCGGGTGACGATGGTCTTGAATCCCTCGGCGTTGTCCAGGATGAGTTCGATTTCCTGGCGGGTGAGATCCTCCAAGCCGAGGAGGTCCTTGCTTTCGAGCCGCCCATGCGCCGAAGTGTCGTGTCCGTCGGTCATGTTGTCCTCACTGGATGATGTCAACTCGTCTCTCACCCTTGACAATTTCACCGATGATGGTGGCGTCCTCGCCGGCACGGCGCAGGACCTCGCAACAGCCCTTTGCATCCTTGGCCCGCATCACGAAGACATAGCCGATGCCCATGTTGAAGACGCGGAACATCTCGTCCGTGTCAACATCGCCCCATTTCTGGAGCAGTTGGAAGAGTGCCGGCACCTGCCATGACTTGCCGTCGATGACGGCGCCCGCATCATCCGGGAGAACGCGAACCAGGTTCCCCGGCAGGCCACCGCCGGTGATGTGGGCCATGGCGCGCGGGGTAACGCGCTTGAGGACCTTCTTCACCGCGCGCGCATAAAGGCGCGTGGGGGCGAGCAGTGCCTCGCCCAGCGTGGTACCCAACTGCGGAACATGGCGGGAGAGGCGCGCGCGCTTGCGCTCTAGGATCGCGCGCACGAGGCTGAACCCGTTGCTGTGCACGCCGGAGGAGGCGACGCCGACCAGCACGTCTCCCGGTTTGACTCCGCTGCCGTCGATGACTTTTGAGCGGTCGACGATTCCGACCCCGAAACCTGCGAGATCGAAATCGCCCGGCTTGTAGACCCCGGGCATCTCGGCCGTCTCGCCACCAATCAGTTCCATCCCGCAATCGTCACAGGCGCGGCGAATGCCGCCGATGACGGCATCGGCCTCGTCGACATTCAAATTTCCGGTCGCATAGTAATCGAGGAAGAAGAGCGGCCGCGCGCCGCACACGAGCAGATCGTTCACGACCATGCCGACAAGGTCCTGTCCGATTGTGCCGAGGGCCTTCGCCTCGCGCGCGAGGAGGAGCTTGGTGCCCACGCCATCGGTGGAGGCGACGAGCATGGGATTGCGCATGCCCTTGGTCTCGAGCGGAAAGAGCCCGGAGAATCCTCCGATGCCCGCATTGGCCGCGCGCAGACGATCGACAAGCGCATCCCCCGCGTCGATGGAAACACCGGCGCGTTCGTATGAGAGAGGCTTGGTGCTCTTGCGGCTCCGGGGGGTCTTCATACCACGAGGGCCCTTTCCGCGACCGCGCCGGAGACCTTGCGCGGGCGACCATCAGGATAACGACCGGTGAAGCAGGAGGTGCAGTAGGACAGTGTCTTGGGCACGGCGCGCATCAGGCCGTCGAGGCTGATGAAGGCGAGTGAGTCGACTTCGAGATAGTCGCGCATCTGGTCCACCGACATGCGGTTGGCAATGAGACGGGACTCGTCCGGCGTGTCGATGCCATAGAAGCACGGATGCCGCCACGGCGGCGCGGTGATGCGGAAATGAATCTCGCGCGCGCCGGCTTCGCGAATGAGGCGCATGATCTTCAGCGAAGTTGTGCCGCGCACGATGGAGTCATCCACCACAACGACGCGGCGGCCGGAAAGGGCTTCGCGCACGGGGTTGAACTTCACCTTCACGCCGAAGTCGCGACTGGCCTGCTCCGGCGCGATGAAGGTGCGCCCCACATAGTGCGAGCGAATCAAGCCGTGCTCGAGCGGAATGCCCGATTCGCGCGAGAACCCGAGTGCGGCGGCATTGGAGGAATCCGGCACGGAGATGACGACATCCGCGTCGGCGGGTGCTTCGCGGGCCAGTTCCTCGCCGAGCTTCAGGCGATAGTGGTAGATGCTGTGGTTGCTGGCGATGCTGTCCGGGCGGGAGTAATAGATGAGCTCGAAAACGCAGAAGGTCGGTGGGGCCGCCTGCGGGAGCGCTTGAAACTTCTCCACGCCGCCATTGCGGAAACAGACCACTTCGCCCGGAAGCAATTCGCGCAGGAACGTCGCGCCCATGATGTCCAAGGCGCACGTCTCCGAGGCGATGACCCACCCATCCTCGATCTTGCCGAGGCAGAGCGGCCGGAAACCATGGGGATCCTTGACCGCCCACAACTCATTGTCGCGAAGGATCGTGAACGAGTAAGCGCCATGAAGGCGGCGCAACGCGGTGACGAGTGCCTGCTGGAAGTCCTCCTCGCGGTTTTGCGCCACGAGGTGGATCAGCAGTTCGCTGTCGGCGGTGGATTGAAAGATGGCACCGTTGGCTTCCAGCGCACGGGCCAACTCGTCGGCATTGGTCAGGTTGCCATTGTGGGCGACCGCCATGTTGCCGCCGCGATAGTTTGCCATCAGCGGCTGGGCATTGCACGCGCGGCTGCCGCCGGCGGTGGAATAGCGGACATGGCCGATGGCGACGTTGCCCGGCAGGTTCTCGATGGAGCTGGCGGTCATCACGTCGGAAACCAGGCCAAGGCCCTTGTGCAGACGCATCTCGCAACCATCGTGAACGGCGACGCCGGCACTCTCCTGGCCACGATGCTGCAATGAATAAAGGCCCAGCGTGACGAGCTGGGCCGCATCCGGATGGTTGTAAACGCCGACCACTCCGCACCCTTCGGGTTTGCGAGTGGCGTAATCGGCGGCGGTAAAGGACTTGGGGGGTACTTCGTTGCTCATAACGCCTTGTCCCACGCGGAACGGACCGCTTGCAAGGGCAAGCTGACGCAGCCGCGGATGGTGAATACATCAGTTGCCGTTGTCCCCAGCCGGACAGCCCGAAGGCCGGCGCTTTCGCAGGCGGAGACGATGGCGGAAACGTTTTCTGGACGGCCGGTGAGGATGAACCGCGAGGGCTCCTCGCTGAGAAGCGACGCGGCGGTGTCCTCGTCCTCCGGCAGACGAACTTCGCAACCGACGCCTGTGCTGCTTGCGGCCATTTCCGCCAGCGCGATCAGCAATCCGCCGTCGGAGATGTCCTTTGCCGCCGTGAGAAGACCCGCGCGGATCAGATCGAGGACCTTGGATTGCACGGCCTTCTCCACGTCCAAGTCCACCTTGACGGCCGGACCGATGACTTCGCCGGTCAAATCGCGCAGGATGCGGCTGCCGCCACAATGCGTCGCGGCGGGTCCGAGGAGGAGGATCTCATCACCAGCCGCGCTGAACGTTGAGAGTGTCAGATGCGATGGATTGCGGATGACGCCGACCATGCCGATGACTGGCGTGGGGAAGACGGCCATGCGCGGCGATTCGTTGTAGAGCGAGACGTTGCCACCGGTGACCGGCGTGTTGAGCGTGCGGCACGCATCGCCAAGGCCGCGGATGGATTCGTAAAGTTGCCATGCGCCGAGGGGTTTGCGCGGGCTGCCGAAGTTCAGGTTGTTGGTGACGGCGAGGGGCTCCGCACCGCACGCGACGAGATTGCGCGCGGCTTCGGCGACGACGCAGCGTGTGCCTTCGTACGGATCAAGCTGGCACCACAATCCATTGCCATCGATGGTGGATGCAAGCAGGCCGCTGTAACCGCGAAGGCGCATCACAGCCGCTCCCCCACCGGGGCGCACAACGGTGTTGGTCTGGACTTCATGGTCGTACTGCTCGGTGATCCATTGCTTGTTGGCAAAGTGCGGCGACGACAAAGCGCCCAGCAGCAGCGATTCCCAATCGCCCTTGCCCGATTGCAGGCTTTCAAGGATCTCGTGGCAATCCGGATACGTGTTGAGAGCGGGATCGTATTCCGCGACGGGGTCCGGCCAGGGAACTTCGTCGCAAATGGATGGAAGCGGAATGTCCGCCTCGATCCTGCCGTGGTGCTCGACAACGAAGCGATTGGTGTCGGTGGTCTCGCCGACGACGCACGCTTCCAGATCCCACTTCTCCAGGATCTTCGCGACGGCGCCCAGATCTTCCGGCGCGACGACGGCGAGCATGCGCTCCTGCGATTCGCTGAGGAGCAGTTCGTAGGCGGTGAGATTCAACGCCCGCTGCGGGACCCTGTCGAGGTCCATGCGCAGGCCGAGGCCACCCTTGGACGCCATCTCCGTGGAGGAGCACGTCAGGCCCGCGGCGCCCATGTCCTGCAGGGCGATGAGCTTGCCGGAAACCACAAGTTCGAGCGTGGCTTCCAGGATCTTCTTCTCCATGAAGGGATCGCCAACCTGCACGCAGGGGCGATCGTCGGCGGATTCATCTGTCAGTTCGGTGCTGGCGAATGTGGCGCCGTGGATGCCGTCGCGACCGGTGGCATTGCCGTAATACACGAGCAGGTTGCCAGTGCCGCGAGCCTTGGCAGTCATCAGATCGTTCTTCTTCGCGATGCCAATGGCCATCACGTTGACCAGGCAATTGTCCGTGTAACAGGGGTCGATGCTGAACTCGCCACCGAGCACGGGCACGCCCACGCAGTTGCCATAATCTGCAATGCCGGAGACGACGCCATGGATGATCCAATCGTTGCGCGCCTCTCCCGGAGGACCAAAGCGCAGCGCATCGAAGAGCGCGACAGGTCGCGCGCCCATGGCGAAGATGTCGCGCAGGATGCCGCCGACACCAGTCGCCGCGCCTTGGTAGGGCTCAACGGCGCTGGGGTGATTGTGCGACTCGACCTTGAAGACACAGGCGAAGTCCTCGCCGATGTCGATCGTGCCGGCGTTTTCACCGGGGCCCTGCAACACGATGGGAGACTTCGTGGGAAGTGTCGCGAGATGCTTGCGCGTGTGCTTGTAGGAGCAATGCTCCGACCACATGACGGAGTACACGCCGAGTTCCGTGATGGTCGGTTCGCGGCCAAGGACTTCCTTGATGCGCGCGTATTCCTTGGGCGTGAGGCCGTGGTCGGCGATGATTTCGGGGGTGATTTGGAACGTGGTAGCAGTCATGTCAGGTAGCGGCCACCTCCGCCATCGCCGTCACGGCGCGAAGAATCTTCAAGCCATCGGTGCCGCCGATGAGTGACTCGACGGCGCGTTCGGGGTGCGGCATCATGCCGATGACGTTGCCGGCGGCGTTGCGCACGGAAGCGATGTTGTCAAAGGAGCCGTTCGGATTCGATTCCGCGGTCGTGTTGCCGTTGGCATCGCAGTAGCGGAACACGGCGGCGGCGTTGGCCTGTGCGTGCATCGCGGGGGGCACAAAGTAGTTTCCATAGCCGTGCGCGATGGGGATGCGGAGCACTTCGCCGGCCTTCAGTTCGCCGGTTTGCAGGACCGGGCCGGCAGTTTCCTCGACGCGCAGGAAGACGTCCTTGCAGCGAAAGCGCAGGCCGGTGTTCTTCATCAGCGCGCCGGGAAGCAGACCGGACTCGACGAGAATCTGGAAGCCATTGCACACGCCGAGGATGCGCGTGCCGCGGGCGGCGTGCTCCTTAACCGATTGCATGACCGGCGACATGGCTGCGAGGGCGCCCGTGCGCAGCGCGTCGCCATAGGTGAAACCGCCCGGGATGAAGATGGCGTCGATGTCGTCCGGCACCTGGTCCTTGTGCCAGACCTCGATGACATCGCAGCGAAGCACATCGCGCAAGGCGTGGACGGCGTCGCGCTCGCAGTTCGATCCGGGGAAGACAATGACGGCCCAGCGTGTGGTCACCGCGCGGCCTCCTTGGAGTCGACGATGCTCCATGTGAAATCCTCGAGGAGCGGGTTGCTGAGTGTCTCGGTGCAGAGGCGCTCGATTTCCGGACGCGCTTCCTCGACGCTCGCGGCGTCGATCTCCAGCATGAACGACTTGCCCGCGCGAATGGAGGCAACGGTGCCATGACCCGCGGCGCGGACGGCCTGGGTGATGGCCTGGCCCTGCACATCAAGGATGTCCGGCCGGAGATGAACGAGAACGTGAACGGTGAGCATGGAGCGGGAGTCCGGGGTGGGATGGGTCAAGCGTTGCGGTCGAGAGCTTCCTCCAGCGTGGTTCCGGTTATCAACTCGAACGCGCGGACGTAACGGCGGGACAGCTCGGCGATCACTTCGGGTAGAAGTACCGGTGGCTGCCCATCGCCGCGAAAGCCCTGCGCCTCCAGCCAGTCGCGGAGGAATTGCTTGTCGAAAGCCTGCTCCCCGGAGCCGGTCGATTCGGCGAGGCGATAGCGCGACGAATCCGGCGTGAAGATCTCATCGATGAGCAGGAGTTGGCCGTTCGCGTCGTGGCCAAATTCAAACTTTGTGTCGAGCAGCAGGATGCCGCGCGGGGCGAGGAGGTCATAGGCGAAACGATAGAGGGCGATGCTGAGCTCGCGAAGCAGGTCCGCCAGTTCGCGGCCAGCCATCTCGCGCATCTGGTCAAAGGTGATGTTCTCGTCGTGGCCGGATTCGGCCTTGGTGGCCGGGGTGAAGATCGGCTCGGGGAGGCGGTCGTAGCGCTTGAGCCCGGCGGGGAGTTCATGGCCGGCGACGCGGCCGGACTCGCGGTACTCGCGCCAGCCAGATCCGTCCAGATGCCCGCGCACGACGCATTCAAATCGCACCGGCGTGGCGCGCCTGGCCTTGGCGACGCGGCCGCGAAGGGCCTTCGCATCTTCTGATCCGGCACCGAAAATCTCCGACGCGCGGACGGACACGAGATGGTTCGGCACGATGTGACGCGTGCGCTCGAACCACCAGGCGCTGAGCAGGTTCAACACCTCCGCCTTGTGAGGAACAGGCTCCGGAAAGACCACGTCGAACGCGCTGACACGCGAGGACGTGACGAGAAGCAAATGCCCTGCATCGAGGTCATACACCTCGCGCACCTTGCCGCGGTAGAGGCGCTTGAGATTGGCGAATTGGATGGACATCAGTGGAGACTCAGGAAGTGTTTACCGCGGAGGCACGATGAATACGGAGTTTTCACTCTTCACTCTTCCCCCTCACTCCCATTCGATGGTGGCGGGTGGCTTGGAGGAGATGTCGTAGACGACGCGGTTGATGCCGTCGACTTCGTTGACGATGCGACGGCTGATGCGGTCGAGAAGTTCGTGCGGCAGGCGCGCCCAGTCGGCCGTCATGCCGTCGACGCTCTCCACGGCGCGAATCGCGCAGACATTGGCGTAGGTGCGCGAATCTCCCATGACGCCGACGGCGCGAACGGGAAGTAAAACGGCGAAACCTTGCCACACGCGGTCGTAGCTCTTGCGGTCCTTGGCGATCTCCTCGCGGAAGATGGCGTCGGCAGCGCGTAGGAGCTTGAGCCGCTTCGGCGTGACCTCGCCGAGGATGCGAATGGCGAGACCGGGGCCCGGAAAGGGATAGCGATCAAGGATCGGCTTGGGAATGCCGAGGATCTTGCCGACCTCGCGGACCTCGTCCTTGAAGAGTTCCTTGAGCGGTTCGATGACGCGGCCCTGCTCGATGAGCTTCATGACTTCGGGCACGCGGTTGTGGTGCGTCTTGATCTTGTCGCTGGGGCCGCGGACGCTGACGGATTCGATGACGTCCGGGTACAAGGTGCCCTGCGCGAGGAGGTCATTGCTTCCGACTTCGCGGAAGAAGACGCGAATGAACTCGCGGCCGATGATATGGCGCTTCTTCTCGGGATCAGAGACGCCCTTGAGCTTGCCGAGGAAATGCTTTCCGGCGCGCACGACCTTGAGGTTGAGCTTCAATTCGCCCTTCAGTGCGGCGGAGACTTCCTCGACTTCGTTGAGGCGAAGGACGCCGTTGTCGACGAATACGGGATGCGAATGCTTGCCGAGGGCGCGGTGCAGCAGCATCGCCATGACGGTGGAATCGACACCGCCGGAGACGGCCGACGTCACCGGGCGGCCGGCGGCGTGCTCGCGAATCTCCCCCACCGCCGTCTCGATCCAATCGCCGAGCGACCAATCGCGCGGTGCCTTGCAGATGTCGAAGACGAAGTTCTCCAGGTACTTGTTGCCGTGCTCGGTGTGGTGGACTTCCGGGTGAAACTGCATGCCCCAGATGCGCTTCTTCTCGTTGCAGACGAGGGCCAACGGGGCAGCGGGCGATGAGGCGATGGGGACGAAGCCGGTGGGGAGCTTCGCGACGTGATCGCGGTGGCTCATCCACACGTGGTGCGACTTGGGGACACCCTTCAGAAGCGGGTTCGAGGCGTTGAGCGTGATCTCCGCGCGGCCGTATTCGCCGCTGCCGCCGCGCTCGACCTTGCCGCCCATGGCCATGGCGAGAGCCTGGTGACCATAGCAGATGCCGAGGATGGGGACGGTGACCTTGTCGAGCAGGGCCTTGTGCACCTTGGGCGCGCCCTTGTCATAGAGCGACGCGGGCCCACCGGACAGGATGATCCCGCGCGGATCGCCGGCAAGGAGGGCAGCCGGCTTCTCCCAACAGGCGACGATGCGGCTGAAGACGCCCATGGCACGAATGCGCCGGGCGATGAGCTGCGTATACTGGGAACCGAAATCGACGATGGTGATCATGGGCGATGCCGAGACTTTCTTCCATGGGTCTGTGAACAGCGTCGAAGTACCAATGGGTCGGGCATTCAGCCCTCCGCTTGTCGCAGGTCACCAACCCGGGGCGATGCCCCAGGCTGGCAAGAGTTCGCGCCCTCGGCGCTGGGTCCGGAATGACCTGAAGTTGGTCTCAAGAGTTGGAAGCCCTTTCGACAATCGCCCCGCCTTCTCTCTCAATCCTTCACCCTTCACTCTTCTCTCTTCACCCTTCCCTTACTTCCCCATTCCAATCCGCTGGGTGCGCTGGTAGAGCTTGCCTTCGCTCTTGATGGCCGGGGCGATGATGATCTCGGTCATCTGGAAGTCCTTGAGGTTCCGCGCGCCGACCGAGCCCATGCAGGTCTTGATGGCTCCGACAATGTTCTGCGACCCGTCGTCGACGTGGGCGGGGCCGTAGAGGATCTCCTCCAGGGAGCCGGTCGTGCCGACATGAACGCGCGTGCCGCGGGGCAGGTTGTGATGCGGGGTGGCCATGCCCCAGTGATAGCCGCGGCCGGGGGCTTCCTTGGCCTTGGCAAAGGCGCTGCCGACGACGACGGCGTCGGCGCCGCAGGCGAGGGCCTTGCAGATGTCGCCGCCCTTGCTCATGCCGCCGTCGGTGATGATGGGGATGTAGCGGCCGGTACGCTTGTAGTAGAAGTCGCGGGCGAAGGCGCAATCGACGGTGGCGGTGACTTGGGGGACGCCGAGGCCGAGCACGCCGCGGGAGGTGCAGGCCTCGCCGGGGCCGACGCCGACGAGGATGCCGGCGGGGTTACATTCCATCAGTTCGAGACAGGCTTCGGTGGTCACGGTGTTGCCGATGATGACCGGGGCCTTCATTTCCGCGCAGACCTTCTTGAGGTCCACGGTCTCGTGCTTGCTCGATTCGTAGCGGACGGTGGAGACGGTGGCCTGGATGACGAAGATGTCGACGCCGGCCTCCTCGGCGATCTTGCCGAATCGGGTGGCCTTGGGCGGGATGGACGAGACGACGGCCTTCTGGCCACTAGCCTTGATCTCCTCGATGCGGCGGGCGATCAGGTCTTCCTTGATGGGGGCGGAGTAGATCTTCTGGACGATGCCCGTGGAGTCGCCGGGTTCGCTGGTGGCGATGGCCTGCAGCGCGTCGGTGGGATCCTCGTAGCGGGTCTGGACGCCTTCCAGGTTCAGGATGCCGAAGCCGCCCATCTCGCCCATGCGAATGGCGAAGGGGACGTCCACAACCCCGTCCATGGCCGCGGCGATGATGGGGATGGGGAATTTTTGGCCACCGATCTCCCAGGAGGTGTCGGTGTCATCGGGGTCGATGGTCAGGGTTCCGGGGACCAGGGCGATTTCGTCGAGTCCATACGTCTGGCGGGCCTTTCGCCCTCTACCGATCCACATGCCCATGAGGCCATTTCTCCTTTGGTCAGATTGTCTGGCAAGGGACGCGTCGGGGGGCTGCCTCAAAGCACATAGGCCAACTGGCACACCTCGGGAGTGAGGTGCCAAATCGGGCTGTCGGGGTTGGATGGGAGCTTTGGGTCAACGCCGGATGCCGCGTCCTCGCGTTGGCATGCGGTCGTGTGGCACCCGGCTTCGGGGCGTGTCAACGGCGATGGTGTACTTGTGAAAAAACGCGCGAGTAACCGCTCCATTGCATCAGAAAATGGCGACATGATCGACTTGTGCGGAGTCGCGGATGATGATCACCGTGGCGGTATCGCTGGCGGGTTCGACATCCTGCGTGGTTATCGACTGGCCGGTGCCGGTGAACTCGACCGGGCTTTCGGCGGTGGGGTTGGTCATGACGGTCAGGTCGATGGTGGCGGTCTGGCCGGGGGCGAGGGTGCCGAGGGCCACCTCCCAGCGGTCGCCATGGTCGGTGAAGACGCCCCACGGGCTGACGGCTTCGATCAGCTCGATGCCAGTGGGAGCGTTAACCTCGACCACCGCCCCGCGCGCCTCGTCGGCGCCGATGTTCTCGATCGTCAGCGTCAGGGTAAATGGCTCGCCGTCGCTCACCTCCTCGGCGGAGCTTTCGAGCGTGACGGCCAGCTCGGCCTCCTGCGGCACTACGGTCGTCAGCGCCAGTGGATCGCCAAAGACGATGTACTCGCGCAGGGTCCGTAGGAGTGTGGGATGCTGGGTGGCGTATTGGACGGTGGCGCGATGGGACATTTGGCCAATCGTTGCTGCCCGTTCGCCGGGATCAGCCTTGCCGAGTTGGGCGAGGTAGGCGCCCTGAAGTAGGCGCTGTTCGTTATAGAAGTCGACACTGGAAGGAGCGATGTTGGCGGTGGCACCGAAGTCCGAAGCGAAGAGCCAAGCTTCTGACATCGCCAGACGTGTCTGGCCGGGAGTGGCATAGTTGCCGTTGAGGCAGGTGAAGGTGGCGGCCACCGGCCATTGATTCAAGGTCTCGAAGGTGGCGATGTTGGCGTTGGAGATTGGATTGGTACTGGTGTCGAAGGACGCCGCCATGGTCCCGGCCCAACGGTCGAAATTGCCGTGGCCTGTGTAGAAGAAAAATGAGGCGCCCAAAGGATCGCCTTGAACGTCCTTGCGGTCGAGTGACTTGCGAATGGCAGGTGTGTTGATGAGTCCATCAAGTTCCGCAACGGGCTGCCCACGGGTCATCAGGAGGGAGGCGAAGCCATTGGAGGACCAGATGCTGTCCCAGATGCTCTGGTCATTGATGAATGCCGCTTCATTGTCGGCAAGAAAGACGATGGGGCGGTCGGCGCGCGTCAGTGCCTTGGCGAGGTTGTCATGGGCCAAGGAACGGGCGACAACTGTCTGGACGTCCGCGGGCGTCTTGGCCGGCCACCGGGTGAGTTGCACATCGATCAGGGTGTCTTCTCCAAACAGAAATCCATAGTCCAGATCAACAGCGTTTTCGATGGTCGTTCCCACCATGGTGACTGGGTCGTAGTTGAACACGACGCTCGTATCAAGGAAAGCCGGAATCCATGGAGCGTCCTTGAATCCAAGGCGGTTCTTGCGGTCGAAACTGCCATGACCGACCAACAGGACAAAGGGGACCGGCTCGGCTTCGACGGCCGACTCGATCAGGCTACGAATGGCGTCCCGCAATGACTCGGGAGAGGCCTGGCCACCATTGAAGACGTTATAGGCAGCCTGGGGATCCATTTCGAGGATTCCCGGTCCGCGGTGATCCACCCACGGCTTCATCTCCTCAGCGAAGATCGGATCACGAACCACGATCCCACGCAGCACGAGATCAGGAGAGAGGACCCCGGGAAGTTCCTCGGCCTCCACCGTCCGGGTGGGAGCCGCCAAGGCGTCCATCAACTCGACGTGATAGACCGAGAGACTCGCGGGCGCCTCGAAGGTGACGCCGACGGTGCCGGTGCTGTCTGGGAAAACCACCGGATTGGTGAGGTGCACGGGCGCGTTGGGGTCTGTCACGTCAAGGACCAGCAGGTCGTCGGCCACGGTCCCAACGGGGAATCCACTGATGGTCACGCGCCGGGGCGATCCTGCAGGAGTGAGGCGGACGCGGCCGAATCCATCTGCTTCCAATCGCGGAAGCCCGAGGTAGGTGATGTCCACCACATCCAGCGTTTGTTCATCTGCATTTCCCGCGGAGGTCACGGGCGAATTGCTCGCCACGAAGTGCGAGAAGGAAAGGGTCTCCACGGGCCCTGCGGGCAACTCCGGAAGCGTGAAATTGAAGTTGGCGGTGTGTTTTGTGCGGCCTTCCCAATTCGTCTTCGTCGCGGGGGTTAGGTCGACACCGGCAAAAGAAATGTCCGCATAGTGATCCGGAGTGAAATCATTGTTCTGGTTCTGGCCGTGAAGTTCGACCTTGAGCGAGAAGAACGTGTTGGTCAGGACATCGTTGATGGGAATATCGTAAATGCCAAAATGCGGGGTTGTCGCGTTTCCGGGCCAGCGAAGACGATGAAAGACAAACTTTGAACCGAGTGGGAGAGAAATAACAGCGGGCTGATACTGAAAGTCCCACTCAAACCGCCGATTGCGCACCACTTCCACCTCGGTCGGCTCTTCGGGAACTTCCAGTGTTTCAAAGGCCGGCCGTGTCGGGATGCGTGGTGAGGGGTCCTCGCTGTCGAACTTCACGAACACCGAATCGTCCGTGTCCGCGTCGGTCACTCGCCGTTCGGCGTAGAAGATGACGTCCTCTCCCAGCACATCGAAGGGGATGACCACGCCGTGATGGATGAGCTGCGCGTTGTCGATGTCCTCGAGCTCGATGCCGAGCGATGCGATGGGCACGCGGTAGACGCGGTGCGAGGCCTCGAAGGCGATGCGGATGTCTCCCGGAGGGGGGAGAAGCTGGGGCGTGGTGCCACGATGGCGGATATCCTTCAGGACAACGGCGTCTTCGGGATTGACGAAGAGGGTCGCGAGAGAGGGGGGCACTGGCAGGCTGGAGCGAACGCGCGACTGGGGACCGGCGGCGGCGGGAATGTCGATGGTGAGGCGCGCCTCAATGGCGCGATCGGTCTCGGGCAGGCGATAGAAGACCTGGGCCGCACGCACGAGGCCGACCTGTGCAGGCTTCACCTCGATGTCTGAAACCTGCAGTTCATCGATCAACTCGCCGGTCTCGGCGTCGTGAAGGGTGACGCGGACGGCGGCCGCATCGGAGGGAGCTTCATGACCTTCCGGGATGGCGATCAGGAATGACTTGAGGCCAAGGTCGGGCGCGGGGCCTTCGAGGACGATGCGTTCCTCCTCGCCCGTCATGGGATCGGTGATCCAACGCTCTTCCCGCCGCCATGATTCGGCGGGTTCGGAGTTCTCCGTGGTGCCCTCCTGCCCAATGCCGACCACATACGAAATCGCAGGGGTCGCGCGGCGGGTGGTCTGGGTGCGCTCCAGCAGCCGGGGGGTGGATTCGGCGACGGCCGGTTGAACGAGAGCGGTCATGGCCACGAGGGCCGCGAGCAGGAGGAGGGGGCGGGCAGGTCGAATCATGGCAGCCTACTGGTGGTTTCGATGGGGGGAGTTTCTGAATGCCGTTGGAGACTTCTGATCCGGCGCACTCTCGTCAATCGGGAGTTGGGGAATCCGGACCAATTGAGGTGGTTTTTGAAAGGCGGTGGGACGGACGGAATTTGGCCACAAAGAGGCACAAAAGGCACAGAAATGTCCAGTCGGTCCTTTTGGGTCAGATTGTGGGTAGGCACTTGTGAAGGGGAGTCGACGGGGGGAGCGATTACTTGCCCGCCAAGCGATTCATCAACTCCGCCATGGCGGCGGCTTGGGCTGAACGGCGGTACTTGTCCAGGTGAAGGGCGGGGGGCACTGTGGCGGGGTTCTGGAGGAAACGGCCGAGGATATCCGATGCAGCGGCAGGGTCGTGGGTGGGGAGCAGCAGGCTGCCCTTGGTCTCCGCCAGGATCCCGGCGGCGGCGCCGTTGGGGGGGATCATGGCCAGGATCGGCCGGCGGGCAGCGAGGTATTCGAAGACCTTCTGGCTGACCATGATCTCGGCGCCGGGGCCGTCTTCGAGAATGAGGAGAAGGGCGTCGGCGCGACGTTGCTCGGCAATGACTTGCTGGAAGGGAACGGGTTGGAGAAATTCCACGACATTTCCCAAACGGTGGGCTTCGCGGATGGAGAGCAGCTCCTCCGTGGGTTGTGTGCGAAAGACGACGGCAAGGCGTTCGCTCCATAGGGGCTGATCGGCCAGCAGGCGCGCGACGGCCGCGAGGAAGGGTTCCGCAGTGCGGCGGCCAAAGAGGGTACCGGTGTAGAGGAGGGTGAACTTGCCGGGGCGCAGCGGCTCGGGCGCGGGTGCGCCGGCGTCCACGAGCAACTCGTCATCGAACCCGTTGGTGATGGTGACGACGGGTTGGCGGTTGCGCGGGCGCAGCGATTGCAGGTGGCGCGTGATCGGGGCCGAGACCGTGACGATGGAATCGGCGCGGCGGGCGGTCCATCGCTCCAGACGGCTTTGCATCACCGCCATGATTGCATTGCCGGGATCGTGAAAAGCGGGATTCTGCGTCCAGCCATCGCGAAAGTCCGCGAGCCATTTGCGGCCGGTTGCGCGAGCGATGAGCCCCGCGGCGACGTGGGCGCTTTGCGGATAGTTGGATGAGTAGATGACGCGGATGGACGGATATCGCCTGACCAGTTGAATGCCGCGCCAAACGGCAAATGGTATCCATCCGCAGCGATCGTCGGGGATGAAGGCATGACGGCGGAGAGTGGAAATGACAGTTCTGAGTTCCGAGTTGTTCTTGGAATGTTGGGGCGCCGCGGAATGAGGCGAGGGGCCATCAGCGCGCCCCCACCGCGCCAGTGAGCGATAGGGATCAAGGGATTCGGTGCGGACGACTTTGATGCGGCGGAACCAATCCTCGTGAATTACAGATGGATCGTGACCTGCTCCATGGCCGGAGCGACACGCGAGGACCATGGGCTGGATGCCGTGTTCCGGCAAGTAGCGCAGCAGTGAGACCATCCGCCGGACACCCGGGGCGTCCGGCGGATGGAAATAGGAAAGTAACAAGGCGGAAGGCTGCATGATGGAAGGGACCGCAAGGACAGCGGGGACTACAGCGAGGAATTAACGAGAACCATGCACCGTTGCGGCATTCAAGGTTGTCAGGAACCGATTCCCGATTCCTGGCTCCTGACTCCTTCACAACATGTGACACATCATCGCATCGCGCAGCTTGGGTTCGAACCAAGTGGATTTCGGCGGCATCAGGCCACCTTCATCCGCGATGGCCATGAGCTCTTCGATGCTGGTGGGATACATGGCAAATGCGATGGCGTACTCGTGGGATCTGACGAGGCGTTCCAGCTCCTGGATGCCGCGGATGCCGCCCACAAAGGAGATGCGCTTGTCCGTGCGCGGATTGCCGATGGCGAGCATGGGCGTGAGGACGTGTTCCTGCAGGACGGAAACGTCCAGACGCGACACGGCGTCGGGGCCGTGTTGCAGTTCGGGCTTCCAGGTGAGGGCGTGCCAACGGCCGTCAAGATAGAAGGTCACCTCTCCCTTGTGCATCGGGTTGCGGCCGATGTGCAGGTTGGTGACCTTGCCGACGGTGCCCAGCTTCTGCAGGATGTCGTCGGCGCTGTGGCCGTTGAGGTCCTTCACCACGCGGTTGTAGCCAAGGATTTGCATCTGGTTGTGCGGGAATGAGACCGCGAGGAAGAAGTTGTACGGCTCATCGCCGGTGTGGTGCGGATTCGCGGCGGCGCGCTCGCGGGCGACGCGGCTGGCGGCGGCGCTGCGGTGATGGCCGTCGGCAATGTAGAGCGCGGGGACGTACTTGAAAGCCGCCTCCAGCGCGCGGATGTGTTCATCGTTTGCAACGACCCACGCGGTGTGGCGCACGTCATCGTCAGCGACGAAGTCGATGGTCGGTTCGGCGGAGGACAGGTGGTGCACCAACTCATCGACCTGCGGATCTGCGCGATAGGTGAGGAAGACCGGGCCGGTCTGCGAGTTGAGGATGTTGATGTGGCGGGTGCGGTCGTCTTCCTTGTCGGGGCGGGTGAGTTCGTGCTTCTTGACGAGGCCGCGATCATATTCGTCGCAACTGGCCACGGCGACGATGCCGGTCTGGGAGTGATGCCCCATGACCTGGCGGTAGAGATAATAGCAGGGCTTGTTGTCCTGGACGAGGTGGCCGCCGGCGATGAGCTTGGCGAGGTTGGAAGCGCCGTGGGCGTAGACCTGGTCGCTGTAGGGATCGGCGTCGGGGGCGAGTTCGATTTCCGGTCGGGAGACGCGGAAGAAGCTGAGCGGGTTGCCCTCCGCGGCGGCGCGGGCCTCTTCGGTGTTTACGACATCATAGGGAGGCGCGCAAATGGCGCGGGCGCTCTCGGGGGTCGGGCGCACGGCGGGAAACGGCTTGAGGGTGGCCATCAATTGACTCCGGGTGGTGTTGGTCCGGAGGTTGGCAGGACTGGCGGGTTGGGCAACAGGGAACCGCGCCCGCATTTCACCAGGGAGCTGGAGAATGAGATTGGTTTCGAGGATTTGTGGGGTCTTCGTGATCGCGATGTTGCTGGGCGCATGCGCCCAGAAGCCGCAGCGGCTGCTTTTCGTGGTGCCGGAGCAACTGCCCGGTGGCGAGGCCAGCACGCAGCAGCAGGCCGAGTTGGAGGAATGGATGGCCCGGCAGGCGGGGGGCTTCACCCGGATCAACGGAGTCGAGGGCGGATGGGTGACGCCGGAGGGGAAGCTGCTGCGGGAGCACAATGTCCTGTACCTGCTGAGTCTGCCACCAGGTGTGCCGGAGAGTTTTGCCAGCGAGCTGGAGGGGCGGATCCTGGCGGACTTTGAGCAGCAGGAAGCGTGGATCCAGCGCTGGTGAGGCCGGCTGGTGACACGAAAAAACCCCCGCCAAGGGCGAGGGTGGGAGTCCGGATTCAACGGTGGTGGAGCGAAGGGGGGTCGAACCCCTGACCTCGGCATTGCGAACGCCGCGCTCTACCAACTGAGCTACCGCCCCACCGTTGGGGGTGGGAAGGTGGCGGTGGACGGGGGGCGTGTCAAGGCCAAGGCGGACGAAAATCCGGGGCCCGGCGGGCTGACGGACTTGGCTGTTGACGGGGCGGTTTGGTCGCGGCT